>NZ_JBHJUO010000030.1:0-70045 GCF_042268445.1 Streptomyces sp. NPDC056169 | reverse complement strand
GACGTGCTGGACCACATCCTGGCCCCGATGTACATCCGCGTCCTGTTCGGCATGGGCCCGCTCACCCCGGACTACATCGACGGGCTGGTCGACCGATTGCTGTGGGCGGGCGGTGACGGTGGAGGGTTGCCCGGAGGGGCCGGATTCTCCGGGTGGCGTACGTCGCCGCTGCCGAGCAGGACGCGGGCCCTGACCCGCATCGGCTCGTCGCCGCGCCGGGCGAGCAGAACCAGCTCGTCGACCCGGGCCGTCATGGGGCCGAGGAGAGCCTCCGCCTTACGGGCGAGGGGGTGCGGGTCCGGGGTACGGCCGAGGGACAGGTGCGGGGTGAAGCCGTGCGCGTGCGATCCGCAGAGCGGGAAGCGGAGCTCCAGGGACTCCCGCAGCCGCGCCCAGGGCTCGTGGCCGGCGGCGGCCGGGTCGAGCCAGACGGTGGCGTCCTCGCGGTGTCCGAACCAGTGGACGCCCGCCAGGCGGGCGGTGAACGGCGGCGTCTCGGCGAGCGCTGCGGCGACCAGCGGCAGGGCCCGGACGAACTCGGCCTCGGGGACGAACCCGAAGAGCACGTTGACGTGCGGCGGCCAGCGGCGGATCTGCCGGTCGTGTTCGCGGCGAATGTGCTGGATCGGCGGCCACAACTCGGCCGGCGGCAGCCAGGCGACGGCGGTGCGGTTCGTCGACGGGACGGCGAGGACGTCACCGGGTGCCGGGGCCGGAATGGGACCGGCCTGCCCGCCGAGGGTCTCGTCGAGCCGGTCGACGCCGGAGGCGCGGTCCCAGACGACCTGGCCGTCCGCCTCGAAGAACACCACCCGATGCCAGGGGATGTCCCCGCCCGGCACGAAGTCGCCGAGCAGGACCCGCTTCGGCGGGGCCCCTCGCACGGCGATCCCCATGACGAACCGCTCGGGGTCGAAACGCGGGTCCCCGAGCACCCGGTCGTAGATCTCGTCGCTGGTGTGCACGTCAGCACCTGCCCTCGACTACCAGAGTGACGCGCTCCTGGTCGGCCCTGCAATGCAGCGCCCGGCCCACCCACCTTGCCGCGGGTCACGGCAGGAGAGCGAAAGACAGCGGCGTTCTTCGCCCCGGACTCCCACCTCGGCCACCAGGGGACAAGTAACCCGCGAGTAGGACTGCTGACGAAGGCCGTTTGCCGACACGGCGCCGCAGCGTCCTTCGCTTCGGAATCAGGGCCGTGGCGTCACCAGGTGCGGTCGAGCAAGTGGGTGAACAGCACGTCCAGTTCCTGTGCTGCGGGGTGCGTCAGGGACGCCTCTCGCAGTGTGCGGCGGGCTGCGTCCAGGTGTCGGCGTGCTTCCCTGTGGGTCCCGGTCCGGCCGCCGGCCTCCTCCACGAGCGCTGCGGCGTGTTCGGCGGTCTCGCCGTCGATCCGGTCGACGGAGTCGAGCAGCACCGCGAGTTCGTGCGCGGCCTTGCCTCCGCCGGCCAGTGCGATGAGCACCGGATAGGTCTTCTTGCCCTGCCGGAGGTCGGCGTGGACGGGTTTGCCGGTCACTCTCGGGTCACCCCAGATACCGAGGATGTCGTCCACCGCCTGAAACGCGAGGCCGAGATGGCGACCGGCTCGGTCGAGCGTGGTGACGGTCCTGTCGGGGGCACCGCCGAGGATCGCGCCGAGCGCGAGCGCGCAGCCCAGCAGGACGCCGGTCTTCTGTTCGGCCATGGACCGGTACTGTTCCGGCTCGACCGCGCCGGGTCCGCGCCAAGGGCGGTCCTCGAAGCGCAGATCCTCCGCCTGGCCGGACACCAGCGCGTTCAGGGTGCGGCAGAGGTGCCGTACCGCGGCGGCCGTGTGGTGGCCCGGGGTCTCGGCCAGGCTCGTCACTGCCCGGGCCAGGAGCGCGTCGCCGGTCAGGACGCCCGGGCCCGTCCCGTAGGCCTTCCAGACCGCCGGGCGCTGCCGGCGCAGGGCGTCGGCGTCCATGATGTCGTCGTGGAGGAGCGAGAAGGTGTGGACGAGTTCGACGGCGACGGCTCCCGGGACGGCGACGGCGCCGTCGGCGCCGACGGCCTCGGCCCCGAGCACGGCGAGGGTCTGCCGCACCCCCTTGCCCTCGGATCCGCCCGGGTCCGGCTGTCCGGTCACATCGGCCCAGCCCAGCGCGTACGCCGCCATCTCACCGGTCCAGGGGTGCAACCGGCCCACTGCCTCCACCAGCGCGGGCCGGACCCGGTCTCGGCACCGCCGCAGGAGAACGGCCGCCGAGGCCTCGGGCACACGAGAGGTGCTCACCGCGGTCGCGGCCGTGGCGCCCGGCGCGACGGCGAGTGAGCAGACCGCCAGGGCGGACGTCGGGTGGGAGGGCGTCGGGTGGGCGGGCATCGGGCGGGCGCTCACCGCAGTCCCTCCACGTCGGCCTTCTGCAGGGCTTCCGTCCCGACGGCCGACAGCGTCGGTGCCGCTGCCCCTGGACCGTCTCCGGTGTGGTCCGGCAGTGGGCCCACCCCCAGTTCGGCCGCGGCCTTGTCCACCATGTCCCGGGCGTGCCGCAGCCCGATGCGGTCCAGCGTCGTGCGGAGCCCGGTGAGCTCCGCGGCGGTGTCCGCGGCGTCGCGGCCCAGGCGGGCGTCGGCCTTGACCAGTCCCAGCCGCGACAGTGCCGTACCCCGTGGCTCCTCCATCTCGCGGAACTCCTGCAACGCCTGCGCGTACAACTCACGGGCCTGCTCGTAGCAGCCCGCCCGGTACAGCACGTTGCCCCGCATCTTGTGGTTGTAGGCGAGCGCGCTGGCCAGCCGTATCTCCCGGCATGCCTCCTCCGCCTGCGACAGCAGGGACAGGGCCCGCTCCACGTCCCCGTCCCGCACGGACACCACGTCGGCGATGCCCCGCAGGGCCCATGCCCATCCGCGTCGGTCCTCGGCTCGCGACGCCGTCTCGGCCGCCTCCTCGAAGAGGGCCAGAGCCCGGTCGTAGGAGCCTGTGTTGCGGTGCATCTGCGCTATGCCCTCCAGCGCCCAGACCGTGTGCCGGGCCTCGCCGCGGCGGCGGGCCTCGGCCAGGAGCTGTTCGTGCAGCCTCCCGACCGCCTCGTAGTCGCCCTGGATGCGCCCGGTCTCGGCGAGCCCCGCCAGCGAGTACCCCCGTACGACGACGTCCCCGCCCCGCTCCCCCATCTCGGCTGCGAGCCCCAGCAGCCGGTACGCCAGCCTGAGCGCACCGCGCTGGCGGGCGAGGGTGCCCCCGCTCCACAGCGCCCACGCCATGGCCCCTTCGTGTCCGGCCGAACGCGCCGCCCGGTAGCTCGCCTTCCACGCCCGGTCGGCCTCCTCGATCCGCCCGAGCCTGCGGCATGCTTCTGCCACGGCCAGCCCGCAGCGCGCCGCCTCCCGCCGGTCCCCGGCCTCCTCGGCCGCCCGGAGTTCCCGGACGCCCCGGGCGAGCACCTCGGGCAGAGAAGCGTTCACCGACAGCGATCCCAGCGCCCCTTGGTACTCCGGCGCCGATGCCATCGCCGGCTTCTCCGTCACCTGACCTGCCATCAGAACCTCCTCGGGTCGACTCGACGTTCAAGCCGACGCGACGATCAAGACGGCTGTCCCGGGGCCAGGTTCCCCATCGGTCGCAATGTCCATCTCAGTAGGGGCGCCGGGTCATTCTCAAGTACTACGCGGTGGTCGAAGATCCTCAGCGAGACGTACACCGGCGCGGTCCGTGCGAGGGAGACCTCGTGGCGGCGACAGCGCAGCCGAAGTCACCTCCGTCCGCACGGGTTCCCGGCCGATGCACCCTTCTCGTGGCGCGATCGGACGTCGTGTCGGCCGGTGGGCGGCCGGGCGCGTCGATGCGCCACGGCCGCCGCGTCCGTCAGCCGGCCGGGCACTCCTTCCACGCCAGGTGGTAGACCGTGCTGATGTCACCGTCCGTGGAGTCCATGGTCATGTAGCTGGTGGCGCCCGGGGTCGATGTGCCGGCGTTCACCCGGAGCTCGGTGTTGATGTTGAAGTTGCGCTGCACACCGCAGGGCGCCCACACCAGTTGGGCCCAGTCGGTGTCGTCGGTCGCCTGCCAGTTGTCCTCGTACGGGCCCCGGAAGGCGTGCGTGCGGGAGGCGGTGGTCGGCGAGCCCTGGAAGTAGTACGAGGCCTTCTCCGTGCTGCTCGCTCCGCGCTGGAGCGAGGCGTAGCCCCGGTAGTCGGCACTGGCGATCGCGTACGTGAATCCCTGCGGCACGTGTACGAGGAGGTTCAGCTGACAGTTCCTGCGGGCCGCCGTGGGGGAGGAACCGCCGCCCACCTGCGCGAGGTACTCGCTGTAGGTGACGGTGAAGGCGGTGTTGTCCTCGGAGACGGCGATGGCGGCGGTGCCCAGGGGGCAGCCGGATCCGTTCACCGTGGCGATGTCGATGACGATCCTGTCCGGCGGCGGGTCGACGATCGACGACGGGCCGGCTTTGGCGGGCAGGGCCGAGGCGAGCAGGGCGGCGACCGCCCCGCTCACGAGCAGGGGAAGTCTCATGTTTCTCCCATCCGGTGCTTCGGTTCCCATGGGCGCGGACGCACGGGTGCGTCCGCGCCACGGGCTGGGATGCCACGCGCCACGCTCGTGTGCGGCGGTCGTCATGGACCTACCGCGGTGAGGCCTGGCGCGAGGAATTGGAAGGGCCGGAATTGCGCAATGGGGTAGTCCAACAGGCAATGGTTGAACTATCATGCGAATGAACTCTGTCCGGCCACCCCGCCGGTGTGAACGGGGATGGTCGAATGCTAGAGGCCCGTGCACGTCGAGGCAGGGCGGCACCCGGCCATTAACCGCCTCCCTGATCGCCTCCTTTTGGCGCGGAAGAGCGCATGGCACCTCTTGGAGCCGATACCGATGTGCCCGGGCGGACTTCTCCCGCAGAACGCACGGCGAGGAGATCGCTCAGTCCTTGGTCGAGGACGAGCCCAGGCGCGGCGCGGGAGTCGATGCGACCGAGTACACGGCGAACGGATGCTGCCCCGAGACCATTTCCCGCCTGACGGCGAGTGTCTCGTGAGGGTGTCGCTCGTGGTGGGTGCGCCGGCGCCGGTTGCCCGCGCAAGGCCGCTGCGGGGGTGGCGGGCCGCGGTCGCAGACCCGCCGCGCCCGTCGGTCTGGCGTCCGCCGACGGGTCTGGAGGAGTGGTTCGTTCGGGCTGATGGGCACCCGGTTCCGCTCGTGTGCAGCCGACTGCGCACGAGCGGCCCGACGCACAGCGCCGGGGAGGGCTACGGGTGCCAGATCTCCTTGATGGACTTCACGTTGCCCTCGCCGTCCAGCGTGATGTCGTAGATGTTCCCGGAGCAGCTGTACGGCGACTTCACCGCGGCCTGGTCCGTCATGCAGTCACCGGCATGCGCCCACAGCTCGCCGACGGGAACCGTCTTCGTGGAGCCGGGACCGGCGGACAGCTCCGCCTTCACCTCTTGCGCGAACAGGTAGTACTTCGCCTCGCCCTGACCGTGGTAGATCCAGTCGTTGGGCGTGCACGTCGGCTGGGCGTCCTTCGCGGACATCGAGCCCTTCGACGGCGGCACGGCGATCTCCACCATCTTGTGGCCGGCCGGCAGCGTGGGCGACTGCCCGCAGTCGTCGGCAGGCTCGCCCGAAGAGCTCTCGACCGCGGACGGCTGCCCCGACGGCTGGGCGGAGGCCGTAGAGCCGCCGGCCGCGCCGTCGGCGGTGGGGTCCTCCGGGCCGCACGCGGCGATTGCCCCGAGCATGGCGACGACTGCAAAGCTGCTGATGAAACGCTGAGTTGACTTCATGTCAATCCCCCGATGACTGAACAAGTTCGCGATCACGTTCGATCGCTGAAGTGTTCTACATCAGACGGTGGGTCAAGGGCCAATCCGGCGCCGCGTCGGGCAGGGCATCGCATCCCACCGGCCCTGTCCCGATACAGCGTCAGCCACCGGCGGACACGTCGTTCGTAGGTGACGATGGTGGTGGGGCAGTCCTCGGCGAGTCCGAGGAGGGGCGAATGATTCCTCGGCCTTCCGGACGGGTTGCCACTCGCCGGTTTCGGTGACGGCGTCTCGGCGGCGGATGGTGACTGATCCGTAGCTGCTTCGGGTGGCTCCCGCGGCAGAATGCGCGGCTCCCGCGATGTGCGACGGCCCCTACCGCGTGCTAGCGCAGCAGGAACTCCTCGGCGGCCCGGGCCCCGCCGTCGCTGCGGCTCTGGGTGGAGTGGCCCGCCCCGGCGAGAACGACGAGCTCGGCCCGCGGAGTTACGGCCGCCAGGTCGCGGGCCCACCGCACCGGCGTCGACAGGTCCCGGTCGCCGGCGAGGATCAGCACCGGCATCGTCAGGGTGTGGCGGGGCGCGGCTCGGTTGGGGCGCGAGGCGGGCCAGGGCAGGCAGGTCCGCGGGATGCCCTGCGCGCCCGCCGTCTCCCGCTCGAACGGCCACACCGCCGCCGGCCGGATCCGTTGGACGGCCCGGTTCAGGGTGCGTTCCCGTCCCTCGGCGGGCGCGGAGGCATCGCCCCACGGCCATCGGGAGTCGGCGCAGAGGGTCGCGGCGTGCAGTCCGGAGCTGAACTCCGTCGGCGGTTCATCGGACGGCGCGGAGAACCCGGCGACGAGACCGTCGAGGCGGGCCCGGTCACCGGAGGCGGAGGCATGGATGGCCCCGAGAATGCCGAACCGGGGGTTGTCGAGCTTCGGGTCGATGATGCTCGCGATGACGAGGAGGTTGAACACGCCGACACCGTTGCCGTCGCGCCGGACGACCGTCGCGAGGTCCCGGGCAGGGTCGAAACGGCACTCCTGCTCACGGCAGGCGGTGCGGAGCACCTGCGCGGAATGGCCGAGGGCGTCCTCGTACAGCACGCCCGCACCGTCGAGCGGTACGACGGAGTCGAGGACGAGCTTGCGGACCCGACGCGGATGGGTCAGGGCGTACTGGCCTGCGGTGAACGTGCCGTACGAGACCCCGTCGAGCGTCCAGGAGCCCACGCCGAGGGCGCGCCGCAGGTCTTCCAGGTCGGCCACCGTGTCGGCGGTGGTGTAGAAGTTCCGCTTCGCGCCGAGGTGTTCGGCGCAGGCGGTGACGGCGCCGGGCGTGGGGGCGACGGTGTCGCTGCTGCCCACCTCCCGCTGGAGCTCCGGGCAGTCGACCGCCGCGTCGCCGGTGCCGCGCTGGTCGATCATGACCAGCCGGTACTGGGCCAGTGCTTCGGGGAGCCGCTCGCGGATCCGCTGAACGTAGGGGACGCCCGGCTGGCCGGGGCCTCCGGTGAGGAAGAGCAGCGTCCCCCTGGGCGCGTCGGCGGTGCCGAAGACCGCGGTCCGGAGCTTCAGAGTGCCCGGCACGGCGCCCGTACGGTCAAGAGGTACGGTGAGATCGGCGCAGGTCACGTCGGTCTGTCCGGGGCAGGGACGCGGATCGGTGAGCCCTGGTGCCGCGACAGAGGCGGCGGTGGCGGCGGTGCGGGCTGAGGCGTACGGGGCCGGGGCGGCGACTGGTGCGGAGCCCACACATGCGACGGCCGTCAGGGCGGCCGCAACGGCCGTACCGGCTCTGGTCGGGAAGATCATCGTCACGTTCCCCCACGAGGAAGACGGAGCGCCGTACAGCACCCGCGGGGAGCACGGCACCGGCCGGGTCTCCGGCCGCCGCCAGTCTGCGGCGCACCCCGCGCGGGGGCGTTGGACATTCATGCGCGATCCGCGAGAACACCCCTCAAGGCGCTGGGGACGTACCCCGTATGGCTGCGGCACATCCGGGTCAGATGGGCCTGATCGGCGAATCCGAAGGCGTACGCGAGGGTGCGCAGGCTGCCCTCGCCCTCCTCAAGCGCGTGCAGGACGCCCCTGAGCCGCAGCTCGTTGCGGTGGTGCGTGAGGGTCGTGCCGGTGACGGCGCGGAAGACGCGGCTGAGATGGTGCGGCGAGACCCCCACCGTGCGGGCCAGCTCGTCCAGGGAGAGCAGGAGCCCCGGGGTTCCGCCGGCCAGGACGGCGCAGACGTCACGGACCAGCCGGGCGTGGGCACGGGCGGCGGCGGGGCGGCCGCTCGTGTCCGTACGCCAGTGTCCGGCGGAGGCGGCCACGTCGTCGAGCAACCGGTGCAGCCGCTCTCCCAGTTCGAAGTCCTCGGCCCCGCGCCGTGCCGCGGCCAGCAGGGCGCGGTGGTGCACGTCGGTGTTGCCGGTGACCGTGAAGCGACGGGAGAGCGGCGGGCCGTCGAACCGGTCGGCGAACAGCTCGGCACCGAGCCGGATCTCGGTGGAGCGGTCACCGGGGCCGATCGGGTGGGCGACCCGGTGTTCGTCGCCCGGCCGGGTGAGGTAACCGCCGCTCGCGTCGACGAAGAACTCCTCGCCTGCGTTCCGGCGGAGGTAGCCGCCGGACCGGGCCAGGACCACGGTGTACCCGTCCGCGTGTCCGGGCCCGACGAATCCCAAGCTGTCCTCGCAGCACAAGATGTCCTCGACGGTGATCCCAGCGGCGCTGATCCGCCCGCGCAGCGCGCCGCGCCGCTCACGAACGGCCTCGTCCTGGAGTAACTCCCCTGTGCTGCGGCCCTCATCGTTCATGCGTTCCTCCCCGTGAGGCCTCGGATCCCCCACCGAGGGGCGGTTCACACCCGCTGGCGGTACGCCGACCGGTGGGCCTGCCCCCGCTTCAGTACGCGTCGTCGTCTGACGATCGAATTGCCCGGGGACGACACCAAGTCGGAGGAGGCCCCGCCGTACGGGGCGCCAGGGGGCGGGCCGCGGCGAGGACGCCCGGGCCGACCGGCCGCCCCTGGTCCGCACCCTGGCCGCCGGGGAGCGAAGGCGAGTTCTCCCGCTCCGGCAGCGACCTGCGCCGGACTATTCGCTCGGCTCCACATGCGCGTTGTCGAGGTACAGATACAGTCCGCCGTGCTCCGAGCATCTCAAGCCGACAGAGATGCGCCGCACAGCATCGTCCTGGCCGACCACCATGGCGACAGCCGCCTGAAACACCATGCTTCGGCCGGAGCATCTGAAGTAGTCCCCGGACGACAGCGAAGGAAGCGGGGTCACGGACGGTACGAGTCTCCATGGGAAGACGAGTGAGGGTGAGGGAAACGTCGCAGGGTCGTCCCCGTGCCACAGCCCGATCCCTATGAGGCAGCCCACGCAGTGGCAGTCCCCCGCCCACACCTCGAACTCGTCCACACCGTCCGAGCCGCACAACCGGCAGGCCACCGGCACGGCCACGACCCGCTCGCCCGCCTCTGCCCGCAGAGACCCCTCAACCAACGACATCAAGCCGGCGTACTCCGTGCCCGCTTCGGTCGACTCCGCGTCACACCCGTGGCCATGATCCATCCTGTGATCTTCGCACCACCGATCGCTCGGGTCGGCCGACGGACCGGCGAGGCCACGCCGCGGCCGGCAGGAGGCGGTGGGGGCGCGGGCGTACAGCTCGGACAGGTCCTGCGGCTGCCCGGCCCGACGAGGACGGGTGGCGCAGCAGCTGCCGCGCCACCCGTCCTCTCAGGTCAGTTCGCGTTCACGAGGTCGTGCGCGGGGACGGTCACGGTCCGTCGGCCGGGGGCGCCGCCGAGGACGACCTTCCGCAGCGCACTGTTGTTGTCGAGGTTGGTCTCCTTCAGCCGCTTGGCCGGGTTGGCCAGCACCTGGATGTAGTAGGTGCCGTTGGGCACGTCCGTGATGTCGAACGACTGGCCCGGCAGGTCCTGGGTGTAGGTGTCGCCGGATCCGACGTCCAGCACCTCGCGGACGGAGATGGAGTTCTCCTGACCGCAGGCGGTGGACAGGTCGGTGTTGAACGGGTGCCAGTTGGCGTTCTTCACCGTGTAGTCGACGGCGTCGGTGTTGGCCAGGCAGAAGGCCTCCTTGCCGCTGCGCACCGCTTCCTTCTTGTCCGCCTTCAGAAGCCGGTAGCTGGCGAAGTCGGTGAAGTGCCAGTGCACGTGGCCGGGGCGCGGGTCCCACTCCATGGTGCCGGTCGGGGTGTAGCCGACCTGCTTGCCCGCGGCGTCGTAGAAGTACTGGTAGGCGTCCATCTTGGCCTTCCCGGGCGAGCGGAAGCCGTCCACCACGAGCTGGGCCGGACCGGCGTTCCACACGTTGGCGCTGAAGGCCAGGTAGTCCTTGCCCGGGATGTTCTGGCCACCGTCGCTGATGGTGATGCCGTATGCCGGCAGCGACCGCAGGTCGGGCTTGGGGACGCTCGGGACGGCGGGAGTCCCGCTGGGCCGCTGGGCCCGCGGTGTGAGGGCGGGCGCCTGGCGCGAGCCGTCGGTCTGCCCGGCGGTGTCACCGGCCTGCATGTCGGCACGCGCGGCCTGCTGCCTCTTCACCGCCCACGACACGGCCGGCGGCGCGGCCTTCAGCGGCCCGTGGCCCACGTTGTACGAGGGACCCGCGCCACTGGTCTCCGGTGCGCCGGCCTGGGCGGGGGTCGGAGCGTGCGCCGACCCGTGCCCGGCGTGACCGGCCGGGGCCTGGTGGGCCGCACCGTGCCCGGCGTGTTCCCCGGCGGTCGCCGACCGGGCGGGCGCGGCGCCGGCGCCCTCCTCCCAACTGCGCTCCTGGACGGTGAGCTTCACGGTCGCGGGCCTGTCGGCGATGCCGAGGAGGTCCCGGTACTTCTTGGCGACCCCGATCTTGGCCGTGTACGTGCCGGCGGCGAGCTTCACCGGCTGGGTGTAGGAACCGCCGTAGGTGTTGGCGGCCCACCCCTTCTCGACGCCCCACACGGAACCGAGGGTGAAGGGGTTGGTGGGGCAGCTCTCCGGATACTTCGAGGTGGAGGGCGCGTCGGGTCGGACCCGTCCGCTGGCGTTGTTCGGGCAGAAGCTTTCCGTCCGGCTGACGACCTTCTTGCCCGTCTTGTCGGTGACGGTGATCTCCGCAAACCCGGGCAGCCCGGCGAAGTCCTTCACCGTGCCCAGAGGCAGCGTCTTGGCCTTGGCCTTGCCGCCCTCGTACACGGTCTGGGTGATGGTCACCGGGTCCTTGTAGGACTTCCGGGTCACCTTGAACTCCAGCGGTGTTCCCTCCGCGGTCAGGTAGGTGCCCAGGTCCAGATAGACGCCCGGCTCCTCCTTCCACGAGGTGAGCGTGACCGAGCCGGTAGCCGCGATGAGACTCAGTTTGGGTCCCGTCGCGGCCTTCGCCTGCTCCGGCGTGGCGGCCATGAAGCCGACCGTCACGGCCATGGCGGCGACAGCCGTGGTGCCGGCGAGCAGCGGACGCCGCAGCCGAATGGTGCGCGTAGTGGTCATCGATCCCTCGTTCTCCGGATGCTGTGACAAGGAAGCGGACAGCGGGCCACCCGGTCCGACGGGACAGGAATACGTCCGGCCGGAGCGATGGCGGGCACTCGCTGCGCCTGCCCCGTGAGATGAGGGGACCGGATGCCCGGTTGTCCGGAGAGTCGAAAGCGTCGGGATGTTGGCCGGAAAACGCCGCTGTGGTGGAACCGGACTGTTGCCACCACGCCGCCCCGTTCGACGCGTCAACGGCCCAACGGGGCGAACCCCTACGTCACGAGGGAGCGGCCTGCCGGGCCACCGCTTCGGCGCCGGGCACCGAGAGCCCGAGGTGGTCGCGCAGGGTGACGCCCTCGTACTCGGAGCGGAAGACGCCGCGTTCCTGGAGCAGCGGGACGACGGTGTCCGCGAACTCGTCCAGGCCGCCCGGCGTGATGTGGGGGACCAGGATGAACCCGTCGGCCGCGTCCGCCTGCACGAGGTCGTTGATCGTCTCGGCGACCGTGGCGGCGGAGCCTACGAAGGTCTGCCGGGACGTGGTCGCGATGACGAGCTCGCGGATCGACAGGTTCTTGGCCTCGGCGAGCTCGCGCCACTGCCGGGCGGTGTCGAGCGGGTCGCGGAACTGGCGGACGCTCGCCCGGCCCCGGGCGATCGTGTTCTCGCCGACCTCAGGGTCGATGTCGGGCAGCGGGCCGTCCGGGTCGTAGGCGGACAGGTCCCGGTTCCATACGTGCTCCAGGTATCTGATCGCGGTCTGCCCGCTGACCTGGAGGCGGCGGACCTCATGGGCGATCTCGTGCGCCTCGGCGTCGGTGTCGCCGAGGACGAAGGTGGCCGCGGGCAGGATCTTCAACTCGTCCGGTGAGCGGCCGTACCGGGGAAGGCGGCCCTTGACGTCGGCGTAGAACTCCCGGCCCTCGTCGAGCGTCGCGTGCCGGCCGAAGATCGCGTCGGCGTCGGAAGCGGCGAACTCTCGGCCCTCGTCGGAGTCGCCCGCCTGGAAGATCACCGGCCGGCCCTGCGGGCTGCGCGGCACGTTGAAGTGGCCCTCGATGTCGAACTGCCGCCCGTGGTGGGCGAAGGCTCCGGCCTTCGCGTCCCTCAGGAAGGTGCCCGACACGGGGTCGGCGACGACCTCCGAGCCGTCCCAGGAGTCGAACAACTCCGTCGCGGTCTTCAGGAACTCCTTCGCGCGGGAGTAGCGCTCCTCACGCGGCAGGAACCCGCCGCGCCGGAAGTTCTCGCCGGTGAAGGCGTCCCAGGAGGTGACGACGTTCCACGCGGCCCGGCCTTCGGAGAGGTGGTCCAGCGAGGCGAACTGGCGGGCCACCTCGTAGGGCTCGTTGAAGGTGGAGTTGATGGTGCCGGTCAGCCCGAGCCGCTCGGTGACGCCCGCCAAGGCGGCGAGCACCGTGAAGGTGTCGGGACGTCCGACGACGTCCAAGTCGTAGATCTTTCCGCCCTGTTCGCGGAGCCGCAGCCCCTCGGCGAGGAAGAGGAAGTCGAACTTGGCGCGTTCGGCGGTCTGCGCGAAGTGGACGAACGAGTCGAAGTCGATGTGGCTGCCGGCCGCCGGATCGCTCCACACAGTGGTGTTGTTGACACCTGGGAAGTGGGCCGCGAGATGGATGCGCTTGAGTGGCTTGCTGCTCATGGTGGGTCCTTCGGGTCCGGGATCAGGCGGCGGGGTGGGCGGCATATCGGCCGACCGGGCGGTCCAGGCCCAGCAGTCCGCGCAGGGTGTCCGCCTCGTACCTGCGGCGGAAGACCCCGCGCCGCTGGAGCTCCGGCACCAGCCCCTGGGTGATCGCGGGCAGGTCGTGGGCGACCACGCCCGGCCTCAGCCGGAATCCCGACAGACCGGCCGTCCGCCAGTCCTGGAGCAGGTCCGCCAGCTGCGCGGACGTCCCGGTGAAGACTGCCGCTTCACTGCTGTACGGGGCGCCCGCGCGCGCGTCGAGGCGACTGCGGCGCGCGTCGGCCGCGGGGGCGTCCTCGCCCAGGAACACGGTGAGGTCCGCGAAGAGGTGCAGCGGCTGCGCCGAGAGCCCGGCGGACTCACGGGCCTGCCGGATCTCCGCGACCGCGGCACGGGCCCCGGCGGCGTCGCGTACGGCGAGGTACCCGACGTCCGTGGACCGGGCGATGAGGCCGTACGCCGCGCCGGCGTCGCCGAGGGCGCCGGCAGTGCTCGCCGCGCTGACGATGGGTTGCCCCTGCGGCGGGCGGGGAGTGATCGACGGCCCTCTGACGCTGAACTGGCGGCCCTCGAAGTCGACGTAGTGCAGCTTGTCGCGGTCGACGAACCGGCCGGTGGCCACATCCCGGATCTCGGCGTCGTCGTCCCAGCTGTCCCACAGCCGGCGGATCGCCTCGACGTGGTCGGCGGCCTCCTCGTAGGCCTCCGCGTCGGGGAGAGAGACCGCCCTGCGTCCGAAGTGCCGTGCTTCGTGGTCCAGTTGTGACACCTGGATGCGCAGGCCCGCACGTCCTCGGCTGACGTGGTCCAGGGTGGCGATCGCCTTGGATATGTGGAACGGCTCGGTGTGGGTGGCGGTCACGGTCGGGACCAGGCCGATGTGCCGGGTCAGCGGTGCGACGCGGGCGGCGGTGAGTACCGCGTCCAGCCGCCCGCGGACCTGGTCCGTGCGCCCGTCGGGTCCGTCCGCCGAGGACGACTGGAGGGCGAGGGCGTCCTCGAAGGTGACGAAGTCGAGCAGTCCGGCTTCGGCCTCGGTCACGACGTCGGACCAGTAGCGGGCCGTGAAGAGCTCGCCGGGCCGGGCACCCGGCTCGCGCCAGGCGGCAGGGTGCCAGCCCGCGCCGTCGAGCGCGACGGCGAGGTGCAGCGGTTCGGAAGACGCTGATGTGCGTCCGGATTCGGGCGGGGATGCGGACATGTCGAATTACGCCTTCCTGATCGGCCGTGCGAAAAGGAGGCCGATGCGCGTCGCGAATGTAAGGGCGTATGAGAGGAAGAGAAAGGGGCCCTCACCAGTATCTTTTCGAAACGCTACGCCCGAGAGCGGCGCCATACAATGACCGGAATATTAAGAGGACTTGGCAGCGGTGTTGCCGGGCGCGCGGACCGCCGTGAAGGACGGGCGGCGGCGCAGGGTGAAGCCGATCGACTCGTACAGTCGGATCGCCGTCGTGTTGCTCGCGGAGGTGTGGAGGAACGGGACGTCGCCGCGCTCCCGGATGCCCGCGGCGACGGCGCGGACCAGCCGTGTCGCCAGCCCCCTGCCCCGGTGTTCGGGATGGGTGCACACCGCGCTGATCTCGGTCCAGCCGGGCGGCCGCAGCCGCTCCCCGGCCATCGCGATCAGCCTGCCCTGATGCCGGATGCCGAGGTACGTGCCCAGCTCGACGGTGCGGGGCAGGAACGGACCGGGCTTCGTGAGCTCGATCAGACCGAGGATCTCGGGTACGTCGCCGGGTCCGAGCCGCACCGCCTCGGGGGCGGGTTCGGCGCGCAGCGAGGTGTCGACCAGCTGGACGCCGAGGACCGAGCCGACGGCCTCCCATCCGTCGGGCGGGGCCGGCACGCCGGAGAGCGTGGCGATGCCACCGTCGCCGACCAGCCTGTGCAGGTCGGCCCAGGAGTCCGGGTCGGCCGGGTCCGCGAGGGCGGCGAACGGCGAGACGTCCGACGGATAGCGGGCGGCCCGGGAGGGGAAGAGGCCGGTCTCGGGGCGGGCCGCCTGCTCGGCGAAGGCGGCGTGCGGGCCGGACAGCGAGGCCCAGGCTGGATTGTCCAGGACGTGCGGGGACACGAGGGCACCCAGGCTCGTACTCGTACTCGGACCTGCGTTCGTGGTCATGCTGCGGGGCTCTCCGTCCATGGGGCGGCCGGGGGGCCGGGGATTCCGGAGTGGTTACCGGCTGGCCCGCGGGTCGACCTCCGAGGTGATGACGGCCTCGTCGGACAGGTTCCGGGCGGCTGCGCGCACCGGCCGTTCCTGTCCAGATGAAGAGGCCGCTGATGTCGTTATCCGCGACGTAAGCTAGGCAGCCCGGAGAAGGGCTGTCAACGGGCCTGATATCGGTATTCGCGAAAGCGTGCGGCAATTTCATACGCCGTACACACAACGCCTTCCGGTGAAATAAACCGGGCCGCCGTTCACGCCACGGGAGCCGGTCGTCGCCGCGGCCACGAAGCCGCTGCCGCCTGCGCCCGCAGGGTGGCGACTCCCCCTGCCCCCGTTCTCTTGTTCGTGGCTCCGCACGGGGGCAACGAGGCGGCGGTCGCCGCCGGGATCGGTGTCGTTGCAGCCGGCGATGCGCATCATCGCCCTTCCGGCCTAGGCTCCCTCTCATGGGACTTCCTGTGCGCACCGACGACGGCAGGCTCCTGGTGGCCGAGGAATGGGGCGATCCTTCGGGTACCCCGGTGCTTCTCCTCCACGGGACGCCCGGTACCCGTCTCGGCACCCTGCTCCCCGGGCTCGCCGCGCAGCACCCCGGCTTCCGGTTCCTCGCCTACGACCGTCCCGGCTACGGGGAGTCCCGGCGCGCCCCGGGCCGCCGGGTCGCCGACGCGGCCGGGGATGCGGCAGCCGTCGCCGATGCCTTCGGCGTCGAGCGGTTCGCGGTGGTCGGCCGGTCCGGCGGGGGCCCGCACGCGCTGGCGTGCGCGGCGCTGCTGCCGGATCGGGTCCGGGCGGCCGCCGTACTGGTCGGGCTCGCCCCGCCGGACGCGGACGGTCTCGACTGGCACGCGGGCATGACCCCGTTCAACGTGCACGAGTACGGCCTGGCCCGCGCCCATCTGGACGGGCGGGACCCCGGTGGGCTCGAACGGGACCTGGCCGCCCGGGCCGTCGCCATCCGGCGGGACCCGGCACGCCTCCTCGACGACCTGCGTGCCGATCTCTCCCCCCATGACCTCCCGGTCGTCGAGGACCCCCGGGTGCGCGCGGTGCTGCTGCGCACCTATCAGGAGGCCCTGCGGGGCTCGCACCACGGCTGGCTCGACGACTGCCTGGCCTTCGTCCGCCCGTGGGGCTTCGACGTCTCCTCCGTCACTTCGCCCGTGCTGCTGTGGCACGGCCTCGACGACGCCTTCTCACCCGTGGCGCACACCCGTTGGCTGGCCGGCCGGATCCCCGGCGCCGAGCCCGTCCTCGTACCGGACGCCGGTCATTTCGCCGCCCAGTTGGCGCTGCCCGACGTGCTGCGCTGGCTGGACGGTCAGGGCGCGGGGCGCTGATACGAGGTCGAGCGGGCGCCCTTCAAGGCGTCGAGGATCCGCTCGTGGCTGTCCCCGACGACATCGCCGACGCGGACCCTGATGTGGAGCGCCTCGACCTCGTCGACGAAGCGCTGGGAGAAGGCGCCGAGCATCGTCGTCTCGTAGGAGCCGGTGCCCACCAGGGGAAATCTCCCCATGACGACCAGCTGAAAGTCCTCCCCGACGGTGAGCCCGGCCCCGGTCAGCACCTCCGCCACGCCTTGGACGTCGGTCCACGGGGCGGCGGGCTGCGGGTCCTCGCCGCGCAGGACGGCACGGCACTCGTAGGCCTCGACCACCACGGTGTGCGAGCCTCCGTTGAGCAGTCCGACCTGCCATTCGAGTACGCCGCCCCGCAAGTGCCCGGTCGTCCAGTCGGCGCGCCAACCCAGCATCGGCCGTACGGTGCGGGCGTACTGGGCCCTGGCGAGGACCGCGCCGGCCGCGACCGCGAGCAGACTGCCGAGCGGCTCCATGTCGAGCAGCTCCAGCCGCCACGGCCATTCGGCCTGGGCCGCCGCCGTCATGTTGGCCCGGACGACCTCCCAGCCGAGCACCGCCGTCAGGAGGACGAGCAGCACGATCGGCACCGTGAAGAGCAACGGGCTGCGTCGCACCCGCCGTTGAGCATCCGCCTCGATCGTCGGCCCACCCCGCCTGAACCTGCCCACGGCCACTCCCCCGGTTCTCGCACAACGGTCCCCCGGCCGCGCGTACGGCCCGGGGGGCCTCGACCGGCTCATGGTGCCCGAACCGGGGCGCGGCCGACTAGGGACTTGTCAGGCCGATCGACCGGAGGATCTGCCGTTCGTACGGCACTGAACCTCTCCGACCTCGCGAGATCCCGCTCCCTGGGCGTCCCGTAAGGCCGGCGCGAGCCGGATCCTTCGCGCACCCCTCACCGACCAGGACTTGGCCAGACCGTGGTCGGAAACGGATGCCTGCGCCTGAGCCAACGCCAGCTCCTCACCGGCCAGGACCCGCTGCGCCGCTGCGCTCGTGGATGCCCGTGTCAGTGACCGACCCGCCGGAAGCAGCGGCAGCATCGGTCTACGGGACGGGGCCTCGATGTTCTCGGGGCCGGGTCGGCTGAAACCTTTCGGCCGTCTCTTCCGTCCCCCTCTCCGGGAGAGCGTAGAGAACCGGCGAGGAGTGGCAGCACATGGGGCTGAAGGGCAAGTACACCGCGCACATAGCCGTGGCGGCATCGGCGGTCGCGATCAGCCTGGCGGCGTGGGGAGCCACCGCGCTGACGGGCACCGAGGCCGCCGCCCGGATCGGGGCGGGCTCGGAGGGGCGGACGAAGGAGCCGGCACCGGGACCGCCGCCGGTGTCGAAGGTGAGGATGCCCGAGGGGATCGCCCATGCCGCCGAGGCGGGCGGGAAGGCCGTGAACATCACCATCGACGACGGGCCCGACCCGCAGTGGACGCCCAAGGTGCTGGACGTCCTCAAGGAACACGACGTCAAGGCGGTCTTCTGCATGGTCGGGCCGCGGGCGAAGGAGTTCCCCGACCTGGTCAAGCGGGTCGTCGCGGACGGGCACCGCCTCTGCGACCACACCACGTCCCACGACACCACGATGGACAAGAAGTCCGTCGCGTACCAGCAGCAGCAGATCCTGGACGCGAAGAAGATGATCGAGGACGCCGCCGGAGGAGCGAAGGTGGAGTACTACCGGGCGCCGGGCGGTGCGTTCACCCCCGACAGCCGGCGCATCGCCGCAGAGGCGGGGATGCGGCCGCTGGGGTGGAACGTGGACACCAAGGACTTCGAGAGGCCCGGCACGAGCGCCATCGTCGGCACGGTCAAGAACGAGCTGTCCAACGGGCCGACGATCCTCTTCCACGACGGCGGCGGCGACCGGGGTCAGACCGTCGAGGCCCTCAAGCAGGTTCTGCCATGGCTCAAGGAGCAAGGACGCACCTTCAGCTTCCCCGTGCGAACCACCCCCTGAGGATCTGTCTGCCGACAGGTGTGCAACCGGCCGCAGGCCACCGGCACCCGGCGACCGGCACCCGGCGCCTGGCACCCGGTCATCGGCGGCCCGACAGCGGACGGCGGGCGGAGACCGTCGTCGAGTCGCCGCCCCGGCCGTCCGCCGTCATCAGCTGCCGCCGGACGTCAGCCCCTGTCGCCCACCTCGATCACCTCGCTCCTATTCCTGGGTCGGTGTGCGCGGCACCACGAACCCGGGCTCGTCACCAGACCGCCTGGGGGCGGGCAGGGCACGTCGGTCAAGCTTGCCGTTGGCACTGATCGGCCGGCTGTCCAGAGTCAGCACCTGGTCGGGGACCATGTGCCCGGGCGCTCGGTCACCGAGCCACCCCCTGAAACGATCAGATACGCAACCCGCTCGCCGCGATGGCCGGGGCGGTCGAGATGATCGCTCCTCAGGGGCGGCAAGTCGGGGCTGCAAGTCAGAGGCTGCGAGCGGTGATGTCGCCGTACGCGGCGGTGGCCTGGATGCTCAGGCCGGGAGTGCCGTCGTTCGTCAGGGAGTTGCTGATGCGGCCGTATGCGGTGCCTGCATCCAGGGAGGCGGAGACGCCGGCGGCGGCGCCGACCGAGATGTCGCCCTTCTGGGTGCTCAGGGTGACCGTGCCGCTCACCACTTCGGCGATGCGGATGTCGCCCCGCGCGGTGCTGATCTCCGCGGAGCCGCCCAGCCGGCCGACCTCGACGTCGCCGTCGGTCGCGGTGAGGCGGAGGCTCGCGGCCTCGTCGATCTTGATCTCGCGGTACGCGCCCTCGAAGGTCACGTCGCCGAGCCGCCCGACGGCGCGGAGTTCGGCGGCGGCCTCCGCCTCGACGCGGGAGCCGGCGGGCAGTTGGACCGTCACCTCGATGGATCCGGTGTTGCCGAGGATCCCGTTCCTCGTCTTCGGGACCTCGATCCGCAGGACACCGTCGGTGTAGGTGACTTCGGTCTGCTCGGCCGTGTTCACGTCGCGGCTCTTTGTGAGGGCGATTTCCGCGGAGGTGTCGTCCCGGCGGAGGCAGACGTGTCCCTCCACCGACTCGACTTCACGAAAGCCCAGATGGATGGTGAAGAACCGGCAGGAAGCGCCCACGTCCTCCACAGTCAACGCCCCCTTGGTAGCGACGACGTTCATGCACTGAGCATCCGTTGTGGACGAGTTGATCATCAATAGTCGATCATGCAACGCTGGTTAAGCCAGGGGTTGACGAACAAGCGGGGGCGTGGGGGCGCGTGGAGCTGCGCGATATCGAGATCTTCCTGACGTTGTCGGAGGAGCTGCACTTCGGCAGGACCGCCGAGCGGCTGCACGTGTCGGCGGCGCGGATCAGCCAGGCGATCAAAAAGCAGGAACGGTCGATCGGGGCGGAGCTCTTCGAGCGGACCAGCCGCCAGGTCCGGCTCACGCCGGTGGGCGAACAGCTGCTGGGCGATCTACGGCCGGTGTTCCAGAGCCTGAAGGCGAGCGTGGACCGGGCCCGGCTCACCGCCCAGGGCAAGAGGGACATCCTGCGGATCGGTCTCATGGTCACCAACGGCCACGAGCTGAAGCCCTTCTGGGATGCCTTCCGCTCGCAGCACCCGCAGTGGGGCCTGCGGCTCAGCCACAACGGCTACATGGACCCGTTCGCCCCGGTGCGCAACGGCGAGATAGACCTGCTGCTGTCCTGGCTCCCGGTGGAAGAGCCCGACCTGACCGTGGGACCGGTCCTCTTCGTTGAGCCCAGGATCGCCCTGGTGGCCACCGACCACCGGCTTGCCGGCCGCTCGTCGGTGCCCCTGGAAGTGTTCGCGGACCACGGTGTCGTGGGGCCGGATGGCTTTCAGCCCGAGTACTTCCAGGAAATCTTCGTTCCCTCATCAGCGCCCAGCGGTCGTGCCATCGAACGGAAGATCCAGGTCTCGACGCTGGACCAGTTGTACACGCACGTTGCGGACGGGGAAGTCATCCACCTCCTGGGCAACCAGGTCACCCGCTTCTACGTCCGCCCCGACGTCACGTACATCCCCGTCCGTGACATGCCCCTCCTGCGGTGGGGGCTGGTCTGGCGGTCGGACAACGACAGCCCGATGGTCCGGTCGTTCGTCCGCATCGCCCGCGAACTCGGGACGATGTCCTTGTGAGGGGCCATCCGGCCGGCGTTATGCACACCCCTCGGCCGGGGCAGCCCTACGACCACCTAACGAAGCACTGAGCCTTTCCAACCTCAGGTTGAGGCGTGGTGCAGGGCGAGCCGCGGTCAGGTACTCGCCGACATGGCCGCCGCCCCCGACCGGCCCCGACTGACCGGACCGGCCGACGCCGAAGCCGACGCCCGCCTCACGCCCTGGCCCAGCACGCCGTCTTTGGCGGCCAGGTCGTCACCGGCGAAGCCCGCCTGCGCCGCATCATCGCCCGCCAGGACCCTCCTCTCCCCCGGCCGCTTCCTGACCTGGGGCTACTACCCCGACCGCGCCCTGTGCCGCACCCCGGCCAACTCAGCGGACACCCCAGCCATGGACGACTGCCATCCCCTGGCTGCCTCAACACCGCACTGACGCCCGACAACCACCGCGCCCTCACAGAGCACCTGGCAGAACTGACGGCATCCACCGCCAACGGCGACCGCCTCGCCCCCTACCTCCGCCGCCGGCTCACCGAACAGCGCACCGCAACCGAAGGCTTCCTCACCCGCCACACCTCGGAGACCAGCCCGTGAAACGCCCGCTGTCAGATGCCGACAGATCGGTCAACGGCGCACCTGATAGCGCAGGTGAAGCACCCGGTTGCCCTGAATCACCACGTCAGGATCCTCCAACAGCTGCTGCGCGTGGACCGACCCGAAGTAGCACTTGCCGGACCCGAACACGACGGGTACGACGTCCATGCGCACCTCGTCGAGCAGCCCCGCGGCAAGCACCTGGCCACCGACGTCGCCGGCGGCGACCTCGACCAAGCGGTCACCCGCAAGCTCCTGCGCCTTGGCCATGGCTGCCTCGACGCCGTTCACGAAGTGAAACGGCGCCTCGAGGTCCCAGCCCTCGGGCTCCGGCCGGTGCGTCACGACGACCACGTGGTCGATCCCGCCCGGCGGCTTCCCGTCCCAGCCGTCCGTCAGGTCGAAGACGTGGCGACCGACGATGGTGACTCCGATCCGGTCCCAGTACGGCCGGGTGTAGTCGTAGGACGTCTGCGACACCCTCAGCTCGCCGCTCTCGTCCAACGGGACGTCACCGCTGGACAACCAGTCGAACAGCGGACCGGGCTGGTCATTCTCGTCCGCGATGAAGCCGTCCACCGACACCGAGCCGTACATGACCACCTTGCCCACGGGGCTCTCCTCTGCTTTGGGATCCCCCAAATTAGCGTGTCGTGAGCTGTCGCTCATATAAGAAATCAATCGGCCGGCGGCGACCGGCCGTCCAGCGCGTGGCCGGGATGTTCGCGCAGGAACCGTCGCCGGGCTTCGATGTACCGGATCGGCGTGAGTCCGGTGAACGCCCGGAATTCGTGGCCGAAGTCGGCCTGGTCGAAGTAGCCCGCACCACCGGTGAGGTCGCCCCAGTCGATCGGTCCGGCGGGGTTGATCGCGAACACGGTGGCGGCGAAGCGGTGGGTGCGAGCCAGCCGATTCGGCGTGACGCGCTCGGCCATTCGGAGGATCGGCCGGCGACTCGGCGTCCGCGCGAGCGCGATGCGCAACGGCGAGGAGCCCGCTGGCCGGGCCGGACGTTCCGGCGGCCTGAGGACAACTTCGGCGGCGAAACGGCCCGCCAGATCGTCACACAGGCCTGGAAGGAGCTCGCCGAGAAGGGCGTGACCGGGGGCCTGTTACTGCCCGCGATCATCGAGGTCCACGCCAAGCAGGGTAGGCGTCTGCGCGCCGAGCCGATCGCGCAGCTCTACGCCCAGTGTCTCGTCCACCACGTCGGCGAGTACCCCCGGCTCGAGGGCCGGCTCGTCACGTGGATTTCCGGTATGGACTCCCCGACCGCATGGACGCCGCCGTGCACGCCCTCACCGAACTTGCCGACCCCGCAGCCGTGCCGGCCTGGACCGGTTCGTACGACGACCAGCATCTCGCTGGCCGCCGCTGAAACCGGGTCAGGCAAGCATCCACCAGTAGTGGTCTCGCTGGCTCCCGCACGTGTGGATGATCGCCTGCGCTGCGTCGGACATGCTGCCGTCCAGGATTGCCAGGCATTTCTGGCTGTTCAGGTTGGCCATCCAGTTGACCTGGTTGCCCGGCGCGTACCTGAAGTACCAGTACTGATCTTTGTAGAGCCCGCAGGGGTACTGCGTCACCCGTGAGAAGTCCGCCGTCCCCGCCGAGTCCACTGACCGGAGGCACAGGTGAGACTCCGCGTCCCCCGGTCGTGGTGTCGGTGCCGCCGCCGAAGGGTGAGGTGGTGAGACTCGGACGGCGGTCGTGCCGGGCGGTCAGTGGGCGTCGGCGGCCTTGGGGGTCGGCATCAGCGCGTCCCAGAGGGGCCGTGGATTCACCTCGGGTGCGGGCTCTGAACTTCTGCACCCGCACAATGAGTGCGCCTCGTGCGCAGCGCCGTCGTGCGTCCACTCCGCGCCTGCGATGGCGGCACCGCCCGACAGGTTGGGCCCCCCACCCCACCTCGCACAAATGGCACTGTTCGAGCCCGAGGCAGATGACCTCCGCCAGCCGCATTGCCTCGTAGGGCGTGTGTCGGAAGTGCTCTAGGTTGGCTGATGTGAGCACGCGGGGGCGGAGTTACCGATATGTCGGACCGGTCGAGCTGAAGGCTGCGGTCCGGCCTGGCAGCGGCGGGTTCCGGATCCGCTCGGCCGCTGAATTCGGCGACTGGATCGCTGGGCGATCGGCGGCGGAGCTGGCCGAGCCGTTCACCTTCGTGGTCGGCGCGGACGGTGCGCTTCGGCTGGCGCCGCGGCGGAGCGAGCACGTGGCCTGTGCCGGCGGAGCCATGGTTTTGAGTGCTGGCGAGATCGGTTTCGTGCGAGAGGCGGACCGGTGGGCTGTGAGCGAGGTCAGCAACCAGTCCACCGGGTACTGCCCCGACATCGGCTCCTGGTCGGAAGTCGCTCGCGCTCTGGACGACGTAGGGCTCGAACGGCCCTCCGGCTTCACCCATGAGGTGGTGTTCCGGCGGTGTCCTGGTTGCCAGGAGCACAACATCGTGCGCGAGGACGACTTCGTCTGCGTCTTCTGCGGCAGCGATCTGCCGGAGACGTGGAACGTGGATCCCACCGTGTGAAGGCCGAGAGTCACAGCCACTCGTTGATGGCCGCGTCGAGGACGGTCGCCCCGTAGCGGGCGGCGAGCTCGTCGTATCGCGTGGCGACAGCGCGGTTCCTCTTGAGGCGGTTGATCCCGCACTCGACCGCATGACGCTCGCGGTAGTCGACCGGGTCGAAGTGCGGTGGTCGGCCACCGCGGGAGCCGAGCTTTCTGCGGTTGTGCGCCTGGTCCGCCTTGTCGGGGATGGTGCAGAGGATTCCACGTCGGCGCAGGTAGGCATGTTCTTGCGGGAGGCGTACGCCTTGACCGCGCGGCCCCGGTTGGGGCGGACGCGTGGCCGGCCCGGCCCGATGCGGGGCACGCGGACCTTTCCCAGTACGGGCTCGAACTGCGGCGAGTCGCCGCGCTGCCCGGCCGTGACCACGATCGACATGGGCTTCTGACCTTGTTCGACAGCCAGGTGCAGCTTGGTCGTGAACCCGCCGCGCGAGCGCCCCAGTCCGTGATCTCCGGGCTCGGTGAACACACTGCCCGGTGGTTCCTTCTGCCCCGGTCAGGGCCTGGAGCCGGGTGCGGATGTGGTGCCAGGTGCCGTCCCGCTTCCACCGGCGGAACAGGTCGTAAACCCGGCCCCACGGCCCGTACTCGACGGGCACGTACCGCCACGGGAACACCGGTCCGGAGGGACCCTCTACTGGCGTTGGCCGGAGTTCGAAAAGGGAGAGGTCTTCTTGATCGAGCCAGGGCCGGACGGACACCGTTCGATCTTCATGATCCGCAGTATCTGGCCACGGAGATCTGCCGTGCTGACTTCGAGGCGGTATGGCTGCGAGTTCAACGCGAGCCCGTTGGTTGATCAGTCCCCGCGCTTTCCGCGCCGTCACGGGGAAACATCGGTGTATCGGCCGGCCGGGCAGGGCCCTCCTGGGGCTGGAGGGTTTCGGCCGTGGCGACGACGATCAGGATGTCCTCGTGCGACCAACGGCGCGTTCCGGTCTTCGGCGGGTTGAGGAGCGGGATCCGGGAGCCGCCGGGGCGGTAGCCGAGGGCGGTGGCGCCCTGCCGTCCGGCGGCCTCCACGAGCGTGGCGAAGGGCGCTTCGGTCCCGGCGGGGACGTAGTCGGTGGCGGGGCGGAGGCGGACCGCGTTGCCTTCCGGGGAGAAGAGCTCGTCGAAGGCCGCCGCGAGTTCGACGGTCTGCGAGACCTGGGCCATGAGCAGGCCGACGAGCCGTCCGCCGACCACGAGGTCCGTGTGCGGGCCGGCCGGGGCGAGGGGGCGGTGCTGGGCGTCCGTCAGTTCGGCGATGGTGGGGTTCCGGCGGCCCGACTCGCGCTCGGCGGCGCCGAGCTGGAGGAGGGTGACAAGGGTGTGTTCGTCGGGGTCGGGGTGGCCGTCGGGGCCGCCGAGGACGAGGACGCGGTGTCCTGGGTCAAGGGCGGGGAGGGTCTTCTCACGGACCGTCTCCCAGCCGTTGCGGGCGAGACCGTCGACGATCTCGGGGCCGCGCCGGTTCCAGCCGAGGACGAAGACGCGGCGGGGGGCGGTGCGCATGTCGTCGGCGGTCGCGGGCTTCGCGGACGAGGGGGGCGGGAGCGGTGTTGCCTGGGGCGCGGTCCAGGTCGGTGGGGTCTCGTCCTCGGCCAGGACGACGACGGCGTCGCCGGGGCCGAGGGCTGTCTGCGGCGGCGGGTTGAGGAGCGGCGAGCCGTCCGGGCGCACGAGGCCCACCACGCACCCGTCCGCGCAGGCCGCCCGCAGCTCGGCGAAGGTCCGGCCGCCGAGCCCGGGGACACGGTGGACGTGCAGCTCGGCGCCGGCGAAGTCGAGCAGGTCCTCCAGGACGCGCGACAGTCCGGGTTCGAGGACGCACTGGACGAGGGTCCGGGCCGCGATGCCGTCGACGTCGAGGACGACCGCGCCGGGCCCGGCGGCGAGCCGGGCGGTGGTGACGTACCGGGTCTGCCGGACCGCCGCCACGACACGTACCGGGCTTGCATCACCGACCACGGCTCGCAGCGCGAGCAGCGTCTTGACGACCTGGGTGTCCGCCTCGGGGGTGTCCGGCGGCAGCACCACGACCGCCCCGGCGGCGGCCGGACTGACGCGGGCGAGCGCCGCCGGATCGGCGGGCCGGCCCCGGCGACAGAGCAGCCGGACACGTCGGCCGCCGACGGCGGTGACAGCCGCCCGCAACTCCCGCTCCATGTCGAACTTGTCACGGTCCGCGAGAACCACGACCGCACCGTGCCGCCGCTGGGCATGAGCGGCGAGCAACTCGGCGACAAGCGTCGGAGTCTGCTCGGACCAACCGAGGACCAGTGAGTGGCCGCGCTCCACTACCGTCGACTGGCCGCGCTGGAGCTCGGTCAGCCGGTCGGTGATCGCGGTGGAGACGAGGCCGACGAGGGTCGAGACGTAGAGCAGGGAGACGAGGGCCAGCAGGACGGAGAGGACCATCCGCAGTGGCGGGCCGACCTCGCCGCCGAGCCGGAGGGTCTGGCCGACGGTCCGCCAGACGGTCGCCACCTTGCCCTGGACGGTCTCGGGCGAGCGGCTGTCGGTCCAGACGAGGAGGGCGCTCGCCGGTGCCACCACGGCCAGGCAGACTAGCGCGAGCCAGCCCGCGACCGTGGTCATGCCCTTCACCACGGTCCGGTCCACCCAGTACCGCGTCCGGTCCCGCAGCGACGGCGCGGGCCGGTGGCGGGGCGGGGCGGGGGTAGGAGGCGGGGCCGGGACGGCTGCCGGACGGGACGGCCGCTGGGGCGGGACCGTGTATTCGAGCTCTTTGCGCACGTCAGCAGGGTGACGGCGGCACCGGGGCGAAACGCCGTCGACGGGCGCCGTTCATCCTTTCGGGCAGGCGGCCGGGAGTCAGGCGTTCGACCCGCAGGCGCCACCTCGCTCCTCCGTGCGCCCGGGGCGCCGGGTCGGGCCGTGGTTCCGTAGGCGGGGAGGTACGAGGCTCCGCCGAGGCTGAGGCTGAGGCCGAGGCCGAGGCCGAGGCCGAGGACGGTGCCGGGGCCCGTTCGGCGGCGGCGATGGGGCTATATGGAACACACAGATCGAGACCAGGTACACGCGCTCCTGCACGGCAAAACTGCCGACACCGGCCTGCCACATGAGTGACTACAGGGCACCTGCCTCGCAGTGGACCTGCCACCCGTCGCGGACGAGGCGCCCTTCGTCGAGGCATGGGAACCCCTTGCCCAGGCCGGCGCCCTCCACTGGGAGATCGGCTCCTGACCGAAAGATCATTCCGCTGAGAGTTCGACGGACTGCGCTCGTCGAGCAATGTCGGCCCGTCCTCGCGGGCGAAAGGACGGAAGCCGTTCAGGATCTGCCGGCTGAACGCCGCATGAGCCTCATCCAGAGGTGTCGCAAGTGGGAACGGGCGTAGCGGAGCCACCTGGCCGCCGAGGTGTGGAGACGCCTTCGGCAGGTCGTCGGTCTTCATATAGGTGTGGTCGCGAGGGTGACCAACTCTGGCTTCACACACTGATGTGGGACGCCTTCGTCCCATACGCGCAGCCGATGCCGAGGAACCGGTCGCCTAACATCCCGTGTCATGGCGATGTTCGTGCACTTGACCTCAGCGGCGAACGCGCCGCGCATCCGGCGGTCCGGGATTCGGGCGGCCGGCCACGGACAGGGCAGCGCGCGGGGGGTCTACTGCTTCCCGGTCCTGCCGTCGTACACCCTCACCCACCAATGGCTGCGCGAGCTGGCCCGCTTCGGCAGCCGGGGCGGGCTTGTGGCAGTCCACGTACGACTCGACGACGCCCAGGACGTGCTGGTCGGACGCTATACCGACCGGGCGCAGCATGCCCAGACCACCGTTTCCGCGTCAGAGGCAGTACGGCGGATCGCGGCACTGGAGGACCCGCGCGGGTGGGAGGTGTTCGTCCCCCGGGCGATCCGGCCGCGTGAAGTACACCGGGTCCGCACCGCGCCGCAGGTGGCGGGCTGGCGATACCTGCCGGACGCACACGGTGTGCGCCCCTGCACCTGTTTCGGGTGCCGTGTGCGCGGCGGATACGGGGCGCGGCGCCTGCGCGAGCGGTTGCCGCACCCGCTGGATGGTCCGCCGCCGCCCGTCAAGGTGCTGCTCAGCCGGGTCGCGGCCGATGACCCCGGGGACCCGGCCGCGCTGCGGGAGGTACTGCACTGGTTCGGAATGCGTCGGCGCGGCCCGCTCGCCCAGTTGAGCCGCCTCGCCGCCCACCCCGACCCCGGGGTGCGGGAGGAGCTGGTGTGGGCGGTCGCCCGCTGGTCCACCCCAGGGGTCACTGAGCTGCTGGACGGCCTCGCCGACGACCCGCACTCAGACGTCCGGGAGGCAGTGGAAGCAGCCCGAGATCCACAGTGATCGCCGACCCCCGGGAATGAGCAGATCGTCTAGGCGGTGCCGGTCGTGCCGGTCGTGCCGGTCGTGCCCGTCGTGCCCGTCGTGCCCGTCGGCGGAGCCTGCTGGTAGAGCGCCACCAATACGCCGTGCACGGGCTGGTCCTCTGCGTTCTCCTCGGCTTCGTCGACCAGTTGGGTGAGGGTCTCGCCGAGTTCTCTCGCCTTCGCGGGGCTGAGACGCAGGTGGCGCAGTGTCAGGTGGGTCTCGGCGGGAGAGCGGCCCAGCTCGTGGGCGACCGCGGCGAGCATCGCGGCGGTGCCTGCCGCTTGGGGTTCGGCGACGACCATCTGGCGGGCCGTGCGCTGGTGGTACTGCTCGGTGCCGCCGCGGACCTGGCGGGTCTCGGCGATGTGGACGAGCCCGGCTTCGCGGAGCACTTTGAGGTGGTGGGCCACGTTGCCCTTCTTCGCGTCGAGCTGCGCCGCGAGTTGGCTGGTGGTGGCAGGCCGGTGGCCCAGGGCGAAGAGCAGCCGCTGACGCAACGGGTGGGCGAGTGCCGCGAACTGCTCAGGCGCACCGATCTCCAGGACGTCCTCAGGGGGTGGCAGGTAGGGAGGCTGATCACGCATACCGAAAGTGTCTAAACTCTTTGACGCTTCCGCAAGGGTAATGCTCTACTCCCTGTCATGACGACTTCAACGAAGCTTCCGCCGGCCCCTGTTATCGACGAGACAGCCCGGCTCCTGAACGAGCACTACGTCTTCCCCGAGATAGCCGAGCAGCTCTCCGGCCTGCTGCAACGACGCCTCGCCGAGGGCGCGTACGACGTCGACGGCGCCGAGGAGCTCGCCCGTCTGGTCACCGCGGACCTGCAGTCCGTCAACGGCGACCGACACCTGAGGCTGAAGCACCACGCCGACCCGGTGTCCCCGAAGCAGGGCGCGGCCACCCTGGACGCCATGCGCCGGGACTTCGACACCTCGCTGGGCGGTGCGCCCCGGGTGCAGTTGCTCGACGGCGGGGTCGCCGTGGTGGAGCTGGCGCCGATGCTGTTCCCGCTGGAGTGGGCCGCCGAACCGCTGGGCGCCGCGCTCACCGTGGCCTCCCGCGCCCAGGCGCTGATCGTGGACCTTCGCACCAACCGGGGCGGCGACCCGGACACGGTCGCCTTCGTCTGCAGTTACCTCCTGGACGAGCGCACCCATCTCAACACCATGCACTGGCGCAGCGACGAGCGCGTTGAGCAGTCCTGGAGCCTGCCGCTCGTTCCCGGCGCGCGGTTCGGTGGCAGCAAGCCGTTGTACGTGCTGTCCAGCAGCAGCACCTTCTCTGCCGCTGAAGAGCTGGCGTACAACCTCCAGCAGCTCGGCCGCGCCGTAGTCGTCGGCGAGCCCAGCCGCGGCGGCGCACACCCGTGCAGGGGCTGGACGGTGCACCCGCACCTGGAAGCCACCATCCCCGTCGGCCGCGCCATCAACCCCGTCTCCGGCACGAACTGGGAGGGCACCGGCGTGCAGCCGGACATCCCTTGCGCTGCCGCTGACTCCCTCGACCACGCGCACACGCTGGCCCTCGCCCGCCTGGCGGGCTGACCCGGTCCGGCTCATCGACAGCACTGCGCGCAGCGCCTCCCCCTGGCCCCGTCAGCGGCTGACTTCGGCGGCGAGGGCCCCGGCTCTCCGGCGGCGAGGTGGCCGGCCCCGGCGTTGTGGTCCGCGCGGGTGGCGCGGCCCGTCGGGGGCGACGGGGCGCTACACCGTGTTGAAGAGGATCTTGTGCTTGGTGGGGAAGAAGGGGTCGGCCCGTGTGAGTTTGGCCTGGACGCTCGCGCCCAGGTCGAGCGTGGCGCCGGACGTGATCTTGCCCATCACGGCGGGTTCCGCCAGGTACACGGTGCCTTCCTTCGGTTTGTTGTCCTCCGCGTCGGTGTTGATGACCAGGCCGCCGAAGACCTCGCCCACCCGGTTCTTGAGAACCGCGGCCTCCGCCAGGTCCACCGCGCGCCGGTCCGCCACCTTCCCCTTCCCCCGCGCCATGTCGCACGGCAGGCAGTACAGGGCGTCGAGCACCCAGTTCGGCGGGGCCTGGCCGGTGCACGCGGCCACGCACAGTTCGCCCGTGTACCGGTCGATCAGGCGCCGCAACGGGGCCGTGCAATAGGTGTACGGGGCCGCGATCGCCGCGTGGAGCGTGTGCTCCGGGACGTGGTGGTCGCGGAAGGTGGTGTACTCCGCCTTGAGCAGCATGGCGGTGGCCTCGCTGAGGAAGGCCATGTGCTTGTGGTCAGCCGGATCGAGGGAGTTGACCAGTGCGGCGTACGAGACGCCGGGCTTCCAGTCGATACCCACGTGCTGTGCGATGTCGTGCACGCGCCGGACCACGTCCTGGTCGGCCTGTTCCTTCTGGGTCCGCAGGATCCCGGTACCGCTCTCCAGCATGATTCGGGCCGCGGCCATTCCGGTCATGAGGGAGATCTGCTCGTTCCAGCCCTCCACGGGCAGTGCCGCCACGTAGCCCAGCCGGAACGATCCGCCCGCCAGGGTGACCTCCTGGTCCGGCAGGTTCACCGCGACCCCGCCGCGCGCGGCCTCGACCGCTTCCCGCAACTTGCCGATCTCGCGCAGCAGGGCGACGGACTCCTCGGCCGTACCGGCCTCGATGTCCTGCTGGACCCCCTGGTAGCTGAGCTTGGCCCGACTGCAGACCTTGGCCCGGCTAACAGTCGAGTCGGTCACGTTGCCGTCGGCGTCGAGGTCGTGCTGCCACAGCAGGGCGGGGACGACCTGGTCCGGAAGCAGGCTGGCCGGCCCCTCGGAGATCGAGGGCGGGTAGAGGGGCACCTTGAGGTCGGGGAAGTACAGCGTCTCGATCCGGTCGTGAGCCTCGGCGTCGAGCGCGCTACCCGCCTTGACGAAGGCGGCCACGTCGGCGATGGCGTAGTGCACGCGGTACCCGCCACCGGGCCGCCGCTCCAGGTACATGGCCTGGTCGAGGTCCTTCGAGGTCGGCGGGTCGATCGTGAACAACGGCAGGTGGGTGGCGTCCTTGTCGGGCAGTTGGAGCCCGGTTTTGGCGTCCTCCGCCGCTTCCAGCACATGCGCGGGAAATTCCGTAGGGGTCTTCAGCTCTGCCCGGAGCTGCTGCAGTGCCTTGAGCAGGGCGTCCTGGGCCTCGCGGGACATGTGCATCTGGCGGCGTCGCATGTCGCGAGCGTAAGGCGGCGACCACGGGGTGGCTCAGTGAGCGGGTCCGGGCGGGGGAAGGAGCAGCGGCCCAGGGAGGTCGTCCCCTGCGGACGCGGGGAGCGGCATCGGCCGGACGGCTCTGCGGCAGAGGTGACACCATGCGGCGTCATGGCAGATGACAACACCAGTGCGTTTCAGGCGGGCCAGACGGGCCTCATCGTCCGGATCCCGGAGGCGGAGCCGGCCGTCGGGCGGTGGCGTGAACGGCTCGACCCCTCGGCCCCGGCCGGGGTCCCCGCCCACATCACCGTGCTCTTCCCGTTCCTCGACGAGAGCCGAACAGACGCGCTTGTCCACTCCGCACTCGCGGACGTACTCGGCCGCCACCAGGCCTTCGACCTGCGGTTCGAGAGATGCGGGCGGCTCCCGGAAGTCCTGTATCTCGTCCCCGAGCCTGACACACGGCTGAGGCAGCTCACGGAGGCGATCGCTGACCGCTGGCCTGAGGCTCCGCCGTACGGCGGCCGGTTCGCCGAGATCGTGCCGCACCTGACCATCGCTCAAGGACAGGACGACGCCGTCCTGGCGGAGATCGAGGCCGACCTCGCCGACAGGCTTCCGTTCACGTCTCGCGTCTCGTCGGTTGAACTCATCGTGTACGACGGCACGAAGTGGCACGTACGGGCGTCGTTCGCGCTCGGAGAGTGAAGCAGGCCATGAGGCTTGGCTGTCCGCTGGTCCGCTGTCCCTCGGGCGGCGGACCAGCGTGGGGCCAGTCGGCCGGCTGCACACCAGGGGCCGAGGACGCAGTCTCCTGAGCCCCCGCGCGGCCCCGGATCGCGGTCGCGGTCGCCCGGCAGGGCGATCCCTCAGGGCGATCCCTCAGGGCGATCAAAACCGACGCCGTTCCTTTACGCGAACGCGTTGCAAGTCAACTATCGCCGAATCCCGATCGGGAGATGCATAAAGGATTCATATAAATCCGCTATGCTTCAGGCATGAGTCTCCGAGACGCCGCGCACGGCGCTTCCGATGCCATCGGGTCAGCCCTCTACGGTCTGGCCACCAGGGCCGTGAGACGCCTTCCCCGCGACATGAGCCTGACGTCCGCCGCCACCTTGGCCACCCTGGACAAGACCGGCCCGCGACGGATCACCGATCTGGCGGTGGCCGAGGGCGTCACCCAGCCCGCGATGACCGTCCTGGTGCGGGTGATGGAGGAATCCGGGCTGGTCGTGCGGAAGGGCGATCCGTCCGACAAGCGGGTCACGCTGGTGTGCCTGACCGAGGCCGGCGCGTCGTACGTCCGGACGCGACGCCAGGCGGGCGTCGACGCGTACGCGCGGTTGATCGACGAACTCACCGGTGACGAGGTCGAGGCCTTGGCAGCAGCCCTTCCGGCGCTGCTGCATCTGGCGGAGCTCGAAAGCCACGCCCGAGAGGAGTCGGACCGGTGACCGCGGCCCAGGCTCGTGACCAGCCCATGAGCACTGCCCTGATACGTTCCGAGGCACGTCTGCTGGTCCCCGCCCTGGTGTTCATCGCCCTGGTCGTGGCGGCGGTCGCCAGCCTCGGGACACCGCTCATCACCAGCGTGGCGACCACGTTCCACGTCTCCCTCGACAGCGCGCAGTGGACGCTGACCATCGCCCTGCTCAGCGGCGCCGTCGCCACGCCCGTCCTCGGCCGGCTCGGAGCCGGTCCGCACCGGCGGGCCACGATTCTCGCCACGCTGGCGATCGTCGTCGTCGGCAGCGCGCTCACCGTGCTGCCGCTGTCGTTCGCCTGGCTGCTCGTGGGCAGAGCGGCCCAAGGCGTCGGACTCGGTCTCACGGCGCTGATGATGGGCGTGGCCCGCGACCATCTTCCCGAGGAGCGCAGCGCGGCCACGATCGCCCTGATCTCAGTGGTCTCCATCATCGGAGCCGGCGTCGGCTACCCGCTGGCCGCGCTGCTCGCCGAGTTCGGCGGACTGCGGGCCGCCTACGGCCTCGGCCTGCTCGTCACCGCCATCGCCTTCGTGACCGCGTGGCGCTCCATGCCCGCAGCTCCCGAAGGCCGCTCCGCTCACGTGAACGTGGCCGGTGCGCTCGTCCTTGCGGGTGGACTGCTCCTCGTCCTGTTCCTGGCCGGCGAGAGGAGCCTGTGGAGCCGACACCTCGCCGTGGCGGTGACCCTTGCCGTCGCCGCCGTACTCCTGCTCTGCGTCTGGACGGTTTCCGAACTGCGAACCAAGACGCCCCTGGTCGACGTCCGGGCGGTTCGGCACCCGGCGGTCGCCGGGGCGAACATCGCCATGTTCGTCGGCGGGAGCGGCATGTACCTCCTGCTCACGCTCATCACCCGCTACGCGCAGACGCCGCACAGCGCCGGCTACGGCTTCGGACTGACCACCTTCGTGGCGGGGCTGGTCCTCATCCCGTTCTCCGTGCTGGGGTTCGTCGCCGGCAAGCTCACGCCGCGGGTCCGCGAACGGATCGACGGCCCCGTGCTCCTGGCCGGCAGCGCCGCCATCGTCGGCGGCGGGTTCGTCCTGTTCGCCACCGCCCGGTCCAACCTGGCCGAACTGCTCTCGGCCATGGGTGTGCTGGGCTTCGGCGTCGGCAGCTTCTCGGCCGCCATGCCCGGCGTCATCCTGGCCGTCACCCCCAAGAGCGAGACGTCGAGCGCCATGAGCTTCAACTACGTCGTCCGCAGTGTCGGGTACTCCCTGGGCAGCGCCATCGGCGGTCTGGTCCTGGCCGCCGGCACCGCCACGGGCCGCCTCTTCCCGAACGACGACGCCTACACGACCGCGGCGCTGGTCGGCGTCGCCGCGATGGCGATCACGACGATGGCCAGCCTCGCCCTCGCCCTCCGACGCTCACCCGAGACCCATCCGATCACAGCCCCAGCCGGTGTGCCGGGCCTGGGCGGGTCGAGTCGAACCGGAAGCTGAGGATCGAAGCCGTCCGACTTCGACGCCGTCTCCGTCGGCTCGCTGACCCACAGCGCGCCGGCCATGGATCTGAGCATGCTTCTGAGCATCAATTCCGAACACAGGAGGCACCGTGGTCAAGGGTTATTGGGTCAGCGCCTACCGCACCATTGCGGACCCCGAGAAGCTGGCTGCCTACAACAAGCTGGCCGGTCCAGCCGTCGAGGCCGCGGGCGGGCGGCTGCTCTCCCGCGGCAGCCGGGTCGTCGCACACGACGCCGGAATCGCCGAGCGCACCGTCCTGATCGAGTTCGACAGCTTCGAACAGGCGGTCGCCGCACATGCGAGTGCGGCCTACCAGGAGGCGCTGGCCGCACTCGCTGACGGCGTCGAGCGAGACTTCCGCATCATCGAAGGCCTCGACTGACGCTCGGGGCTGCGTCGGCGACGGACACGAAGCCGACTGCGGGGATCGCCCCGGCTCGTCAACGCGCCGCACCGTCGCGAAGAGCGTCAGGCCAGTGGCATCGGCGGTGATGTCCAGTCCGGCGACGGTTCCAGGCAGCGCGGCGGCACGGCGGCACGGACGTCGTCCTCGATGTCGGCGGGGGTGCGTTCGACGAGGTTCCAGCGGCCGATGTGGGTCAGAGCCGGGCGGACTCGATGAGTACGGTCTGGTGGGCCACGGCTTGCCGGAAGAAGTCGGCCAGCGCGGTAGGGCCGACGGTCTGATCCGCCGTGATCGCCTGATTCAGCGGTCCCGGCGGCGCGCACGGGTAAGTCCGACGGTTCGGTCGTCTCGACGTCGATGGCCGTCATCGCGGATCCCCTCGCTGCTCAGCTCCCCTGGTACGGGGCCTAAAGCGTGTTGTAGAAGGCCGTGAAGCGGGCATTTTCCCTGTATGCGTGGGGTGTTGAGGGCTGAGCCGTTGTGGGTGGAGACGTTCACCGGGCTGCGGAGGCGGCAGTTCGAGCGACTCTTGAAGGTCGTCCGTGAACGGGGCGGGAACGGTCCCGGTGGTGGCCGTCCATGGTGTCTGCCGCTGGCGGAGCGGGTGCTGCTGGTGGCTGTGTACTACCGCACGAACCTCACGATGCGACAGCTCGCGCCGCTGTTCGGCGTCTCGCCCGCGACGGTGTGCCGGGTGATCCAGCGGCTGCGTCCGCTGCTGGCGATCGAGCCGGCCACCCGGCCGGCCGACGCGGTGGAGCGGTTGTGGATCGTGGACGGCACGCTGATCCCGGTCCGCGACCGGAAGGCCGGTGCGTCCTCGCGTAACTACCGGTTCTCGGCAAACGTGCAGGTCATCATTGATGCCGACACCAAGCTGGTGGTCGCGGCTGCCCGTCCGGTGCCCGGCAACACCGCGGACGCGAGGGCATGGCGGGACTCCGGCCTGGCTGAGGCGTGCGAAGGCGTGACCGTGCTGGCTGACGGCGCGTACATCAACACCGGGCTCGTCGTCCCGCACCGCAAACGCCCCGGCCGGGCCCTGCTGCCCGGCGAAGAGGAGGACAACGCCGAACACCGCAAAGTCCGGGCCCGCGTCGAGCACGCCTTCGCCCGCATGAAGCACTACAAGATCCTGCGCGACTGCCGCCAGCGCGGCAACGGCCTCCATCATGCGGTCCAGGCCGTCGCCCACATGCACAACCTCGCCCTCGCCTCATGAACCGACCGGCCACGACCCCGGCTCTGACCTGCCCAGACAACACCTTCTGCAACACGCTTTAAGGGCCGTCCCGTAAGGATCCCGCTTGCCTATCCGGTGAGCGCGAGGTTGGGCATCCGGGCGATGCCGAGCATGGCGTGGTGGACGCCGTCGCCTTTGAGGCGGCAGTCGCGGAGGCTCTTCCATGTCTTCATGCGGGCGAAGACGTGCTCGACGCGGGCCCGGACCTGCTTGTGGGAGCGGTTGTGCTCTTCCTTCCAGGCCGGGAGTTCGCGCTGGCCGCTCTGTCGGCGGTGCGAAATAACGAGTCCGGTGCCCGGGTAGCCGCCGTCGGCGATCGTGAGGGTCCTACCGACGGCGGCCTTGGCGCCGGACTCCGCCCATGCCTTGCAGTCGTTGCGGTTCCCGGCGAGCGGCCGGCCGACCACGACGACCAGCCGGGTGTCGGCGCCGATGACGACCCGGTGGTTGGTGGAGTACCGGTAGTTCTTCGACCGCTCGGCGACGGTGTGGTCGCGGGTGGGGACCAGGGTGCCGTCCACGATGAGTACGGGGTCCTTGGCGAACCGCTTGCGGGGCTGGAGTGCGAGCAGGGGGCCGAGGTGGTTGATGACCCGACCGGCCGTGGACTTCGAGTTGCCCAGCAGCGGAGCCAGCTGCCGCAACGTCAGATTGGTGCGCCAGTAGGCCGTGACCAGCAACACCCGGTCCTCCAGCGGCAAACTCCATGGCCAGGCTCGGTGGACCACATCTGCTCCATCGCGCCGCGGCGTGGTCAGCAGTTTGCCGAAGCAGCGCGGACTCAGCCCCGCGAACGAGGTTATCCAGGAAGGCTCCGATGCCGTGATCACACTCGCCACACTCGTGATCATCACTCAGGCCGGCCCAATGCCGAGGCAATCCCACAGTTACGCTGATCGGGGCAGTCCACTGCGCAAGACCGGGGGAAACCGTGAACCGACCACTGCTGTTCCTCGACGTGGACGGGCCGCTCAACCCTTACGCGGCCAAGCCGGAGAGACGTCCCGACGGCTACACCACACTCAGAGTTCCCCGGAACGACGCCCATCAGGACAACAGAGGCCTCTCGTCCCGACGACCCCTGCGAGTCTGGCTCAACCCAGAGCATGGACGAATCCTGCTCCAGCTCGGTTTCGAGTTGTGCTGGGCCACCACATGGATGGACGACGCCAACCGGTGGATCGCCCCGGTCCTCGGCCTTCCGGAACTTCCCTTCGTGGACTTCGGCGATGTCCTGCTCCAAGAACGCCCTGATGGAGTCCACTGGAAGACCGGGCCCCTGGTGGACTACGCAGGCGGCCGTCCCTTCGCCTGGGTGGACGACGAGCAGAGCGAGCTGGATCAGACCTACGTGACCGCCCACCACCAAGGTCCTGGGCTCCTGCACCACGTCAACCCGCGGATCGGCCTACGGGAGAACGACTTCCACACGCTCGCCGACTTCGCCCGGTCCCTGGACACCTCACGAACCACCGGCTAAGCACCTCGCCAGCTCTTCAGGCTGCTCCGCACTCGGAGCCAAGATCTTTGCGGGACAGCCCTTAAAGCGGCGGTGCGAGCCTTTCACCAGGCATCGGGAAACGGCACGCATATGATCCGGCGTGACGACCGACGTCTCACGCGATGACTCGTTCGGCGACCGAGAAGTCGGCTTCGCAGTCTGGGCAGGTCGCGTTCCCGAAGACGTAGGTCAGTACGTGGGCGACTTCGTGTTGGCCGTCGGTGAGTGCGATGCCGTGGAGACGCGAGCCGATGCCTTCCAGGGTCGCAGGGCTCGTCGGGCGGAGCGGGCGGGATTCGACGGCGTCGTCCGACAGGGCGTAGTCCTCGCTGGTGCAGAAGAACCCGCGTTCACCGAGGACGATGAACAGGTCGGTTTCGCAGCCCGGGCAGGAGACTTCGTATTCCTCGTTCCCGAGCCCCCAAGCCAGGTGCTCGCTCCATCCCGCGACGCCCTCGAAGCCGAGCATGGATTCCAGGAGGCCGACGTACTCGGTGTGATCGGTCGCGGTCCGGAGATGGCGGTTCGCTGATGCCAGCAGGGCCGCGATTTCTGCCGAGTGCCGTGCGCGAACTTCCTCCACTCCATGCGGCTGCTCGGCGCCCGCCATGATGGCGCCGGCCAGGCCCAGGGCGTTCACGGCTTGTCCCCGGTCTTCGTTCTCGGCCATGCCGGCCAGCCAGGGCAGCGCGGCGAAGCTGGCCGAGTAGACGCTGCCCTGATGACAGAGTGCGGACCACAGGTCACTCCAGAGCTCTGGCGTGGGCTCGGAAGCGATGTGTGCCAGCAGGGCGGGTATGTCTTCGGCGGAGCCGTAGGCATGGCTGAGTTGTGGCCAATCTGTCATGCCAGGAATCTCATCACGCCTGTGGCTGCCGGAAACGACGGGATGGCCGCCGTCTCAAGCGCATTGCACAGACGGCGACGGATGGGCGCGCGTCTCATGCCTGAGCAGGGCTGAAGAGAACGACGGTGTCCGACCACGATCGTGTCGCGCCGCGAGGCCGCACGGGCGACGCTGGAAGCAGGTGCGTCACGGCTGAGCTCCTTACTCACCGGCAGCAAGGAGTGGCGTACTGTGACCGTTTCGGTTGTCGCCTCAAGCAACTCGTGGCCGGCTCGGTGGACGCGGGCGACATCGGCAGGGGAAAGGTCGTGGGTGCGGTGCTCGGAGTCGCAGGCACGGACGATGTGGAGCCGCCGGCTGCGTACGTCGGCCTCGGCAGCAGCCCGCAAGACCGGCGTCCAGGACTGCCCTCACCCTGCCATCGAATCGCGGCGGCCGACCGAGGCCACAGGAGCCAGGACTATGCCGTGGCGGTCTTGGAACCCCTGCCGGCGTGGACGGGCACCTCGCGTCTCACAGCCCTGGGCATCGCATGGCATTTCCTGTGACGACGCACGTTCACCGCTGCGCAGCTGAGAGGACCGGTGCATGCCCGTGGGACGCGACATTGACTACACGGCGTTGTTCGCGGCCACGCCCAGTCCCTATCTGGTGCTGGGTCCGGACCTGGTGATCGTCGACGTCAACGAGGCCTACCTCCGCGCCACCGGTCGGAGCATGCAGGACCTGGTCGGTCAGCACCTGTTCGACGCGTTCCCGGACAACCCGGCGGACGCGAACGCGGACGGAGTGCGGAACCTGAACGCCTCGCTGCAGCGGGTCCTGCGGTCGAAGCAACCGGACACGATGGCGGTACAGAAGTACGACATCCCCGTCGTGGCCCGGCCCGGGACGTTCGAGGAGCGGTGGTGGTCACCGATCAACACCCCCGTACTGGGCCCGGACGGGCAGGTGGCGTGGATCATCCACCGGGTGGAGGACGTGACCGACTTCGTCCGCTCCCGCCCGCCCGGACCGGCAGGGGGTCTACTGGCCAGGCGGCAGGTGATGGAGGCCGAGCTGTACGCACGGGCACGGGAGCTGCAGCGGCTGAACGAGGAACTGCGGCAGGCACACGCCCGCGAGCGCCAGGTCGCAGTGACTCTCCAGGAGGCCATGCTGCACTCGCCTGACCTGGAGCACCACCGGAATGTCGCGGTGCGCTATCTGCCCGCGGTCGGGTCGCTGAACGTGTGCGGCGACTGGTTCGACGTCGTCGATCTGCCCGACGGCTGCTTCGGCGTCGCGGTCGGCGATGTCGTCGGCCACGGCCTGGAGGCCGCCGCCGTCATGGGCATGCTGCGCAGTGCCCTGAGCGCCGCCGTCCGAGCCGTGCACGAACCGGCCAAGTCGCTCGAAGTCCTCGGCCTGTACTCACGGTCGGTCGAAGGCGCGCTGGCCACCACCGCCTTCCAAGCCGTGATCGACACTCGTCGCCGACACATCGCGTACAGCAGCGCCGGACATCCCCCGCCCGTTCTGCTGCACCCCGACGGCACCTACGACCTGCTTGTCCGAGCGACCGACCCGCCGCTCGGCGCACGCCCCGAACACGTCACCCGCCCGCAGGCCGGCCTCCCCTACAGCCCCGGTGACACCCTCGTGCTCTACACCGACGGACTCATCGAACGCCGCGACGAGGACATCGACGCCGGACTGCACCGACTCGTCGACGCCCTCACCGACCACGCCCGCACCGGCCCGGACATCCTCGCCGACGCACTACTCGCCCGCCTCGGCGTGGCCGGCGGCGCCCGCGACGACATCGCCCTGGTCGTCGTCCGCCTCTGACCACGCGCACAGGCAGCCGGCTCAGAGGCAGCCGGCTCACAGCGATCCAGGCTCAGCGTCAGAGGACCTCTGCTGCCTGTGCCTGCGCCTGTGCTGGTTCTGAGGCAGGGCTGAGGACGAGTTCGGCGGTGAGGGGCGGGGCTTTCGGTCCCGCCCCCCATGGCCGTCTACCGCTGCGAGAGCGCCGGCGTGCGCTCGGAGCCCGCCGAGCGCCGCGCGCGCAGCGAGGGCTCAGGCTTTGGCCGTCAGGTCGAGCTCGGGCGATCCGGCCGGCAGGGCCCGGACCGCGGCCTCGGGGGTGGTGAGGCCGGGGAGGATCTGTTGCCACCAGCTGGTCAGGCGGTCGTGCAGGTCGCGGCGGTCGCAGGTGACGTGGGAGAGCATCTGGATGCCGGTGAAGGAGCCCACGACGCTTGCCGCCACGTCCTCGGGGGCCAGCTCCTCCCGGAGTTCGCCTGCGCCCTGGGCGCGCGCCAGGTCGCGGGTGAAGGCTCGTAGCCACCAGTCGTACACGTCCGAGTCATGCGGCTGGAACGTTCCCTGTTCGACTGTGAGCCGTATGCTCGCGCGGAAGAGGGTGTCGGTGCGCAGCCGGTGGGCCAGCTCGTGGGTGAGGTCGATCACCTGCTGCATCGGTGACGAGGAGAGACTGTGCGACTCGAGTGCCACCTCCAGCTGAGAGGCCATCACACCCTGTGCGATCTCCTCCTTCGACTTGAAGTGGAAGTACATCGCCCCCTTTTTGACGCCGCTGCGCGCCTGGATCTCGTTGATGCTGGCGGCCGCGTAGCCGCGCTCGTCGAAGACTTCGGCTGCCCCCATCAGCAGTCTCCGTCGTGTGGCAATCGCCCGCTCCTGTTGCGCCATGCGAGTGTGTATTCCTTGTTTCCGGGGCGTGTCCGCCGAATGAGAACAGTGACCGATCGCTTCAAAACAAAACGTACGTTGGGTATTGTATGCGGTGCCCGGCGGCGTCGTGCCGCTCCTGGGGAAGCAGCGCAGACAGGAACCGCGACATGCCGATCGACCTTCCGCTTCCACCCACTCTCCCGGACACGCTCCTGCCCGTGGACGAGAACTTAAGCCCCTTCGTCTACGAGCGGTCGGCGTCCCGCGAACTGGTCCACCGGACGGCCATAGGCGAAGTACTGCTGACCGACGACTGGTTACGCATGGGCCCCCACCGCTTCAAGGTGGGGGCGCAGTGGCCGCGTGGGCACGGCTTCTACGAACCTGTCGGTGGCCACTGGCACGACCCCCTGCTGGCCGCCGAGAGCATTCGGCAGGCCTCCTCTCTTGTCAGTCATGTCTTCTACGACCTGCCCCGCGATCATCCGTCCCTGATGACGGAGCTGAGCATCGACCTCGAGCCGGACGCGCTCCTCCTCGACGACCAGCCGGCCAACGTCGAGCTGGCCATCACCTGCACGGATGTGACGTTGCAACGCAATCGCCTCGCGGGGATGACGATGGACGTCGGCCTCACCCGGGGCGCGGTGCGCCTGGGGCGGGGCCGGATGACACTCAACTGCATGTCGGGCTCCGTCTACCGGCGATTACGCGGCGCGCACGCCGAGGTGCCCGCGACCCTGCCCGAGCAGGCCGTTCCCGTGCCCGCGCACGAGGTGGGCAGGGCGCGCGGAAGCGACGTGGTACTCGGGCGGCCGGCGGACGGCGAGGAGGGGTGGCCACTGCGCGTCAACTGGACGCACCCCACGCTCTTCGACCACCCGACCGACCACGTGCCGGGGATGCTCCTGCTGGAGGCGGCGCGCCAGGCGGCTCAGCACGTGCTGGGGCCCGGCGCCGTGCTGGTGACCGGCATGGCCAATCGCTTCCACCGGTACGTGGAGTTCGACACCCCCTGCTTCGTCCGGGCCCGTTCGGCCCCCTCCCCGTCCGGTGACGGGGCGTACGAGGTTCGGGTGATCGCCGAGCAGAACGGCACGGCAGTCTACGAGTGCGTCCTGACGGCCCGCGCCGAGCCGGCGCCGTCGGGCGGTCGGAGATGAACCGTCCCCGCATCCTCGTGACCGGCGCGTCCGGATTCATCGGCGGCGCGGTCCTTCCGCTCCTGCGCTCCGCGGGGGCCCACGTGCGCGTGCTGGCCCACCGGCGTTCGGTGACGCCGGGTTCGTACGTCGAGATCGTGGACGGCGACCTCACGGACCCCGCGAGCCTGCGCGGCATCTGCCGCGACGTGGACGTGGTCCTGCATCTGGCCTCGTACATCGGCCAGGAGGAGGAACGGTGCGTCGCGGTGAACGTCGAGGGCACGCGCCACCTGGTGGAAGAGGCCGAGCGCGCGGGCGTGGCCAAGTTCGTGCAGCTGAGCACCGCGGCCGTGTACGGGAACGGGCCGTTCCGCGCCCTGCGCGAGGGCGACGTGGAGCCGAGCCCCGTCTCGCCGACCAGCCGCAGCCGACTGCACGGCGAGCAGTTCGTCCTCCGGGCGGGTGGGGCGGTCCTGCGCCCCTACCTCGTCTACGGCACCGGTGACCGGTGGGTGATGCCAGCCCTGCTGCGCATGGTCCGCGCCCTGAGCTCGGGGCTGCCCGAGCGCGGTACCGCGATGCTCTCCCTCACCGAGGTCGGCAGCCTCGCCGCGTCCCTCGCCCACATGGCGGTGAGGACACCGCCGCGGCGGGCGGCCGGAGTCTTCCACGCCTGTCCGTCCCGGCCGGTCAGCCTGCGCGAACTGGTCGTGGCGGCGCACCGGCAACTCGGATTCCCTCTCGTGGCCGGCGAGCAGTCGTTCGAGCGTGCCCGCGAGGAGCTGGTGAGCGCCGGGTGCGACGGGCATCTCCTGGATCTGTTCGGTGTCGACCACTGGTTCGACGCGAGCAGGCTCGAAACCGTGGGGGGCCATGCGCCCGAGACCGGCCTCTCGGCCGGCCTGGCGGCCCACGCCGCCTGGTACCGGGAGCAGTTGCTCTGAGTTAGGGCCCCGCTCACCCTCCGCGGGGGAAACCGCCCGGGGGGTGACGCAGAACACAAGGGTCACCCTTCCTTCCAAAACAAACCAAACGTTAGGCTTGCTTCAGAAACAAACCAAACGTTTGGCTTTGAAGACTGACTGTCCTGCTTCCTCTAGGAGAGCTCCATGCCTTCACCGATCGTGATCTTGAGCGACGTCCTTCCCGACGACGCCATCGCCGCACTGAAGGCCACTTGCGATGTCCGCCATGTCGACGGCCGTGACCGCCCGGCTCTGTTCGCCGCGCTGTCCGATGCGGACGCCCTGATCGTGCGCAGTGGCACCCGGGTCGACGCCGAGGCGCTCGATCGGGCACCTCGGCTGCGTATCGTCGGACGCGCCGGCGTCGGCCTGGACAACGTGGACACCACCGCTGCCGCCGAGCGCGGCATCATCGTGGTCAACGCTCCCGACTCCAACACCGTGAGCGTCGCCGAACTCACGGTGGGCCTCATCCTCGCCTCCGCCCGCCACATCACCGCCGCGGCGCGCTCCCTCGCGGCCGGCGAGTGGCGCCGGGCCGACTTCACGGGCCTCGAACTGGCGGGCCGCACCGTGGGCATCGTCGGCTACGGCCGTGTCGGCCGGCAGGTCGCGCGCCGACTGGCCGCCTTCGACATGCGGATCCTGGTGCACGACCCGTACGCCGACACCGCCGGCGACGACGTCCACCTCGCCGGACTCGACGAACTCCTCGCAACGAGCGACGTCGTCACCCTGCACCTGCCGAAGACCCCCGGCACCGCGGGGCTCATCGGGGCCAGGGAACTGTCTCTGATGCGGCCCACCGCGTACCTGGTCAACACGGCACGGGGCGGCATCGTCGACGAGACCGCGCTCGTCGAGGCGCTCCGCAAAGGCCACCTGGCCGGAGCGGCGTTGGACGTCTATGCCACCGAACCCCCTGGTGCGTCACCGCTGTTGGCCCTGCCGAACGTTCTCGCGATCCCGCACCTCGGTGCCAGTACGCCCGACGCCCAGCTCCGGGCCGGCCGGGACGTCGTCCGCAAGGTCCTCGCGGAACTGGCTCCGCTGTCGACCCCGGCGCCCACCGCCGCCTGAGCACCCGTCACCCGCACCCGCATGCCGGAGACTCCCTTGTCTGCTCCCTCGTTAGCCGAAACCGTGCGCTCCCTGATGCCCAGAGCCCGCGACGACCTCGCGGAACTGGTCGCCCTGCGCACCGTCGTCGGCGTCTCGCCCCCGGACCAATTCGACCGCGCGGCCGACCGGATCGCCGCTCTGCTCACGGACGCCGGCTTCCCCGAGGCCCGCCTGCTCTCCACCGACGAGGGCCCCAAGACGGTGTACGCCCGCCGCCCCGGCCCACCCGGCGCACCGACCGTGGTGCTCTACGCGCACTACGACGTCGTCTCCGCGCAGGACGAAACCTCCTGGCGTACGCCCCCGTTCCAGCTCACCGAACACGACGGACGCTGGTACGGCCGCGGCAGCGCCGACTGCAAGGGCAACGTCGTCACGCATCTCACGGCGCTGCGCGCCCTCCAGGAGGCCCAGCCGCACGAGCCCTACCCGGACGTCGACCTGGTCGTCCTCGTCGACGGCTGCGAGGAGCCCGGCGACGGCAGCATCGAGAAGGTGCTGCGTGCCCACCCGGACCTGATCGCGCCGGACGTCGTCATCGTCGCCGACACCGGGAACGTCGCCCCCGGCGTCCCCACCCTCACCACCTCCCTGCGGGGCATGGCAGTCGCGGAGATCGAGCTCTCCACACTCTCCACGACACTGCACTCGGGCCAGTTCGGGGGGCCCGTGCCCGACGCGCTGACCGCCCTCGTCCACCTCCTGGCCACGCTGCACGACAGCCAGGGAACACCCCGTGTGCCCGGCCCGCGCAACGCCACCGCCACCGCCACCAGCACCGGCACCGGCACCAGCACCAGCACCAGCACCAGCACCGGCGAGAGCGCCCCGCCCCGCCGCTCCGACGACTACTCCGAGGCCGACCTGCGTGCCGACGCCGGTGTCCTGGACGGTGTCGCGCTCCTCGGCACGGGCAGCATCGCCGAGCGGCTGTGGAGCCGGCCCGCCGTCACCGTGCTGGCCATCCAGTCACCGCCCCTCGACGACGCCGTGCCCGCGTTGCTGCCCTCGGCGAAGGCCCTGGTCAGCGTCCGCACCCCGCCCGGCTCGGACATTCACCGGGTCCACGAGGAACTCGCCGACCACCTCCGCGATCACGCTCCTTGGGGTGCGCACCTGGCGATCCGGCGCGTCACCAGCGGCCCGTCCTTTCTCGCCGACTCCGCGGGACAGGCCTACGCCGTGATGCGCGATGCCCTGCACGACGCCTTCGGCGTGCCGCCCCGTGACGTGGGAGCCGGCGGCTCCATCGCCGTCTGCTCCGCCTTCCGGACGCTCTATCCGGACGCCGAGATCATCTTGTGCGGTGTCGAAGACCCGCCGTCGCACATCCACGGCACCGACGAGAGTGTGAGCCCGCGCGAGATCGCCTCTCTGGCCCATGCCGAAGCCCTCTTTCTGCGCCGCCTGCCCACCTTGCGGACGGACCCGCACGGCTCGGGCCACCACGCTCCCTGCATCCCGTCGACCGGCCCGCAGGAGGACCGATGATCTACCAGCACGCCTGCGACATCGTCACCGACGAGGTCTTCCTCGAACTGGACGGCGTCCTGCCGGACCGGCACCTCTTCCTGAAGCTGGAAGGGATGAATCCGGCCGGTTCGGTGAAGCTCAAGTCCGCGCTGGGCATGGTGGAGGACGCCGAACGCAAGGGCGTGCTCTGGCCCGGCGGCCGGATCGTGGAATCCTCTTCCGGCAGCCTCGGCATCGCCCTGGCCGTGATCGCCGCCTCCCGGGGATACCACTTCACCTGCGTGACCGACCCGAACGTCTCCCCGCAGAGCCTGGCGCTCATCCGCGCCCTGGGAGCCGAGATCCTCCAGGTCACACAGCGGGACCACAACGGCGGCTACCTGGGCACCCGCATCGCCCGCATCCGTGAGATGACCGAGTCCGACCCGGGCCTGGTGTGGCTCAACCAGTACGCCAACCCCGCCAACGCGGAAGCGCACGCGAGACGGACCGCCACCTCGATCCTCAAGAACATCGGGCACGTCGATGTCCTGCTGGTCGGCGCCGGAACCACCGGCACCCTCATGGGCTGCACGCGTCACTTCCGCGCGTTCTCCCCCTGGACGAAGATCGTCGCCGTGGACACGGCCGGATCGGTCACCTTCGGCGGCCTGCCCGGCCCGCGCCACATCCCCGGCCTCGGAACCAGCCGCCGTCCCGAACTGTGCCGGCCCGACCAGGTCGACGAGGTCGTCCTCGTCGACGAGCGCGATGCCGTACGCATGTGCCGACGCCTGGCCCGCGAACACGGACTGCCGCTCGGGGGCTCCACCGGATCCGTACTCGCCGCCCTGGAGTCGATCGCCGACCGGATCCCCGCCGGCTCGCGCGTCGTGGCGCTCTCCCCGGACATGGGAGACCGCTACGTGAAGACGATCTACGACGACATGTGGGTGGCCGACACCTTCGGTACGGGCGTCCTCGACGAATCCGGCAGACGTCCCGTCGCCGCGTGAGCGGACACCCGAGCCCCTGCCCCGACCCCGGACCCGGCCCACGCCGGCGTCCCCGCTCAGACCACCAACGAGACAAGGGATCACCCCGCATGTTCGACTTCCACGTCGTGGGCGGCACCGCCCTGCGCACCCTCATCGACGCCTCCCGTCCCGACATCGTCGAGACGGTCCGCTCCGCCTACCTCACCCACGGCGACGGTCAATCGGTCAACCCGAACAGCTACTTCCTGCGCTTCCCGGAGAAGCCCGACGCCCGCATCATCGCGCTGCCCGCCCACCTCGGCGGCGACTACGGCGTCTCCGGGATCAAGTGGATCGCCAGCTACCCGCGCAACATCGAGCGCAACATTCCCCGTGCCTCGGCCACGCTGCTGCTCAACGACTACGAGACGGGTTACCCCTTCGCCTGCCTGGAGGCGTCCCAGATCAGCTCCGCCCGCACCGCCGCGTCCGCCGTCCTGGGTGCCCAGGAACTCACCGGCGGCCGCACCGCGGACCGGATATGCCTGGTGGGGGCCGGCGTCATCGCGCGCAACATCGCCGAGTTCTTCGCCGCGCAGTCCTGGTCCGTGAACCGCTTCGTCGTCTTCGACCAGAACCCTTCGTACGCCGCCTCGCTCACCCGGCGCATCGGCGAACTGGGCTACGGGGCCGAGCAGGCGGACTCCTTCGAACAAGCCACGGCCGACGCCGACATCGTCGTCTTCGCCACCACCGCGCCCGAGCCCTGGGTGACCCGGACCGACGCCTTCGCCGCCGGACAGACCGTCCTCAACATCTCGCTGCGGGACCTCGGCGCTGACGTCATCGCCGGCGCGCAGAACATCCTCGACGACGTCGACCACTGCCTGACGGCCAACACCTCCCCGCACCTGGCCGAACAGCAGCTCGGGCACCGCGACTTCATCGACGGCACCCTCGCGGACGTGCTGCGCGGCAAGGTCGCCCTCGCGGACGACCGGCCGCGGATCTTCTCGCCCTTCGGGCTCGGCGTCCTCGACCTCGCCGTGGGACAGCGCCTCTTCCAGCAGGCCGTCGACAAGGGCCTCGCGGTCCCTGTGCCGGGCTTCTTCGGCGAGACACAGCGATGGAGCTGACGCCGGCACGCGCCCACTCCCCCGCCTCACGAAAGGCCGCCATGCCGGACACCACCACCACTCTTGCCGACCCCAAGACCCCCGCACCCGTACGGGGAGCGGAACTGGCCGCTCTCGCCGCCGGCCATGCCCAGCGCTTCCCCTGGTACCGCGAACTCCTGCTGCGCCGAGGCGCCCTGGGCTCCGGAGACCTGTCCGACCTCCCTCTTGTCGGCACCGGTCTGCTCGGCGCGCACTACTACACCGCCGAGTACCCGCAGCTGCCGGACGCCTCCGCGTACCACACCTCGGGAACCTCCGGCGGACAGCGCAAGCGCATCCTCTACTCGGCCGCCGACGACGACGCCTACATCGCCCAACGCCGCATACTGTTCGGCGAGTTCACCGCATCGGTGCCGCGTGGCGCGGTGGCCGTCGCGGACCTCGGCACCGGCCATGCCGCCGCCTCGGCACGACGCGTCTTCCTGGAACTCGGCTACGAGGCGTACGACATCGACTTCACCAGCCCCGTGGACGAGCACGTCGCGAAGCTCAACGCGTGGCGCCCGGACGTCTTCTTCACCATGCCGATGATCCTCGACCGGCTGCTCCAGGCCCGGCCCGCCCTGGACATCCAGCCCCGGAAGATCATGGTCGTGGGCGACGTCGCGCCCCCCGCATGGCGCGCCCACGTGGCCGAGCGGTTCGGCTTACGCCCCGAGGACGTCCTGGACGTGTTCGGCTCCATCGAGATCGGGGCCATCGGCTACTCGTGCGCCGAGACCGGCCTGTACCACTTCCACGACCACATCGTCCCCGAAGTCCTGGCTCCCGAGGAGCTGAGCCGACACACCGAGAACGACCGGGTCCCGTCACGGCAGGAAGGCAGTGGGGCGCTCCTGCTCACGTCCTTCACCCGCGGCTACTTCCCCGCCGTGCGCTACGTGACCGGCGACGCCGTCACCGGTCTGCGCCGCATCCGCCACGCCGGCCGCGAGGTGTTCGCGTTCGAACGCATCGACGGGCGGCTCGCCGGCGACTTCAAGCACGGCGAGCGGATCAGCAACCACGACCTGGCGCAGATCATCGCCGAGGTCTTCCCCGGCCACCCGTTCGAGGCGGGTGACGACGACGGCCTGGTCATCAGGGTCGTCGCCGACACGGTGGACGACGACCAGGTCGCCCGGGTGCGCGCGGCCGTGGACCGGCGGGCTCCCGACGTCGCGCAGATGATCGCGTCCGGCCTGGTCGGACCGGTGCGTGTACAGGCCGTCGCGCCGGACGGGCTCCGGTCCGGCCAGGCCAAGCGCCGTCTCGACCTGAAGGAGGGCTGACCGATGTGCGGAATAGCCGGAACGGTGTCCCTGGGACACGCTCCCGTCCACGCCTCCTATCCCCTCGCCGCCTGCGCCGCCATGGCGCATCGCGGCCCGGACGAGACGGGGTCCTTCACCACGCCCGACGCGGCCCTGGCGATGTGCAGGCTGAAGGTCATCGGCCTGCACGACGGCTCCCAGCCGGTCTTCAGCGACGACGGCACGGTCGCGTGCGTCCTCAACGGTGAGATCTACAACCACCAGGAGCTGCGCGCCTTCCTCGCCTCCCGGGGGCGCCCGGTCCACGGCGGCAGCGACGCGCAGGTCCTGCCGCACCTGTACCAGGAGCTGGGCGAGCAGTTCGTCGAGCGGCTGCACGGCATGTTCGCCGTCGCCGTGTACGACACCCGCAACGACCGACTCGTCCTGGCCACCGACCGGGTCGGCAAGAAGCCGCTGTTCTACGCGAAGCCGGGCGCCGACTCGGTGGCGTTCGCGTCGGAGCTGCCCGCGCTGATGCTGCATCCCGGCATCAGCCGGGACACCGACCCCCTCGCCATCGACCAGTACCTCGGTTACCGGGTCGTCCCCGCGCCGCACACGATCTACCAGCAGGTCCGCAAGCTGGAGCCGGCGACGATCCTGGTCCTGGAGCGGGGCCGGCCCGAACGCCGGAGCAGGTACTGGAAGTTCGACTTCACCGCCGAGCTCACCGACCTGCCGCAGGCCGATATCGACGACCGTATCGACGAGCTGCTCCAGCAGGCCGTGCATGACCGACTGGAGTCGGAGGTGCCGCTCGGCGCGATGCTCAGCGGCGGGCTCGACTCCAGCCTGGTGGTCGCCATGGCCTCCAGACAACTGGACAGGCCCTTGCACACGTTCTCCGTCGGGTTCGAGCACGCCGCCTTCGACGAGTCGGTGTACGCCCGCGCCGTGTCCGAGTACTGCGGCACCCGGCACCACGTCTACCGGATCGGGCCGCAGGACGCGAAGGATGCCGTCGACACCATCCTCAGCCACATGGGAGAGCCGTACGCCTTCCCCTCCGCGATCGCGGCCTCGTGCATGTACAAGCTGGCCAGGCAGCACGTGACCGTCGTGCTGACCGGCGACGGATCCGACGAGATCTTCTGCGGTTACGGCCGCTACCGACGTCTGCGCGACCTCTCGGGCGACGGCGACCTCGCCGACCGCTACGAGCGCATCCTGCTCGACGGCGTCCCCCACGAGCTCAAGAACCGGCTGTACACGGCCGACTTCGCCGCGCGGCTGCCGCGCCAGCCGCACAACTACCTGCGGGCCCGCTTCGACCGCACCGATCCCTCGGTTCCCGACCTGGACCGCGCCATGCAGGTCGACAGCGGATTCTGGCTGTCCGACGCCCAGTTGGTGAAGATCGACCGGATGTCGATGGCGCACTCCGTCGAACCCCGCAGCCCGCTGCTCGACCACCGGCTGATCGACTTCGTGACGCGCATCCCCGCGGACCGCAAGCTCGTCGGCGACCAGGAGAAGGCCCCCCTCAAGCGGGTGGCCGCCCGCTACCTGCCCCGGCAGATCCTGGACCGCCGCAAGCAGGAGCTGGCCGTGCCCCTGGAAAGCTGGCTCGGCACGGAGCTGCGGTCCACCATCAGCGACACCCTGACGTCCGAAGCCGCCCTGGAACGCGGCTACTTCCGCCCGGACGCCCTGCGCTCCACGGTCGCCGAGTTCCGCCCCGAGCACAGCTACGCGCTGTGGACGCTCTACATGCTCGAGCGCTGGCACCAGCTGCAGGAGGACAGCACGGCCCGCGAGACGGCTGCCGTCGTCCACGCCTGACACCCGTGCCTGACGCCCGCGCCCGCGCCCCTGAACGGACCACCCGCCCGCCCGTATCCGTACACAAGCGAAGGAACCACTGTGTCGTCTGCCACCTCGCTCCTGGGTACCCCTCCCATGCCGGCCGAAGGCATCCGGCTCAAGCCCGCGTTCGACGCCGACCGCCTGCTGCGTGAACTCACCTCGGTGCGTGAGCACACCTGGGACCAGCAGCGCGTCTACACCGAGGACGGCGTCGGCGCCTCGACCGACGTCGACTGGCGCTGCCTCGCCCTGCGCAGCCCCGGCGGCGACGGCGACCGCACCGACCCCGGTGGCCCCGGCCCGCAGGACTTCGCGGACACCGTCTGGCTCGACCGCATCCCGTACGTCCGCGACATCCTGGACTCCATCCCGGCCCCGCTGCACGCGGTCCGGTTCATGGCCCTCGGCCCGGACACCGTCGGCATCGACCACACCGACCCCAAGTACGGGCCGCGCTGGGGCGTGGGACGGTTGCACGTTCCGGTCGTGACCAACCCCGGCGCCGTGCTCGTCCTCGACGGTGTCGAACACCGCTGGCAGCCGGGCGAGTTCTGGTTCGGCGACTTCAGCCGCACCCACCGCGTTCAGAACTCCGGCAGCGACCCCCGGGTGCACCTGGTCATCGACGTCCTGGTCACCCCGGGCCTGGCGGCCCTGTTCCCGGAGACCTGGCAGGAGTACTTCCGCGACGGCGAGATCCTCTTCAACCGGCAGGAATCCCCGCAGACCGTCGCCGAACGCCGCCGGCTCGGCACCACGCGCTTCTCCCTGCCCGCCACGTTCCACCTGTGGGAGGACGACACCGCGCTCTCGGCCGACCTGCCCCAGGAGACGGCGACGCTGACCGCGGACGGCGACCGGATGGTGCTGCGACTGCCCGGCGACCGGGTCTTCGCTCTGGTGCACCTCGGCGAGAACGAGTACCGCTTCGCCGGCTGGAGCGAGGAGCGCACGCTCCAGATCTTCCCCGACGGCCCGGACCCCAGGGTCGTCCTGCGTACCCGTGAGGGCGGTCACGTGCACGAGCTGCCCCTGCCCGCCGAACGCCTCTCCGCCTGATCCACCACCGTGCGGGGCGTGACACGCTCGCGCCCCGCACCCGACTGAGGGAAGCCATGACAGCCGTCGTCGTCATCACCGACCTGGTCGTGCTGGCCAAGCATCTACGTCTCCTGAGCGCGGCCGAACAGCGCGGTGTGACACCCCTGTTCGTCTTCGGACCCGAGACGCCCGCCAAGGAACTCGCCCGGCACCGCGGCGACCCGGCACACCCGCTCTCCCACCTCCCGGACGAGAACCTCCGCCACGTGACGGACACGTCGCTCGACACGCTGCTGCGCGCGGTCACGCCGTGGCTGCGCGAGCGCTCGGTGCGTGCCGTGCTGAACGTCGGCGAGGTGTTCGTGGAGGCTGCCGGAGCCCTCGCCCAGGCCCTCGATCTGCCCGGTCCCGGCACGCACGCGGCACGGGTCTGCCGCAACAAGGTGCTCCAGCGCCTGGCGGCCCCCGCCCTGGCGCCGCGCTGGACCCTGCTGGACGCGACCCGCAGCACCGCGGCGGACGACTGGGACGCGTTTCCCGCCGTACTCAAACCGGCCTCGCGCATGTCGAGTTCGGGCGTCCGGGCGGTTGCCGGAGCGGCCGACGTGCCCCCGCTCCTGCCCGACTACGGCGCGGACGAACTGCTGTTGCTGGAAGAGCGGATCGACGGCCGTGAGTTCTCCGTCGAGTCGCTGGTGCGCGGCGGACGCGTGCTGTGGGCGGGCATCACGGCGAAGGACACCAATGAATCCGGCACCTCGTTCTTCACCGAGACCGGCCACACCTCGCCCGCGCCCCACCTCACCCCGGAGCAGGAGCGGCTGCTGCTCGGGGCCAACGCGGAGTTCCTCCGGTCGGTCCTGTTCGGCACCGGCATGAGCCACACCGAGTTCCGGCTGACCGCCGACGACCGGGTGGTCCTGATGGAGGCCGCCGCGCGTCCGCCGGGCGACGCCATCACGCGCCTGTGGCGGCTGGCCACCGGTATGGACCTGGACGCCGCCCTGCTGGACCTCGCGCTCGGCATCGAACCGGCCACCGCGCCGCCGCGCCGCCGGGCCCGGCAGGTCTACCTCGACCACCCCCGAGGCCTCCTCGCGGACGTGACCGCGGGCGAGGTCCCCGTGCACTGGGTCAGCGAGCAGGGGCGGTGGCCGGATCTGCCGCCGGTCCCGCAGGAGGCACCGCCCCGCGGCCACGCGGTCCTGGTGAGCCGGCACCACGGCGATGTGCTCGGCGACCTGTCCGACTCACAGGGCCGGTCGGTCTCCGTCGTCCTGGACGCCCCGCTCGACGAGGACCTCGACGCCGCCGCGCTCCGGACGACCCGGTCCGTGACGATCCACACCGTGCAGGCTTCACCCGTCACGGTGCACGAGGAGGCCGTACGGTGACGGGCCACGCTGGCCACACTGGCCACACCAGCCACACCGGCACCGCCGACCGCACAACCACCGCCGACACCGTGCGTACGGTGCGCGACGCCGCGAACGCGCAGGCCGTGGCCCGTCTCGTCGAAGCCCGCCCCGTCCTGGAGGCCGTCGCCCCCGCCGGCGACGTCGTCCCCGGCATGACCGCGCGGACGATCCTGGTCTCCGGGCCGCCCATGCCGTGGCGGAGCTACGAGGGCGGGCAGCGCCGGGCCGTCATCGGCGCCGCGCTCTACGAAGGCCTCGCCCGGGACGAGACCGAAGCCGACGCGCTGCTCGCCGACGGCACCCTCACGGTGCGGGCCTCCCACAACCACGCCACCGTCGGATCGCTCACCGGCGTGTGCACCGCCTCGATGCCCGTGGTCGTCGTCCGCGACGAGTCCACCGGCAGACGCGCGTTCTGCCGGATGAACGAAGGGGCCGACCGCGCCTCGCTCACCTTCGGCGTCTGGGACGACGGGGTCGGCACCCGCCTGCGGCACGTCTGCGAGGTCGTGTCACCGGCCCTCGCCGAGACGCTGGACCACATGGGAGGGCTGCCGCTCACCCCGCTCATCCGCCGGGCCCTCTCCATGGGCGACGATCTGCACAGCCGCCACAAGGCCGCCGGCGCGCTCTTCCGGGCCACGGTGCTGGATGCCGTACTCGACCTGTCGGCGCGCCGGGTCGAGGAGCGCCATCGGGCTCTGGCCTCCTACCTGCGCTCGGCCGAGTACCTGTTCCTGCACGTCGTGATGGCAGCCGCCAAGGCCGCCGCCGACGGTGCCTCCGGCATCGCCGGCAGCACGCTCGTCACCGCGATGAACCTCAACGAGAGGCAGTTCGGGCTGCGGGTCTCCGGACTCGGGCAGCGCTGGTTCACCGCTCCCCTGCCGCCCGAGTCCACGCTGCGGGGCCGGCTCTACGACGGCTGGACCACCGACGACCTGGCGTACGTCGGCGGCGAGAGTCTGATCACGGAGACGATCGGCCTCGGCGGCATGGCCGCGGCGGCCGCCATGCCCTTGCAGGACCACTCCGCCGGCACACCGGCCGAGATGATCCGCCTCACCGAGCGCATGTACGACATCACGCTGACGGAGCATCCCGAGTACCGGATCCCCGCCCTGGCCTACCGCGGTGTGCCGTGCGGCATCGACGTGCTGCGCGTCGCCGAGACCGGCGTCGTCCCCGCGATCCATCTCGGCGCGACGCTCCGCTCCGGAGGTCACGCCGGGGCCGTCCTCTTCCGTCCCCCCATCGAACCCTTCCAGCAAGCCGCACGGCTGCTGTCCGTACCGACGGCGTCCTCGACGCCCGGCACCTCATCCACCCCCGCACGACCCGGGAGAACTCCGTGACACCCTCGCCCCCGTCCCGCCCGGACACGGCGACGCCGCCCGCCGCCGTCCCGGAGGGTACCGACCGCCCGGCCGCAGCCCCCGCCGGTTCCGGTTCGCTCCGCAGCTGGCTCGCCGTCGTCGCCGTCGGCATGGGCGTCTTCGCCTTCACCACCACCGAGATGGTCCCCATCGGACTGCTCCCCGCCATGAGCCGCGACCTGGGCGTCTCCGAAGGCACCGTCGGCCTGTCGGTGACCCTGTACGGCGCGATCGCGGGCCTGTTCGCGCCCGTGCTGACGGTGGCGACCCGCAGGATCGACCGCCGGCTGCTGCTTCTTGTGGTCCTCGGCATCTTCGTCGCGGGCAACGTCTTCACCGCGCTGTCGTCCTCGTACGCGGTCCTCATGGTCTCGCGGCTGCTGACGGGCTTCGCCCACGGTGTGATGTGGTCGATCGCCGCGAGCATCGCGATCCGCCTGGTGCCCTCGGGGCAGGCGGTGCGGGCCACGGCGGTCGTCTTCAGCGGCATCTCCATCGCGTCCGTCGTCGGCGTGCCGTTCGGCGCCTTCATCGGCCAGTCCGACTGGCGTACCGCGTTCTGGGCGATCTCGGGGATCGGCGTCCTGATCCTGGCCGCCGTGGCCTTGCTCCTGCCCTCCCTGGAACCACGCAGCGTGGCGCGCCTGTCCGAACTCCCCAAGCTGTTGCGGGACGGCAATCTCCGCATCGCCACGCTCGTCACGGCGGCGATGGTGATCGGCCACTTCGCCGCGTACACCTACGTCGCGCCCTTCCTCGAACAGGACGCGGGCATCCCGTCCGCATGGGTCAGCGGCCTGCTGCTGCTGTACGGGGTGGCCGGCGTCATCGGGAACTTCGCGGGCGGCGCTGCGGCGGCGCGTGCGCTGCGCACCACCACGCTCGCCTGCATCCTGCTGCTCGCCACCGCTGTCGTGCTCCTCGTGGTCAACGGCCGGTGGCATCCCGGAACGATCGTCCTGCTGCTGGTCTGGGGCATCGCCTACACGGCGCTGCCGGTCTGCCTGCAGACCCTCGTCTTCGCCAGTGCACCGCAGGCCCCCGAGGCCGCGACGTCGCTGTACATCGCCGCCTTCAACGTCTCCATCGCCCTGGGTGCGATGGCGGGTGGCTGGGTCGTGGACGCGTCCGGTCCGTCCGCGGTGATGTTCCTCGGAGCCGGATTCAGCGTGTTCGCCGCCCTGCTCATGACCCGTTACCGCGTCGCGCGCTCCGAGTAGCGCGCCCCCTTCCGGAGGCTTTGATGACAGCATCCCCGGCCGGACCGGTGGTCGACCTTCGGTCCGACACCGTCACCCGGCCCGATGCGCGGATGCGTGATGCCATGGCCCGCGCGGAGGTCGGCGACGACGTCCTCGACGGCGACCCCACCATGCGGGCCCTGGAGGCGGAGGTCGCCGGGCTCCTGGGCACCGCGGACGCCCTGTGGGTGCCCAGCGGGTCCATGGGCAATCTGATCGCGCTGTGCGTGCACCTCGAACGCGGCGACCGCTTCCTCGTTCCGGACCGCGCGCACCTCCTCGACCTCGAGGTGGGTACGGCATCCTGGCTGGCCGGCGGCATGCCCCAGGCCCTCCCCTGGTCCGACGGCCCCGGTACGCCGAGTCCGGCGGACATCGAGCGGGCGGTCACCCGCGGCGGACCGTACTTCGCGCTGCGGGACCGGCTGCTGTGCCTGGAGAACACGCACAACGCGGCGGGCGGCACGGTCACCACGCCGGCGCAGCACCGCCGGCTGGTCGACGCCGCCCATGACGCCGGGCTGCTGGTGCACCTCGACGGAGCCCGCCTGTGGAACGCCGCGGTCGCCCTCGGTGTGCCGCTCGCGGACCTCGCCGAAGGCGCGGACACCGTCCAGGTCTGTCTGAGCAAGGGGCTGGGCGCGCCTGTGGGTTCGGTGCTGGCGGGCAGCACCGATTTCGTACGGGAGGCACGGCGGCTGCGCAAGATGCTCGGGGGCGGCGTCCGGCAGGGCGGCGTGCTGGCGGCGGCCGGACTGGTGGCTCTGGAGCGCGTGGACCGCCTGGCGGTGGACCATCGCCACGCGCGCCTGCTCGCGGACGGTCTGGTCGACCGCGGGTGGAAGGTCGACCCCCCGCAGACCAACATCGTCATGGTGCCTGCCGATGATCCGCAGGCCACCGTCGCGCTGCTCGCGGAACGCGGTGTTCGCACCGTGCCGACGGGCACCGGCGTCCGCATGGTCACGCACTGCGATGTCTCGCGCCCAGACATTCTGCGGGCCGTCGAGTCGTTCCCGCAGCCCAGCTGAGCCGTGCCCCGCCGATTCTCTTCACCGGAGGCCCCATGCCGTCGCCTCGTACGCCGCGAAGCCGCCCGCACGACACCGCACCCGGGCTGTCGACCCGGCCGTTGACCCGGCCGCCGACCGATCCTGGGGTCGAGCCGGTGGTGGAACCTGCGGCCGAGCCGGGGGTCGAGTCGGTGGTCGAGCCGGCGGGTGCGCTCCGGTCCGGTGTCCTGCCGCTGGCCGGGGCGGTCGCCGGAGGCGCCGCGCTCGCCCTGGAGTCCGTGGTCAACGGCCGGCTCGGCGCGCACACGGGTTCCGTGGCCGCGGCGGCCTGGTCGAACACGCTCAGTCTGGGCGTCGTGGCGGTGGCCGCGTTCTTCCTCACGGGACTGCGCCCGGCGTTCGCCGCTCTGCGCGCCCGGCTGCGGTCCGGGACCCTGCGGGTTCGGCACTGCCTCGGCGGTGTCGCGGGCGGCAGCATGGTCCTGACCCAGGCGCTGACCGCCGCGACGCTCGGCCCTGCCTCGTACACCCTGGCGCTGGTCTCCGGCCAGACGCTGTGCGGGGTGCTCGTCGACCACCTCGGCCTGGGTCCCGGCGCGCCGCGCCGGGCCACCCGGCGCCGTCTGACGGGTGGTCTGCTCGCCGTGTGCGCCGTGGCCCTTCCGATAATGGCCGCGCCGGAGGAGGGGCGTACCTTCGCGCTCGCCGCCTTGCCCTTCCTCGCCGGCTGCGCCCTGTCGTGGCAGATGGCGGTGAACGGCAAGGTGGACGAGGCCGCCGGAGAGCACCCCTACCCGGCGGTCCTGCTCAGTTTCGCCACCGGCTGCGCCCTGATGGTCGCGGCGGTGGCGGGACTCGCGGCGTTCTCCCGGCTTCCCCGGCCCGAGTCCGGACCGCTGTGGCACTACACCGGAGGCCTGCTCGGCTGTGTGGTGGTGTTGTCCGCCGTGCTGGCCGTGCGCCGCATCGGTGTCCTGGCCGCGGGGCTGGGGATGATCAGCGGTCAGGTACTGGGTTCGCTCGTCCTGGGGCCCTTGCTGGGGCAGCCACCGTCGTACCTGGCTCTGGTGGGGGCGGCGCTTCTGATCGGTGCGGCGGTGCTGGCGGCCCCTTCCGCGACCCGGGCCCGTACCGGGTCCCTCCCCCGTACCGCGACCCGGGCCCGTACCTCGTCCCTCCCCCGTACCGCGTCCCTCTCCCGGGCCCGGCCTGACCGCTTGTCCGACGGGCCGGGCGCGGGAGGGAACTGACTCCCTGTGGAAAGACAGCAACGTGCCATCCGGTCACGCAACGTCATCCTGCGCGCCGCGGCACAGGTCGTCGACCGGCACGGCCTGACAGCCGCGACCCTTGCCAGAGTGAGCAAGGAGGCCGGGCTCTCCACGGGCGCGATCTACTTCCACTTCGCGGACAAGGACGCGCTGGCGTCCGCGCTGGAGGAAGGAGCGGCCCACGCGCTCGACGAACTGGCTGCCGGCCGGGCCCGCGAGATCGCCCCCGCACTGACCGCCATGGTCGAGACGACCCGCGAACTGGCCCGCCTGCTGGCCCGTGACGTGGTCGTGCGGGCGGGGTTCCAGGTCAGCTGCGACCGGGCCGAGGGAGGCGTGCCGGTCCTGCGGCGCCGTCTCGCCGCCCTCCTGACGCAGCTGCTGGAGGACGCCCGGAGCGACGGAAGCCTCGCGCCCGGCGTCGCGGTCGACGAGGTCGCCGCCACCGTGCTCGCGATCACCGTCGGCGTCCAGATCCTCGCCCGTCAGCCGGACAGCGCCCGGACGGTGGCCGTGGCTCTGGAGCGGTTCTGGCAGACGACGCTGCCGGCGCTGACGGACGGTGTGCACGACGCCGGGACGTAGCAACCGGCGACTCGCTCACGACAGGCAGGTGTCCGTTTCGCAGGCGCGGCTGCCCGCCCGGCCGAGGGCCTGCTGGAGGTGACGGGCCAGGCTCTCCGGATCCTGCACGTGTGCGAGATGCCCCTGGCCCGGCATGACGACGACGCGGGCACGCGGCAGGGCCGAGGCGATGCGGGCGAATACGTCGCCGTAGGGCGGGACGCCCTCGTTCTCGGCTCCGAGGAGCAGGGTGACGGGCATGGGGAGCTCCCCCCACGCGTCGGGTTCGGTGGGGTGTTCGTTGAGGGCCGTCAGTTCCTGGGCGAGCGGGGCGGCCAGTGGGCGGAGGACCTCCCACGCGGCGCTCTGGCGCAGTCGCGCCACGTACTCCGCGGTGAACCCCGATACGTCCCGGTTCACGATCTCCACCGCGCGGTCCAGGTCGTCGGCCGCGGCGGCTTGCCGCAGCGCGTCGAGCACATGGTGGCCGAAGGGCCGTACGACCGGTTCGTACAGGGTGAGCGAGTGGACGGCTTCGAGTCGCTGCGCGGCCGACTCCAGCGCGACGAGCCCGCCGAAGCTCCAGCCGAACAGGTCCACTCCCTGCTCCTCGGCCTGCTCCGCGCCCTCGGCGGCGACGATCGCGTCGAGCACATGGACGAGATCGTCGATCTCTGTGCGCAGCGTGTAGTGCGGACCCAGTGCGCCACTGGGCTGCCGCCCGCGCCGGTTGAGCACGTAGACCGGTCCGGCCACGTCCAGTGCGTCGACGACCGGCTGCCAGCCGGCGGCATCGGCCATGACACCGGGCACGATGAGAACAGGCCTGCCCGAACCTGCGCGTCGGGTCAACGTCAGCGTGACCCCCTCGCGTTCCACACACTTCAGCACAGCGCCGCAGCCTCCTATGTCGATCCGCTTGCCCGTGAACGGGCGGTACACAGCAGGCCCAACGAGGTGTTCGGATGCGGGAAACGCCGAGTTCACGCCGGACCGGAAACCCACCTTCCGCTCAACCCTCACCACCGGCACGTACCGGCGGTGAGGTTCGCGAGCAACAGGTGAACGCGCGGTGCGCTTCGTTCCCTACGGCATCGACCGGCTCGACGGGTGTTGATCGGCGTGTCTCCGCCCCGGCTCAGGCCGGTCGGTTGGCGGCGTAGGCCTCGATGGCGTCGCGCTGGTACGCGGCCAGACCCGGGGCGATCGCCTCGTACGCGGCGCACCAGACCTCGTTGTCGACGCAGGAGCGTCCGATGGCCCGGAACTCCTCGGCGGAGACGGTACGCAGCTCGGTCAGGCTCCGGTACTGGTCGTCGATCTCGGCCTGTACCGGTTCGGCGTCGGCGGGGTGGCCCGCGGCCATGAGTTCGGCCAGCCGGATCATCTGCGCGGTACGCGCACGGTGCGCGGCGTCGGCGTCGGCCTGGCTCATCGTGGCGGCGCGCTGTGCGACCTCGTCGGCGAGTTCGGGGAAGTCGCGCATGTTGTGCGCGTACTGGGAGGGCTGGACGCCCTCGAAGAGGTTCTCCGGTCGGTTGATGGTCATGGGGTGGCCGTCCTTTCTGGACTGCTCCAGGTCGGCGATCGTGCGGGAGACGGTGTCGGCCAGGGCGTCGATGCGGTCCCGCTCCGCGAGGAGCCGCCGGTGGTGGCCCCGCAGGGCGTCCACCTCGTCGACCTGCTCGGACAGGATCCGGCCGATCTCCGGCAGTCCGACGCCCAGCGCCCGCAGCACAAGGATCTGCTGCAGCAGCAGGAGCTGGTGCTCCTCGTAGTAGCGGTGACCGTTGGTGCCGATCCTGGCCGGCGTCAGCAGGCCGGTCTCGTCGTAGTGGCGCAGGGTGCGGGCGGTCACGCCCGACATCCGGGCCACCTCCGCGATCGGCCAGTCCATCTCCACTCCCGCGTGTGTGTCTCGCCGGGCCGGTCTCTCCGGCCCTGGTCACGACGGTAGAAGCTGCCGCAGCGGCAGCTTCAACCCCGGCGTCCATGTTCCTCCCAGCCGGGCCCGCGAAGGTCGTGGACCGGAGCGGGGCGCGGCTTCGCGCGTACTTCCCGGGGAGTAGTCGGCGGGGTGTGCCGCCCTTGGCAGTAGTCCTCGACTCGGTCTTCGGTGCGACGAATCGGCTTTCGGAGGGCGGGAGTCTGAGGGAGGCCTGAAGAGGATCTATGGAGGGAGGCCTGATGGACGGGCGTAAGAGGATCGTCGGCTGGGGGGTGCTGGCGTTGTGGGTGATCGTGCTCGCTCTCGCCGCGCCGCTGGCGAGCGGGCTCGGTGAGGTGCAGCGTGACCGGGCTGTCGACTACCTGCCCGCGAGTGCCGATTCGACGCAGGTCGCGAAGATCGCCGAGCAGCTGCCCGGCGGGGACTCCACCGACCTCGTACTCGTGTACCACCGTGAGGGCGGGCTGACCGCCGCCGACCGGGCGAGAGCCGCTCGGGAGGTGGAGGAGGTCGCTGCCGACCACCCGCTCACCTCGGTCCCGCGTGCGGTTCCTTCCCAGGACGGGACGACCCTGCTGTACGCGGTGTCCAGTACCGGGCCCGGTACGGACGAGGTGGCCAGGGACACGTTCGTCCGCGAGGTCCGCGAGACGGTGAGCGGTGAGGTCGGCGGGCCCGGTGCGCTGGCCACGGACGCGAGCGAGGTGTACGGCTCGCTCGACGGTCCGCTGCTCTACACGACCGTCGCCGTCGTCGCTGTTCTCCTGATCGTCATCTACCGCAGCCCGTTCCTGTGGCTCGTGCCGCTGGCCGTCGCCGGAGTCGCCGACTATCTGTCGATGGCCGTCACCTACGCCCTGCACCAGGGGTTCGACATCAGTGTCTCCGGCCAGAGCACCGGCGTGATGACGATCCTGGTCTTCGGCGCGGGCACCGACTACGCGCTGTTGCTGGTGTCCCGCTACCGCGAGGAGCTGCGCCGGGTCCCGCGCCCGTACGACGCCATGGTCGCCGCCCTGCGCGGCTGCGGGCCCGCCGTCCTCGCCTCCTCGGGGACCGTGGCGCTGGGCATGCTGTGCCTGCTGGCCGCCGACATGAACAGCAGCCGGGGCATGGGGCCCACCGCGGCCGTCGGTGTGCTGTGTGCGCTCGTCGCGATGATGACCCTGCTGCCGGCGCTGCTCGTCGTGCTGGGACGGCGGGTGTTCTGGCCGCTGGTCCCCGCGTACGGCAGCCAGGTGAAGGCGGCGCGCCGTTCGCTGTTCGCCGCCATGGGTTCGTCCGCAGGCCGGCGCCCCCTGCCCGTCCTGTTCGCGGGCGCCGCCGCACTGGCCGCACTGGCGCTCGGGGTGCTGAACCTGCCCGGAACGCTGAAGCAGGAGGACTCCTTCAGCTCCACCCCCGAGGCCGTCACCGCGATGAAGACGCTGGCCGCCGCGTATCCGCAGATGGGCACGCAGCCCATCACCGTCGTCGCCCCGCAGGCCGATGCCGCCTCCGTGCTGGAACGTGCACGCGGCACCGAAGGGGTCGCGCGCGTCGAACCCGGACGCAGCGGGGGCGGCTGGAGCGAGATCTCGGTCGTCGCGGCGCATCCTCCGCAGTCCGCTGGTGAGACCGCGACCATCCGGGAGCTGCGCTCGCGGCTCGGCGAGGGGGTGTACGTCGGTGGGCCCAGTGCCGAGCAGCTCGACATGGCCGACACCAGCGCGCGGGACCGCAAGGTCGTGGTGCCGCTCGTCCTCGTCGTCGTACTGATCGTACTGATCGCGTTGCTGCGCAGTCTCGTCGCACCGCTGGTCCTGGTCGCCGCGGTCGTCGCGGTCTGGGGAGCGGCCCTGGGCGTCGGCGGCCTTGTCTTCGAGTGGCTCTTCGGCTTCGAGGGCACCGATCCGGGTCTGGCGCTGCTTTCGTTCGTGTTCCTCGTCGCCCTCGGCGTCGACTACGGCATCTTCCTGATGCACCGGATGCGCGAGGAGTGCCTGGGCGGTCTGGAAGCGGGGCCCGCGGCCCTGGCCGCGCTGCGCACGACCGGCGGGGTGATCGCCTCGGCGGGTCTCGTGCTCGCCGCCACGTTCGCGGTGCTCGTCAACATGCCGATGGTGCAGCTGGCCGAGCTCGGATTCGTGATCGCGGTCGGCGTGCTCCTCGACACGTTCCTGGTCCGTACGTATCTGGTGACCAGTGCGAGTGTGCTCCTGGGCCGCAGGGTGTGGTGGCCCGGTCCGCTGGCGAAGAAGCCTGCGGAAGACGTCGGTTCGGGATCCGATCGGCTGCCCGTAGGGGTGTGATCAGGGGCGGGTGGGGGCTCTGCCGGACTGTCAGGAGCCCCCGCTCGCAGGGAGGATGGACACCATGGACTTCGCAGCGGCTTTCACGCGTGACCCGCAGGCGGCGCCGTATCCGGTCAGGTGCGACGCGACGGCCGCGGCGTTCTTCGCCCTGCTCGCGGCGGTGCTCGCGTTCACGGTCGACGACGGACGGCGCCCGGACCTTCTCGGCTGGGCGCTGCTGGGCGCCGCGCACGTGCCGCTGGCCTGGCGGCGCAAGGCGCCCCTGCCGGTGCTCCTCGCCGTGGTGGCCTGCGTCGCCCCGTATCACGCACTCGACTACATGCACCTGGCGCCGATACCGGCGTCCATGACCGCGCTGTACACGGTCGCGTCCACCGGGCGCCCGAAGCGGACGGTGACCGTGGGGCTCGCGGTCACCTCCGTCACGCTCACCATGCAGCTGTTCGTCAACCCGCACGAGATGGTGGAGCTGCTCAGGGTCTCGGGCTGGGTGATCGCGATGCTGGTCTTCGGTGCGAGCATCCGGCTCTACCGGCAGCTGGTGGCCGGGGTGGTGGAGCGGGCCGAACGGGAAGCGGAGCAGAAGGTCGTCGAGGAGCGGCTGCGGATAGCCAGAGACCTGCACGACCTCCTCGCTCACTCCATCACCCTCATCGGCGTGCAGACATCAGTCGCCGCGCACGTGCTGGTCTCCACACCGGACCGGCTCGACCGGGAGGCGCTCGCCCGGGCCCTGGAGGAGATAGCCGAAACCTGCCGGGAAGCCCGCGCCGAGGTCCGCACGACCCTGGATGTGCTCAGGGCCGCCCCCGAGGGACCGCTGCCGGACCTGGCCTCGCTGCCCGATCTCGTACGAGCCTCGGGCGCGGAGCTGACCACGCGGACCGAGAACTGGGCGGAATTGGGGGCTGGGACTGGGGCTGGGTCCGGGACTGGGGCTGGGGCTGGGACTGGAGCTGGGAGCGGGATGGCGAAGGTTCCGGCGGCGGTCGGCGCGGCGGCGTACCGGATCGTGCAGGAGTCGCTGACCAATGCCGTACGCCACGGGGGCCGGGGAGCGGGTGTACGGGTCGACGTCGGCCTGGTGGAGGACGTGCTGACCGTGCGGGTGACCAACGGGGGTGGCGGATCGCATGGTGTCGGCGGTCCGGGACGTGCCGATACGCCCGAGGGTGCTGGTGGCAGTGGTGGTTCGGGGTACGGGATCCTTGGGATGCGGGAGCGGGCCAGGAGCGTGGGCGGCACCCTGAACGCGGGCCCCCGAGAAGGCGGGGGTTTCGAGGTCTCGGCGGCGCTGCCGCTCACGGTGAAGGAGGTGGCGGTGTGATCCGGGTCCTGCTGGCGGACGACCAGACGCTGGTACGGGCATCGTTCGCGATGCTCGTCGAGTCGGCACCGGACATGGAGGTCGTGGGCCAGGCCGCCAACGGCAAGGAGGCCGTGGAGCTGGCCCGTTCGGCACGTGCGGACGTGGTCGTGATGGACGTCCGGATGCCCGAGCTCGACGGGATCAGCGCGACCCGGCTGATCGCCGCCGACGAAGACCTGGCCGGAGTGAGAGTGCTGGTCCTGACGACGTACGACACCGACGAGCACGTCATGGACGCCCTGCGGGCCGGCGCGTCGGGCTTCGCGGTCAAGGACATCCGCCCGGCCGAACTCCTCGCCGCGATCCGCACGGTGGCAGCCGGGGAGGCCCTGCTGTCACCGGGCCCGACGTCCCGGCTCATCGCCCGCGCCCTCGCACTCCCCCAAACCCCGGTGACGGGCGGACCGGAAGGACTGTCGGACCGTGAACGCCAGGTCCTGACACTGGTGGGCCGGGGCCTGAACAACACCGAGATCGCGGAAGCACTCGGACTCTCCCCCCTCACCGCGAAGACCCACGTCAGCCGCATCATGGGAAAACTCACGGCCCGAGACCGCGCCCAACTGGTCATCGTCGCCTACGAATCAGGCCTGGTGACCCCCGGCCACTGACACAGGGAATGAGGTTCTCTCACAACGCGGGCAGGACGTGCGGCCGGGATGGGTGCACCACGCTGTGGCGCGGGACATCGAGCGTGGCAGCATGGGTGACCAATCGCCAAGTATGGACTGGAGGTTCCGGTCGGCGGCGGAGGCCCCACACCAATGATCACCGGAGTCACCAGGGAGCCCGCAGCATGACCGGCACCACGGAGGCCCTTGGCGGGTCGGCCGCAGTCGACAAGGCGGCACGAGGCGTCACGCGCCCGTTCTACGTATACGCCGTGCTCGCCAACTCGCTGTTCCAGCGCGGCGTATTCGTCCTCTTCCTTTATCAGCGAGGCTTCTCCGTCGGGCAAGTGGCCTTGCTGCAGACACTGCTCTACCTGGTCAGCGGACTTGCGGAGTTGCCGACGGGAGTCATCGCCGACGCAATCGGCAGGCGTGCCAGCATCGTGATCGGCCAGCTGCTGATAGCTGGATGCCTGCTCGGCCAGGTGGCGTTCTCCGACTACTGGGTGTTCCTGACGTTGTTCATCGGGCAGGGTGTGGGCATGGCATGTGTGTCCGGTTCGGACACCGCCCTGCTGTACGACCTGCTCGTGCGTCGTGGTGCAACGGCCGGCTACGTCAAGATCAAGTCCCGGTTCACCATGCTCGGGACGGTCACCTCGGGAGCCGCCATCGTCCTCGGCGGCCAACTGCAGCAGATCTCCTGGGGAGTCGTCTACGCCGGTTCGGCGGCGTGCCTCGTCCTGGCCGTGGTGGTGCTGATGTCACGGGTGCCCGAGGTCCGCGGCGCGGACGCGGTGGACGAGCAGGACGGAGCCGAGGAGCACGCCGACGCCACAGCGTGGCGGGCGATGCTTCGGGTCGCCACACCGGCGCTCGTGACGCTTGTCGTGGTGTCCGGACTGATGCATGCGACGTTGACGCCGTACATCATTTTCACGCAGAAGACCCTCTCCGATCAGGGAGCGGGCACCGCATTGGTCAGCGTGGTCATATCGGCGGGATTCTTCGCCGGCGGGCTCACTCCGCTGCTGTCGGACCGCGCGGACCGGCGCATCGGGTATCGGGTCATCGTCCCGGTGTCTCTCCTGGCGCTCGCCGCGGCACTCGGCCTGAGCGGCCTCGGCCTTGTCTGGGTCACCATCGCCGCGTTCCTGGTCCTGGTCGGGGTTCCCGAGATCACCGCCGTGATCGTGGACAACGTGTTCAACGAGGCAGTGCCGTCGCGCCACCGGGCGAGCCTGCTGTCGATGATCGCCTTCGTGGAGTCGGTGCTCATCGGCATCGGCTATCTCGTCCTCGGCGCGCTCATGGACGGGTTGGGCTCCAGTGTGGGCATGGCCACCTACGCCGCGGTCCCCCTGCTGGCATGTCTACTGTGGCTCCCGGTGCTCTTCCGAGGGGCGCGGGTGACCACCGAGATCGAGAAGTCCTCCGAGTAGCACCGCGCAGGCTGCGACAGAGAACAGGCCGCCGGCGAGGAAGGTGCCCCGCACGTCGGAAAGCGGCAGTACGAGTGCCCCGAGCGCGGCGCCGGCCGCGATACCGGCGTTGTAGGCGCCGGAGTTCGCCGCGAGCGCGATGTCCGTGCGGCGCGGAGCGTAATGCAGCATCGCGTTCTGCGTGGCCATGAACACCGGCCCGAGTGCACCGCCCATCAGCACCAGGAACACCACCGCTGCCACCGGATCGGTGCCGGCCGTGTACAGGCCGAGCATGCCCACTGCCTGAGTGGCCAGGGCAGTGGTCAGCGCGGCATGCGGAAAACGATCCAGCAGAGCCCCGGTGATGCTCACCCCGGCCAGGCACGCAACGCCGAAGGCCATGAACAGGGTGGTGACCGTGCCCGGAGGGAATCCGCTCACGTCGCTGAGGAACTTCGCGAGGTAGGTATATCCCGTGAAAGCCCCGGTAGCGGACAAGGCTCCGGCCGCCAGCACGAATCCGAAGCGGCGGGCATCGGGGCTGATGCCGTAGGCGGCGTGCGCTTCTTCCGGACGTGAGGTCGGCAGCAGAACGGCGATCGTCACCAGGGAGATGATCCCCAGACCCGCAAGCATGGCGACGGGAACGCGCCAGTCACTCTGCCGCCCCAGCCAGGTCCCGGCGGGCACACCGAGCACGAGGGCGAGCGAACCGGCGACGGACAGTGCCCCGATCACACGCCCACGGAGTGCGGGCGCGAACAGACCCACCGCGACCGGCCCCATCACGGCCCAGAACAGCGCTTGAGCGAGCGCCGTCAGCAGCCGCGCCACGAGAAGCAACCAGTACGAGGACGCCAGCGCGGCGACGAGACTCGACACGACCAGCGCGGCCAGGAGTCCCGTGAGCACGTGGCGTCGGGGCACTGCCCGCATGGCGTACGCGAGCGGCAGCGACGCGACGGCCACCGTCACGCCATAGCCGGTGACCAGAAGACCGACCGCCGACACTGACACCCGCAGGCTTTCGGAGACGACTTCCAGGAGACCGATCGGCAGGTTCTCCGCCGTGTTGAAGGTGAAGGCGGCCAGCATCAGGGCGACAAGAACCGCCGGCCCGCGCCATGGAGCCGGTCGTGGCGCGACCATACGGCCTTTTCCCGACCTCGCCCGTTGCGCCTGCTGCGCCTGCTGTGCCTGCTGCGTGGCACCGTCCATGGAAGTACCTCACCGGGCTCATCGGGCCACCGCAACCCCCTTGAGCTACCTCAGGTGGTCGCGGTGGCTCGCCGGGCTATTCGTGCGGCGTTCCTGGCCCGGCGGGGTCCGGTGTCCCGGCGAGTTCCGCGAGGACCTCCTCCAGCCAGCGCACGTGGGTGACCAGGGCCCTGTCCTTGCTCTCGTGGACGTGGTCCAGGACGCGGGCCATGCGATGCGGGTCCACGCCCGGCAGCCAGGGCTCCTCGCGCATGTCCCGGGCGCGGAAGCGGTCGAGCTGGGCCCGGCGCGCTTCCAGTTCGGTCCGTACGAGGGCGATCCGCTCCTCCTCGGTCACGAAGACGGAGAGGAGGTAGCGCGTCAGGAACTCGGGGTCGCCGAAATCGACCGGCGGCTCGTACGGCTCGGCGAGGCGGGCGTGCAGGACGCGTTCGCCGGTAGCGGTGACGCGGTAGACCTTGGAGTCCGGGCGTCCCTCGTTCCGCTCCACGTCGTACGTCAGCCAGTCGTCGGCGGTCATCCGGGCGAGGGTGCGGTAGATCTGGCTCTGCTGGCTGGGGAACCGGCTCATGCGGCCCATCTCACTGCCCAGCCAGCGCTTCAGGTCGTACCCCGTACAGGGACGCATCGCCACGAATCCGAGCAGAACGTGCTCGAACTTCATCTCTCTCCTGTCACCTTTCGACCGCGAAGCGATAGGTGACTAGTCACCTATGACACTCGGCATCTATGCTCACGGCGCCCACAGCTGGGCCTTCCCCTGCCTCAGGAGACCCTATGACCCTGCCCGCCAGGCGTCTGCCCGCACTGCTGCGGCGCGCGCGCCGCATCGCCCTGCCCCTGGCCGCCGCCGTCGCCGCCTCCCTCGTCCCCGCCGGCGCCGCCCAGGCCCACGACGCCACCGGCCCCACCCTCGTCCGCACCGACAACGGCTGGGTGCGCGGAGCGGCCACCGCCGAGGGGCGCCAGTTCCTCGGCATTCCGTACGCCGCAGCCCCCGCCGGCCCGCTGCGCCTGCGCGCCCCGCAGCCCGCCTCCGACTGGGCGGGCGTCAGGGACGCCACCCGGTACGGCGCGTACTGCGCCCAGAACACGTACTGGGCTCCCGGCTTCGAGCAGCAGCGGACCACCGAGGACTGCCTCGACGTCAACGTCTACGCCCCGCCCGCCGGCCGTCACTCCAGCACCAAGCGTCCCGTCATGGTCTGGATCCACGGCGGCGGAAACGTCGGCGGCACCGCCCGCGACATCGTTCCCGACGCCTTCGCCCGCCGCACCGGCAGCATCGTCGTCACCCTCAACTACCGCCTCGGCGCTCTGGGCTTCCTCACCCTGCCCGGCGCCGGCGGCAACTTCGCCCTCCTCGACCAGCAGCAGGCCCTGCGCTGGGTCCGGACGAACATCGGCGCCTTCGGCGGCGACCCGGGCCGTGTCACCCTCGCCGGCGAGTCCGCGGGCGGCAGCGCCGTGTGCAACCAGCTCGCCTCCCCGGCGAGCCGCGGCCTCTACCGCGGCGCGATCATCATGAGCGGCACCTTCGGCAACTGCGCCGGGACCCCGCGCGAGCAGGCCGTCGCCTCCTCCCTCGCCTTCGCCGCCGGACTCGGCTGTACGGAAGCGGCGACGGCCGCCGACTGTCTACGCGCGAAGAGCACCAAGGAGATCCTCGACGCGCAGGCCTCCACGCGCCGCTCCTGGGGCTACACGGTCGGCACCCCCCAGCTGCCCGTGCAGCCGGCCGACGCGTTCGCCTCGGGCCGCTCTTCCCGCGTCCCCGTGATGAACGGCGCCACCAGCAAGGAGGGGCTGGTCTTCGCGTACGACTCGTTCGACCGCTGGGGCAACCCCCTCACCGCCGACGCCTACCCGGCGGCCCTCTCCGCCTCCTTCGGCCCGGAGACCGGGGCGCGAGCGCTCGCCCGCTACCCGCTCACGGCGTACGAGCGCCCCGCGTACGCCTACGGCACGGCCTTCGGCGACCAGCTCTTCGCCTGCCCTGCCCTGGCCGTCGACCCGCTCCTCGCCAAGCGGGGCAAGGTGTACGCGTACGAGTTCGCCGACCGCACCTCGCCGCTGTTCGCCTCGCTCCCCCAGGACACGGACTTCGACTTCGGTGCCACGCATGCCGCCGAGCTGAACTACCTCTTCAAGCCGTACGGCATCCCCGCACCGTTCAACGCCGAACAGCGCGCGCTCGCCGACCAGATGACCGACTACTGGGGCTCGTTCGTCCACGGCACCCCGCCCCGGGCCCGCGGACAGCAGCCCATGCCGGAACACGGATCGCGGCCCGGCCAGGTGCTCCAACTCCGCACCGCGTCCGCCGGCGGCAACGCGCCCACCGGCACCCTGAGCGAGCAGCACAACTGCGACCTCTGGAACGCGTCACGCTGAGGCGACGACGACGGGGTGGGTGTCCGCGCGGGGACCCCCACCCGCGGGGGGGGGTAGGGGTTTGGGGGGGGTATGCGGTATCGGTTTTAGCGGGGCGGGGAGCCGACCCCCCCGG
>NZ_JBHJUO010000029.1:0-91063 GCF_042268445.1 Streptomyces sp. NPDC056169 | reverse complement strand
GCCGAACGAACTCCCACTCAGCATCGGACAGCTCATGACGACGTATCACGACACCATGATCCACCAGCGATGATCATTTTGAAGACACCGCCTAGGGGTGTCTAGAGGTCGAACTCGTGCGGCGGCAGGCCGAGCGTGAAGCAGGCCTCGCGGACGACGCCCTGCTCGGTCTTGTCGAAGTCGCCGTCGGCGCCGCCGATGACGATGCCTATCTGGACGACGGCACGGGCCTCGGCGGGCTTCTTCTTCGCCTTGGCGATCTCCTGGAGCACGCTGACCCTGCCGAAGTCGAAGTCGGCTGTCAGCTTGTCCAGGTTCTCGTCGAAGCGGCGCTGGAGGTCGGTCGCGTCGAAGTTCTGCAGCACCTCGTTGGACGAGATGAGCTGCGCGACCCGGCGGCGCTCCGCCGGGTCGATCGTCCCGTCGGCGGCGGCCACCAGCGCGCACATCGCCATGCTCGCGTCCCGGAAGGCGCCGCTCTTCAGGTCGTTCTTCTTCGCCACCAGCTGGGTCTGCATCCCCGATGCGGATTCCTTGATGCGGTCCCACAGGGCCATGTTCGGTCACTCCAGACGTCGTCGATTACTTCTACGCGTCTGTAGAACGTGACCGTGCGGGGGAAGGTTCCCGGCCGCCGCGGCCGATGTGACGGGCCGTAGTCCGGGGGCCGGGACGGTGCCGGGCAGGGGTGTCGGCGGGGTGTCGTCGTCCTCGCCTCGGAGCAGGGCGATCAGGGAGGCACGGGCGCGGGCCACGCGGGAGCGGACCGTGCCCACCGGACAGCCGATGGCCTCGGCCGCCTCGGCGTAGGGAAGGCCCAGGAGTTGGGTGAGGACGAACGCGTCCCTCCGCTCGGCGGGAAGCGCCGCCAGGAGTTCCGCGAGGGCGATGCCGTCCTCGAAGCCGGGGAGGCCCCGGGGCTGGGTGTGTTCGGCCTCCGTCTGCCAGTCGTCGCGGTCGGACAGACGGGGACGGGCGGCGGCGTACCGCAGGCTGTCGACCACGGTCCGCCGCGCTATGGACAGCAGCCACGTACGGGCCGAGGAGCGCCCTTCGAAGCGGGGCAGCGCGGCGAGCGCGCGGAGGAAGACCTCCTGGGTGAGGTCGTCGGCGGCCTGACGGTCGGCGCCGAGGTACGTCACGTACCGCCGGACGTCGCGTTGCAGCGCGCGGACGAACAGGTCGGCCATGGCCGGGTCGCCGTCCCGGGCCGCCAGGGCGAGCCGGGTCGTCGCCGCGTCGGCGTCCGGCGCCCGCGCGGGGCGGGGCGGGGCCGTAGGTCCGTGAAGGAGGGTGTCGTGGGCAAGGGTCATCGCCACAAGTCCTTACGAGGCAAGGGGAATCCGGCGGCGCGCGGACGGCGGCACCGGTGACTGGTACGGCCCGCCGGAACGGCATGACCGATGCCCGGGCGGCGGACGCGTGTCCGTCGTGCCCGGGGAGCCGGCTGTCAGAGGACAGCGAGTGCCTGTGGAGGACCTCGGGAGACGACGGAATGGGTGAGCAGGAGCCGTCGGGGAGCGCGCTCGTCACCCGCGCGGCAGGGCCGGAGGCGAGGGAGGTGACGGGGTGCCGGGACGAGGGTGGTGAACAGCAGGCGCAGGGGCCGGGAGAGGCCCATCGGCAGGGACCGCAGCAGACGGAAGACGGCCCGCTCCCCGTACGCCATCCACAGTCCGCTCAGGAGCGCGGCCAACAGGTGCGCCGACAGCATGCCGAGGGACGACGGCATGTCTGTCATGTCGTGGACGGCGGGCAGTTCGGTGACGCCGTGATCCATGCCCGCGTGGGACATGGCGGCGTGGGACATGGCGGCGTGAGCCATGTCCGCGTGAGACATGCCGGCTTGCGTCATGCCGGCTTGCGCCATGCCCGCGTGGGACATGGCCGCGTCGGCGTGTTCCGTCGACGGGCGGGCGGCAGCTGCCGGTTGGGACCAGGAGAACACCGTGTGCAGCACGCTCTGGACGGCCACCGTCGCCGCCGTCACGGCGAACAGCCCGCGCTCGCGGCCCGCCAGGAGGAAGCTGACCGCCGTGATTCCCGTGAAGGCGAGGGCCAGCGTCCAACCCGGCACGCCCTGACCCGACATGACGATGTGTCCGATGGCCGCGAGCAGCACACAGACGGCCGCGAAGATCGCGGCCCGCGCTCCTCGGGAACATCGGCCTGGTGTCATGGCGCGCCCATCCTCGCACCCCCTCCGGCGGTGTGCGGGCCGGTATCCGCTGTCTGCTGTCGGCTCAGGACTACGGGACTGTGGCGCGCCCCACAAGAGTGCCTCGGGAACTTCTGCCACCGTCGCCACGACTCCTTGGACGTCGGGACGTCGGGACGTCGGGATGTCGAGTTGTCGCGGGGGAGAGGGGTACGGCACGTGAGGACGGCGCTGCTGACGACCGCCATGGCCTTCTCGATGATGCAGCTCTTCCTCATCGGAGCGCTCGGCCCGCGTCTCGTCGACGACCTCGGCGTCTCGGAGACGGTCCTCGGCCTCACCACCACGGTGGGGTTCGGCACGGCCGCCGTCCTCTCGCCCCTCGGCGGCCGGATCGTGGACCGGGTCGGCCCCCGGCGCGCGCTCGTGGCACTGCTCGCCGTATCGGCCGCCGCACTCGGTCTCATCGGTGCGGCCGACGGGCCCGCCCTGCTCCTCGCGGCCGTCGCGCTCGGCGGCCTGCCCCAGGCGCTCGCCAACCCGGCGACCAACAAGGCCGTCCTCGCCACTGTCCCGGCTCCGAAGCGGGGCGCGGTGACCGGCGCCAAGCAGGCCGGCGTCCAGTGGGGCGCCTTCGCCGCCGGGCTCCCGCTCGCCGCGGCGGCGGGCCTCGTCGGCTGGCGGGGCGCGGTGGCGGTGGCCGCGGGGGCGGCGCTCCTCGCGGGAGTGTGGGCATGGCGCACGCTCCCGGCCGACGCGCCGCCGATGCCGGTGAGGAAGCCCCGGTCGCGTGCGCAGCAGATGCCGATGGGGAAGTCCCGGTCGCGTGCGCAGCCGTCGGCGATGCCCACTTCTCGTACACCGGCCCCGCCTCCCGGTCGTCACGTGCCCTGGCTCGCCGCCTTCTCGCTCTTCCTCGGCGCGGGCATCGCCTCCGTCAACACCTACCTCGCGCTGTTCGGCGCCCGGCAGCTCGGCCTCGGCCCCACCGTGGCGGGCGCGCTGGTCGCCGTCCTCGGTGTCGCCGGGATCGCCGGCCGCGTCTGCTGGTCCCGGGCCGCCACGCCGGGCCGGGCCCCGTGGTTCCCGGCCCTGCTCGCCGGCGGGGCCGTCGTCGCCGCCCTGCTCCTCGCCCTGGCCGTCCGGGCCGAACTCCTCGTCTGGGTCGCGGCCGTCGCGGTGGGCGTCTTCGCCGTGTCCGGCAACGCGGTCTCGATGGTCCTGGTGATGCAGCGTTCCGCGTCCGGCCGCGCCGGGCAGGACTCGGCGCTGGTCGCCGCCGGCTTCTTCGCCGGGTTCGCCGTCGGGCCGCCGCTGTACGGACTGCTCGCGGAGCGCGGCCGGTACGGGCAGGGGTGGCTCCTGGTCGCGGCGGAGTTCGCCGTCGCCGGGGCCGTCGCCCTCGCCTGGGCGCTGCGGGACCGGCGTACGAGAACGGGCGTCCCGGCATGACCGGCGAGGTCTGGGCCGAGAACGCCCTCCGCCTTCTGCTCCGGCGCGTCGACGAGACCGCCGAGCAGGTGGGCGGCCGCTTCCCGCTGTACGCGGACCCTGCCGACGGCCGCTGGACGACGACCGGGCGGGGGTCGTGGACCGGGGGCTTCTGGGCCGGGCTCCTCTGGCTGCGCGCCCGGCACACCGGCCTCCCCGCGCACCGTTCGGCGGCGGCCACCGCCACCGCCGCGCTCGCCCCCTGGGCCGAGGCCGACACCGCGGCCCGGGGGCTCATCCTCTGGTACGGCACCGCCCTGGCCGAAGCGGATGCGGCGGCCGACGCCCTGCGCGAGCGCGCGGCGCGGGCCGCCCTCGGCGCCTTGGACCCGGTGCTCGGCCTGGTCCCGTGGGGCGCGGCGCTCGGCGGCCCCCGGCTTCGGGCGCGCGCGGACGGCGTTCCCGGGCTCGTCCCCCTGCTGGCGTGTGCCGGGCCCGAGGGCCGGGCGGCAGGCGAGTCCCACCTGCGCCGCCACCTCGACCTGTGCCTGCCCCGCGACGGCACCCGGCGGCCCGTCCCGTCCTGGCGCTGGGACGAGGCCGGATCGCTCTGGGCCGCCGAGCCCGATCCGGCGCCCGGCTGGACCCGGGGCGAGGCGTGGCTCCTCCTGGCCGTCGCGGACGCCTTCGCGCAGACCGGCGTGCCGGAGAGGCTGACGGAGACCGTCGAACTGCTCCTCGACCGCTGCGCGTTGCTCACCGGCCCGCTCGTCCCGCCGGCCGACACCGGCCACCCCGAAGGCCCTGTGGACACCTCCGCGGTCGCCATCACGGCCGTCGCCCTGCTGAAGCTCTCCGGCGTTCCCCGGGCCGCGTGGGCGTCCGCTTGCGCGGACCGCGCACGGTCGGTCCTGCACCGGCTGGCGTCCGCCCATCTCACCGGGCCGGACGGGCCCCGGCCGGCCGGCATGCTCCTCGACGGCTGCTACGACGCCGCCAGGGGTACGGCCGTCCGGCACGAACTCGTGTGGGGCGACTTCTTCCTGGCCCTCGGCCTGGCCGCCCTCCTCGGCCGTGCCGACCTCACGCGGGTGTGACGCGTCGGTTCTCCGTCGCCGCGTGCGGCAGCAGCCGTGCCCGGCCGCCGCTTCAGACGGCCGTGTCCTGCCTGCCGCGCAGGACGCGGCGGGCCACGGACGTGATGTGCTGCTCGTCCGGACCGTCGAGGATCCGGGCCGTCCGGCCCGTGCGGAACAAGGCGGGAAGCGGGGTGTCCGGACCGAGTCCGGCGGCCCCGAAGACCTGCACGGCACGGTCGGCGACGTCCTGGAGGGTACGGGCCGCCGCCGTCTTCGCGAGCCCCACCTCCACGTGCGCGTCCCGCCCCTCCGCGACCAGGGCCATCGCCTCGTACACGAGCGGCCGCGTGGTCCGCAGGGCCAACAGCGCCTCGAAGACGTGCTGCTGGACGAGCTGCCGGTCCGCGAGCCGCCCCTGGACGCCCTGTCGCGCGAGGGCCCGCCCGCACAGCAGGTCGAAGGCCCGCTGGGCCTGGCCGACCCAGCGCAACGCCCGCAGGGTACGCCCCAGCTGGAGGCGCTCACCCGCGACGGCGAGCGCGCGGCCGGCCTCACCGACGAGCTGGTCCTCGTCGACGTCGACGTGGTCGAAGGCGATCTCGTACTGCCCGGTCGCGCCGAGCACGGGCAGCTCGCGCACGACCCGGAAGCCGGGGGAGCCGGTGGGCACGAGGAACAGGGACAGGCCGTCGCGGTCCCCGGCCGATCCGGCCGTGCGGGCGAGGACGGTGACGAGGTCGGCGTCCCCCGCCTGCGACACGAACCACTTGCGCCCCGTGACGCGCCAGCCACCACCCGCCCGCCGCTCCGCCCGCGTCGCGGTGAGCGCCGGTTCGGTGCCCGGCGTGTCCGGCTCCGTCATCGCGTAACAGGTGCGGAGGTCGCCGGAGACCAGGCCGGGAAGGTGGTCCGAGCGCACGCGCGCGGACCCGTGCCGGGACAGCATCGTCACGTCGAGGAGGGGCGCGGACCCCAGGGCGGCGGGGCTGTGGTCGCTCGCTCCCTCGGCCTCGGCGAGGGACGCGTAGTCGAGCAACGGCACTCCGCCGCCGCCCAGTTCGGCCGGGAGCGGCAGTGCCCACAGGCCGGCCTCGTGAGCCTCCGCCCGCAGGCGCCGCCGCAGGTCCCCGGCGGCCGGCCCGCCGGCGTCGAGCCCGGACTCGCACGGGAACACCCGGTCGCGGACGAACGCGGTCACCCGTTCCCGCAGAAGCTCGACATCCGGTACGTCATGATCCGTCACCGTTTTCCTCCGTCTCGGGAACTCGACAGAACACGCGTCCGACTGTCTGTCCGTGGAAGTGGTCGGGCACATCGGCCCACTGGTTCCCGCGACCGTGACAACCGTGTCACCCGTGACAGGAGAGAGGTGAGGCATGGCGTCCCCATCGATCACGACCTCGACCACGCACACGTCGGTCCGCAGCCCGCTCGACGCGTTGTGCTTCGACATCGAGGGGCCTCCGGCCCTCACCCGGGTCGTGGCCGACCATCTGCGGCGGCTCGGGGCGCGGGCGGGTGACGGGGGCGCCGGGAGCGCCGGGAGTGTTGGGAGTGCTGGGAGTGCCGGGGACGCCGGGAGTGCCGGGGAGATCGCCCTCGGCGGCGGCGGATTCCAGCCCGTCACGGCGCGCACCGCCTGGGGCGGGCTCGGCTCCGGCATCGAGGACGAGGCCACCGCCCAGGCCGCCACCGGCGTCATGGCCGTGCACGGCCGCCGCCACGGGAGCCCGCGCGGCCTCGGCGTGGACTATCTGGCGACCGCCACGGGCGTACTCACGGTCCAGGGGCTGCTCGCCGCCCTCATCGGCCAGGCGCGGGGCTCCGCCGCCCGCCGCGCCGCGTCCGGCCCGGCGGACCGGACCCCGGTGGCACACGTGACCACGGCGGCCGACCGTACCGGCCTGCTCGCCGTCTCCCAGTACCTGGCCGCCGCCGGGGCCGACGAGCCGGAGTCCGCCGAACCGGCCCCGGGCGGACCGCCGTTCACTTCCGCCGACGGCATCCTCTTCGAACTGGAGACGCTCGACCCGGGCGCATGGGCGACGTTCTGGCGCACCCTGGAAGCTCCCGCCGACGCGATACGGGCGGGCTGGCGCCCCTTCCAGTTCCGATACGCCACCGCCTGCGCGCCCTTCCCGGCCGTACTGCACGACGTGACCCGGCTCCATACGTGGGAGGGGATCCGGCGCGCGGCCGGGTCCTCCGGGGCGGAGGTCTGCCGCGTCCGCACGCTCGCCGAGCGGGCCGAGGAGACCGACGCCGCCGACCCGTGGATCCTGGAGGCGCTGGGGCCGGGGAGGGGTGCCGCGAGAACTCTCGCCCCCACGGGCCCCACGGCCCCCGCGCCGGATCGCCCGCTGGCCGGGCTGACCGTCCTCGAAGCGGGTCGCCGCATCCAAGCACCGCTCGCCGCCCACCTGTTGGGGCTCCTCGGAGCCCGGGTGATCCGGATCGAGCCGCCGGGCGGCGATCCGCTGCGCGGGATGCCGCCCGCCTGCGGCGGGATCTCCGCCCGCTGGCTCGCGCTCAACCGGGGCAAGGAAGCCGTCGAGATCGACATCAAGGCCTCCGACGGTCGGCGCCGACTGCGCGAACTCGCCGCCGAAGCCGATGTGTTCCTGCACAACTGGGCCCCCGGCAAGGCCGCCGAGCTCCGGCTCGACGCCGAGCACCTCGCCGACGTGAACCCCTCCCTCGTGTACGCCTACACCGGCGGCTGGGTCGGCCGGCTCGCCGACGCCCCCATGGGCACCGACTTCATGGTGCAGGCCCGAACGGCAGTAGGGGAGGCCGTCCACCCGGCGGACGAACCGCCCGCACCCTCCCTCATGACCCTCCTCGACGTCCTGGGCGGTCTGCACGGCACCGAGGCCGTGCTCGCCGGCCTGCTCCTGCGCGAACGCACCGGCCAGGGCGTACGGGTGGAGTCGTCCCTGCTCGGCGCCGCCGACACCCTCCTCGCCCCCGTCCTGGACCGGGCCGCCGGCGGATCCGGCGCCCGGCGGCCCGCCGGCTTCCGGCGCCCGCTGCCGACCGCCGACGGCTGGATCGCCCCCAGCGACGCCGCGGCGGCGGCCGCCGCGGCGTACGACGTGCGGGGGATGTGCACGGAGGACGCCCTCGACCAGCTGCGTTCCCACGGACTGACGGCCACCGGTGTCACCACCGACCTGACCGACCTCCCCCACGACCCGCGCCTCTCCGGCCCGATCGGCCGGGACGCGCACGGTGCACCTGCCGTTCCCGACCCCTGGAGCTTCGCGTGACCGTCGCCCTGCACGACCTGCTGCCCGCCGCGCTCCGCCGCTCCTGGGCGGTGGACGGCTCATGTCCCGACCTCGACCTCTACAGCCTGTTCCGGGCCCGCCTGATCGCCGACCCGCACCGTACGGCTCTCGTCGACGCCAAGGGCGCGCTCTGCTACACCGCGCTCGACCGCAAGGTCCGCTGTCTGGCCGAGGGACTGCGCGGGCTCGGCATCGGAGCCGGGGACGTCGTCGCCGTCCAACTCCCCGACCACCGCAACGCCGTCGTCGCCGACCTCGCCCTCGCCGCGCTCGGCGCGGTGGCCCTGCCCTTCCCCGTCGGTCGCGGCGCCGCGGAGGCCGCGTGCCTCCTGCGCCGGGCCGAGGCCGTGGCGGTCATCGCGGCCACGGTCCACCGGGACGCGACACCCGCGGCCGATCTCGCCGCCCTCGCCCCGACCCTGCCGACCGTCCGACACGTGATCGCCGCAGGCCCCGGCAGAGCCGCAGACCCCGGCAAGGCCGCACACCCCGACAGTCCCGCAGGCCCCGACAGCACCGCAGGCCCCGGCAGGGGCGCCGCCCCCGGCCCGGCCGTCGCCGTCGCGCCCGACGGAACGATTCCGCTCGCGGCCCTCCTGCGTACCGACCCCACCGGTTTCGTCCCGGCCCGTCCCGATCCCGACAGCGCGGCGCGCATCCTCGTCTCCTCCGGTTCGGAGGCGGAGCCGAAGATGGTCGCGTACTCCCACAACGCCCTCGCCGGCGGCCGCGGCAACTTCCTCGCCTCCCTCATGCCCGACGGCACTCCGCCGCGCGCCCTCTTCCTGGTCCCCCTGGCCTCGGCCTTCGGGTCGAACGGCACGGCCGTCACCCTCGCCCGGCACGGCGGCACCCTCGTCCTGCTGGACCGCTTCACCCCCGAGGCGGCCCTGGCCGCCGTCCGTGACCACGCCCCCACCCATGTCCTCGGCGTCCCCACCATGTTCCGGATGATGCTGGAGGCCATGGAGTCGACGGAGGCCCGGGAGGGCGGTCCGGCGGGCCCGCTGCCCGCACCCACCGCGCTCGTCGTGGGCGGCGCCCCTCTCGACGAGGTCACCGCCAGGGCGGCGGCCGAGGCCTTCGGCTGTCCCGTCGTGAACCTGTACGGGTCGGCCGACGGCGTCAACTGCCATACCGGGCTCGGTCATTCGGTGCCGCCCACCGCCCGCTCCGGCGTCGTCGCGGGCCGGCCGGACCCCCGGGTGGCGGAGATCCGCATCGCCGACCCCGACACCCACGAGCCGCTGCCCGACGGGCGGATCGGCGAGATCGTCTCCCGCGGCCCCATGACCCCCCTCTGTTACGTGGCCTCCCCGGACCTCGACGCCCGCTACCGCACGCCCGACGGCTGGGTCCGCACCGGCGACCTCGGCCTCCTCGACGACGACGGCGTCCTCCATGTCGTCGGCCGCCTCAAGGACGTGGTGATCCGCGGCGGCGCCAACATCAGCCCCGCCGAGGTCGAGCGCGAACTCGTCGCCCATCCGCAGGTCAGGGACGTGGTGTGCGTGGGCGTGCCCGACCCGCTGATGGGGGAGCGGCTCGCCGTCTGTCTGGTGGCCAGGGGCGCGCGGGTGCCGGGTCTGGGCGAACTTGGCGCGTATCTGACCGGGCGCGGCCTCGACCGGCACAAGCACCCCGAGCACCTGCTCGTCCTGCCCGAACTCCCGCTCACCGCCGCGGGGAAGCCGGACCGCGCGGCCCTGCGGGACCGGGTCGCGAAGGAACGGGCCACCGTCCTCGTACGGGCGTGACGGTGTGAGGAAGGGGGAGGGCCCGCGTACGGGACCCTCCCCGGGACCCTCCCCCCCCCGCCGTCCCGGTCAGGCTCCGCCCATGGCCTTCTTCAGCTCGGCCGCCGCGTTGCGGTACACCGCCAGCAAGTCCAGGTCCTCGCCCGGGTAGTTCACGATCCCGACCTGCTTCGCGCCCGAGTCCGGCAGGACCGTGCCCGTCGACATGTGCGCGTTGTCGAGGACGAGGGCGGGCTTCTTCGCCGAGAGGGTGGCCAGTTGGGCGGGGGTGACGGGCTCGGGGCCGTACGTCCCCACCGTCGTGGCCCCGGCCAGGCCCGCGGCCCAGGCGGTGAAGACCTGGCTGACGACCGCCGGGCTCTTCCCGTCCGGCCAGGCGGCCTTGAGCTCGCCGTTCAGCTTCGCGACCTCGCCGTCGAGGCGGGTCTTCCACTGGGAGGCCGTGTCCTTCGTGCCGAACAGGCCGCCCAGGCGGGCGACTTCGGCACCGGCCTTGGCCGGGTCGTTGTCGAGGTTCACCTCGACGAGCTTCGCCTTCGAGCCCGCCGCCTCCTTGATCTTCGCCGCGTACGGCTCGAACGGCGCGTACAGCACGAAGTCGGCCTTCGCGACGGCCGCCAGGTCCGAGGGCTTCGGGTCGTAGTCCGGTGCGTGGTGCACCGACTGCGGCACGATCACGGTGACGTCCTCCGCCCCGGCGGCCTTGGCGAAGGCGCCCTCCCACGTGGTCGTCGCGACCACCACCGGCTTGCGGCCGGCCCCCTTGCCGCCGGAATCGGAGGAGGCGTCGCCCCCGCATCCGGTGACGAGGGGAAGCGCCGCGCTCAGTGCGACGAGAACGACGAGACGGGTGGTACGGGCGGTACGGGTGGTGCGGACGCGGGTGCGCGCCATGAGCGGTTTCTCCGTTCGGGGAGGAGGTGCGCGGCGAGGACGACCGCCCCCGCCGTGAGGACGAGGACCGGGCCCGGGGGCCAGTCCAGCCACAGGGCCAGCAGGAAGCCCGTCAGATTGACCACGACGCCGATGCCGACCGCCCACACGGTGATCGACCACAGCGAGCGGCCCAGGCGGCGCGCGGCCAGCGCGGGCAGCAGGGTCAGGGCGTCGACGAGGAGCGCGCCGGTCAGTTTGATCGCCCCGGCGACCGCCACCGCGACGAGGACGAGGAGCGCGGTGGTGAGGAAGCGGACCGGTACGCCGGAGCAGTGGGCGAGCTCCCGGTCGTACAGCAGCAGCGCCACCTCGCGGCGCCGCCACCAGAACAGGGACGGCACGACGACGGCGAGGACGCCCAGGACGACGAGGTCGGGGGTGCCGACCGAGAGGATCGACCCCCACAGCAGGGCGAACGCCCCGGAGGCGTTGACGCCGGAGACGGCGAGGAGGAGCAGCGCCGCGGCGATGGCCAGGCTCATCAGCAGGCCCATCGCTCCCGAGAGACCGCCCGGCGTCCGCGCCAGCGGAGCGACCCCGGCCCCCGACAGGGCACAGGCCACGAGGGCGCACAGCATCGGATCGAGCCCGGTCAGGAGGCCGACCGCGATGCCGAGGAGCGCCACGTGCATCATCGCGAACCGCACCGGCATGATGTCGAGTCCCACGATGACGACGCCGACGACCGGCAGGGCGACGGCCGCGAGGAGGAGGGCGAGCCCCGCCCGCTGGACGGGCACGAGCTGGAGTACGGCTCCGAGGTCGGCGGTCGCGAGCGCGTTCACCGCACCTCCCGCAGCCGGCCGGCGGCCATCTCCAGGACCCGGTCGCACCGCTCGGCGAGCGCCCGGTCGTGGGTGACGACGACGAGCGTGACGGGCAGCGCGGTCAGCACTCCGGCGGCCTCCTCCTGACCGTCGAAGTCGAGGGCGGCGGTCGGTTCGTCGGCCAGCAGCACCTGCGAACCGGCCGCCACACAGCCGAGGGCCCGCGCCAGGTACATGCGTTGCAGCTGGCCGCCGGACAGCGTGTCCACGGGCCGGCCGGTCAGCGCGCCGACGCCGAGCAGCTCCGCGGCTTCCGTCGCCTCGGCCGCCGCCCCGCTGCTCGCGAGGAGCTCGTCCCCGCGCAGCGGGAACCGGCCGGCGGCCGGCTTCTGCGGGATCCACGCACAGGACCGGCGCCGCCACGCCCACTCGGCGACCGAGCGCGCCTCGCGGCCGCCGACCTCGATCGTGCCGCTCGTCCGCAGGTGCAGTCCGAGGACAGCGCGCAGCAGCGTCGTCTTCCCGGATCCGTTCGTCCCGGTCAGCGCGACGCGCTCACCGGCGGCGATCTCCAGGTCGACACCCGCGACCGCCTCGGTGCGACCGTGCCGGCAGGCGACTCCGCGCATGCGTATGTCCAGTCCGCCCATCCTCTGCCCTTCGCCGCCGCGGCACGCGCGGGGTGCGGTGCGGTGAGGAAGTCGGGCGCGAGGGGCGCCGGGTTCCCGCCGGCGGCGGGAAAGGCGGGAAAGGCGGGAGACGCGGGAGACGCGGGAGAGGCGGGAAAGGCGGGAGAGGCGTCAGCCGACGTGGACGCGCGGGCGGCGGTCCCGGTCCGGCTCCGCCTCCCGGAGGACCTCGCGGGTGACGGGGGCGACCTCGCCCTGGCCGAGGAGGAAGAAGCGGAGGAAGTTGGCGAACGGGTTGCCCTCGGTCCACTCGAAGTAGATGTGCGGGCGGGTGCCGGTGGTGTCGCGGGCGTGGAGGAGGAGGGCGGCGAGGCCGTTGGGGATGGAGGAGGACTCGATGGTGAGGACGCGGTAGCGCCCGTGCAGGACCTCGCCCCGTACGGTCAGACCGGCCTCGAACTCGGACGGGTCGGTGACCGTGACCTCGACGAAGACGAAGTCCTCGGAGGTCGGGATGTCGTTGTCGGCGCGGATCTGCTCGATCTTCTCGCGGTACTCGGCGATGTCCCTGCGGTCGGGCTCGTTGGCGATGAAGCGCGGTGTGCGGCGTGAGATGTCCTGGATGAAGCGCTCGGCCAGCTCGTCCAGCTCGACGTGCGTGACGCGCAGCTCGAAGGCGCGGCCGAGGCGGGAGAGGAGGGAGATGAGGATGATGCCGGCGATGAAGCAGGCACCGATCTTCACGCCGTCGGGGCGCTCGATGACGTTCACGACGGTCGTGTAGAGGAACACGACGGAGATGACGCCGAAGCCGATGGTCCAGCCGCGTTGGCCGGCCTTGCGCGAGGCGATGGTCACGGCGATGGCGGCCGAGCAGATCAGGACGAGGACACCGGTGGCGTACGCGCCGCCCTGGGCGTCGACGTCCGCGTCGAAGATCCACGTCACCAGGAACGCGACCAGGGTGAAGACGATGACCATGGGGCGCACGGCGCGCGCCCAGTGCGGGGCCATGCCGTACTTGGGCAGGTAGCGCGGCATCAGGTTGAGCAGGCCGGCCATGGCCGAGGCGCCGGCGAACCAGAGGATGGCGATGGTCGAGACGTCGTAGATGGTGCCGAAGGTGTTGCCGAGGTACTCGTGGGCGAGGTAGGCGAGGGCGCGGCCGTTGGCGTCGCCGCCGGACTCGAACTCCTCGTGGGGGATGAGGACGGTGGTGATGAAGCTCGTACAGATCAGGAAGACGCTCATGATCAGCGCGGCCGTCGTCAGGAGCTTCTTGGTGTCCCGGATGCGGCCGGCGGGTTGGGCCTCGGTGTCACCCGGGTCGCCCTGGACGTGCGGCATCACCGCGACACCGGTCTCGAAGCCGGACAGGCCGAGCGCGAGCTTGGGGAAGACGAGCAGGGCGACGCCGATCATCGCGAAGACGTTGCCGTGCTCGGCGGTCAGCGCGGCGCTCCAGTCCGTCACCACGTGCCCCTCGGTGATCACCTTCCACAGGCCGGTGACGACGACCACGGCGTTGAGCGCGAGATAGATCCCGACGAGTGCGACGGCGACGCCGATCGCCTCAAGGAAGCCCTTGAGGAAGACCGCGCCGAGCAGGGCGATCAGGACGAGGGTGATGATCAGCTGCTTGCTGTGCAGCGCCTCTTCGAGGTGCGGGTTCTCCACCAGGTGGGTGGAGGCGTCCGCGGCGGAGAGCGTGATGGTGATGAGGAAGTCGGTCGCGGCGAAGCCCAGCAGGGTGAGGACGAACAGCTTCCCCTTCCAGAAGGACAGCAGCCGCGACAGCATCGCGATCGAGCCCTCGCCGCGCGGGCTCTCCTCGGCGACCCGGCGGTAGACGGGCAGTGCGCCGGCCAGGGTGACGATCACCAGCACGATGGTGGCGACGGGGGAGAGGAGACCGGCCGCGAGGGCGGCGATGCCTGGCTGATATCCGAGGGTCGAGAAGTAGTCGACACCGGTCAGACACATCACCCGCCACCAGCGCTGCCCTGCGTGCCCGCTGTCCGGCGCCGCCTCCACGGGTCGGGAGGGCTTGCCCTTCCCCATGTCGGAGAGGCCCTCCAGCATCCACGCGCGCAATCGTCCGGTGCGCGTGTCGTTCGTGGTGGACATGGGGGTGCTCCTGGGGTGCTGCTCGATGAGGGGGGACTTTCGGCCATCGCACGGACGGCCGAGCCAGCGTAAGCAGGGCGTGTACGGCGGGGCCGGGCGGGCGCGTCAGGAAAGCGTCAAGATGCCCTCGCGCGGCTCTGCTCCTGGCAGCCGACGCAAGCCGTCGTACGTGTTCCGTACTGCGTATGCGAGGCGTATGCGTCGCGCCCCGTTCCGTCAGGGCCGCGTCAGGGAGGACCCGGGAACGGTGATCACCGGGCATAGCGTCGAAGAGCACCCCGGCGCGACCGTGCCGGGGGTCGCGTTTCGTTCCTCGGGAGGAACCGATGGCAGACGCCCGCTTCGGAGACGACGCCGAACCCTTCAAACGGCCCCCGGCCGCCGGACGCCTCTGCGTGCCGGTCCGGCCGAGCGCCGGCGGATGGGCGACCCGGCTCTTCCGGACGCCGGTCGGCGGCGGCAGGACCGCCGTCGCGTTCACGGATCCGGCGCGGCTGAGGGCGGTCCTCGGGGCCGCTCAGCCGTGGATCCCGCTCGCCGAGCCGGCGCTGCGCGCGCTCGTGGAGCCGCTGGGGGTAAGCGAGCTGAGGATCGACCCGGCCTTCACGGCCCCGGCACCGGCCGTCGCGGCACGGGCTGCCGCGCCGAAGCCCGCCTCCCCGCCGCCCGCCCCGTTGACGCCCGCCCTCACCGCCGTGGCCGAGCCGCGGCCGCTGACCGCGCTCGCGAGCTGAAGGGATCCGCAGAGATGACCACCCTGCCCCTGCCCCTGCCCCTGCCCCTGCCCGTGCCCCTGCCCCAGCCCGTGGCCCTGCCCCACCCCGTGCCCGCCCCCTCCGCGTCGGCACCGGTCGACGCGCTCTCCGTCTGGCCCGCCACCACCACCGAACAGGCCCACGGACAGCTCCTCGTCGGAGGCGTACCGCTCACCGAGATCGCCGAGGGCCACGGCACACCCGTGTACGTCCTCGACGAGGCGGAGGTCCGCGAACGCTGCCGCACCTACCGCACGGCCTTCCCCGACGCCGGGATCCACTACGCGGCCAAGGCCTTCCTGTGCCGCGCCCTCGCCCACTGGGTCGAGGAGGAGGGACTAGGCCTCGACGTGTGCTCCGCCGGGGAGTTGGAGCTCGCGGTCACCACCGGCTTCCCGCCCGAGCGGATCCTGCTCCACGGCAACGTCAAGTCGCCGCAGGACCTGGAGACCGCGCTCCGCCTCGGCGTGGGCCGGATCGTCATCGACACCCCCGCGGAGATCGCCCGCATCGCCGCGGCGGTCGGCACGGACGGCCGGCAGAAGGTCATGGTGCGGGTGACGCCGGGCATCAGCGCGGGCGGCCACCGGAAGATCCGCACGGGCTCGGACGACCAGAAGTTCGGCCTCTCCCTCCGGGACGGCCACGCCCAGCACGCCATCGCCCGCATCCTCGACCAGCCGCACCTCGAACTCACCGGCATCCACTGTCACTTGGGCTCGCAGATCACGGACGTCAAGCCGTATCTGGTGGCCGTGCGCCGGCTCGTCGGGCTCATGGCCAGGGTCCGCGACAGCCACGGGGTGACGCTGCCGGAGCTCGACCTCGGCGGCGGCCACGGCATCGCCTACCGCCCCGGCGAACCCGCCCTCGACGTCACCACCCTCGCCCGCAAGGTGCGCGCCGAACTCGCCGAGAGCTGCGCGGCGGCCGGGCTCCCCGTCCCGCGCCTGATCATCGAACCGGGGCGGGCCGTCGTCGGCCCCGCCGGGGTCGCGGTCTACCGGGTCCTCGCGGTGAAGCGCACACCCGGCCGGACCTTCGTGGCCGTGGACGGCGGGATGAGCGACAACCCGCGCCCCGCGCTGTACGGAGCGCGGTACGCGCCCCGCCTCGTCGGCCGTCACTCGGGCGCCGGGCCGGAGCGCGTGACGGTCGTCGGCCGCCACTGCGAGGCCGGTGACGTCCTGGCCGAGGACGTCCCGCTGCCCGCCGACACCCGCCCAGGCGACCTCCTGGCGCTGCCGGCGGCCGGCGCGTACCACCTGTCGATGGCGTCCTCGTACAACCTCGTGGGCCGCCCGCCGGTGGTCGCCGTCCTCGACGGCCACGCCCGCCTCCTGGTCCGCCGGGAGACGCCGGCCGACCTCCGGACCCGCGACGTCGGCCTCTAGACGTCGGCCTCTGGACGTCGGCCTCTAGGCGTCGGCCGCAGCCCGACCACCGGGATCCGTCAAAGACCCCTCCGCCCGGCGCCACCCACGCCACGCCGGGCGGAGGCCGGATCCCGTGCTCGGCGAGGACCCGAGAAGTTCTGAACCTTCCCCGCACCCGCACCCGCACCCGCACCGGCACCCGCACCCGCACCCGCGCCGGCCGCGTAGGGGACGCGTCAAGAGCGCGCCGAGGGACGTATGGGGGGCGTTAACGGGAGCCGCCGCCTGGCTGAAAGGCGCTTTGCTCATCTCGTCCGAGAATCCGTTCTTCATTCAGGAGCTCACGATGGCCGACATGGCCTTCGTCGTCACCACGATCGCGATCTTCGCGCTGGTGGCCTTCATCGCCAAGGGGGTGGCCAAGCTGTGAGTGCCGAAAACATCATCGGCCTGCTGGTGGCCGCCGGCCTCCTCGGCTACCTCGTCCTCGCCCTCGTCAAGCCCGAGAGGTTCTGAGGTACGACCATGAGTCCCGTTCTTGCTGGGGTTCTCCAGCTCCTCGCCCTGATCGTCGCGCTGGGCCTGTCGTACCGCCCGCTGGGCGACCACATGGCCCGGGTCTACTCCTCGGAGAAGCACCTGCGGGTCGAGAAGTGGATCTACAAGGGCATCGGCGCCAACCCCGGCGTCGAGATGCGCTGGCCCGCCTATCTGCGCGGCGTCCTCGCCTTCTCCGCCGTGAGCGTCCTCTTCCTCTACCTGCTCCAGCGGCTCCAGGGCTCGCTGCCCGGCTCGCTGGGCTTCGTGTCCATCGACCCGGACCAGGCGTTCAACACCGCCGCCTCGTTCGTGGCGAACACCAACTGGCAGTCGTACTACGGCGAGCAGGCCATGGGCCACGTCGTGCAGACCGGCGGCCTCGCGGTGCAGAACTTCGTCTCGGCGGCGGTGGGGATCGCCGTGGCGGTCGCCCTCGTCCGCGGCTTCGCCCGCTCCCGTACCGGCGAACTCGGCAACTTCTGGGCCGACTTGGTCCGTGGTGTCGTCCGGATCCTGCTCCCGATCTCCGTGATCGGCGCGCTCGTGCTCGTCGCCTGCGGCGCGATCCAGAACTTCGCGGGCATCCACGAGGTCGGTCAGTTCATGGGCGGCGCGCAGCAGTGGAACGGCGGCGCCGTGGCCTCGCAGGAGGTCATCAAGGAGCTGGGCACGAACGGCGGCGGTTACTTCAACGCCAACTCGGCCCACCCCTTCGAGAATCCCAATCCGCTGTCGAACCTCTTCGAGATCTACCTGATCCTGGTCATCCCCTTCGCGTTGACCCGGACGTTCGGCCGGATGGTCGGCTCGATCAAGCAGGGGTACGCGATCCTCGGCACGATGGCCACCATCTGGGTCGTCTTCACCGGCCTGATGATGTGGACCGAGTTCGCCCACAACGGTCCGGCCTTCGACCTCGCCGGCGGTGCGATGGAGGGCAAGGAGACCCGCTTCGGGATCGGTGGCTCGTCGCTCTTCGCGGTGGCGACCACGCTCACCTCGACCGGTGCGGTCAACTCCTTCCACTCCTCGTACACGGGCTTCGGCGGCGGCATCACGATGCTGGGCATGCAACTCGGCGAGATCGCGCCCGGCGGTGTCGGCTCCGGCCTCTACGGCATGCTGATCATGGCGGTCATCGCGGTGTTCATCGCCGGTCTGATGGTCGGCCGCACCCCCGAGTACCTGGGCAAGAAGATCGGCACCCGCGAGATCAAGTTCGCGGCCTGCTACATCCTCGTCACCCCGGCCCTCGTGCTCTGCTTCACCGCCGTCGCGATGGCCCTGGACACCCCGTCCAACTCGATGACGAACTCCGGCGCGCACGGCTTCTCCGAGATCCTGTACGCCTACACCTCGGGTGCCAACAACAACGGCTCCGCCTTCGCGGGTCTCAACGCCGACACGCAGTGGTTCAACTCGACCATCGGCATCGCGATGCTGCTCGGCCGGTTCCTGCCGATGGTGTTCGTGCTCGCGCTGGCCGGCTCGCTCGCCGAGCAGACCCCCGTACCCGAGACCGCGGGCACGCTCCGGACGGAGAAGCCGCTGTTCACCGGCCTCCTGGTCGGCACGATCATGATCATCACCGGTCTCACCTACTTCCCGGCCCTCGCGCTGGGACCGCTCGCCGAAGGGCTCGCAGCATGAGCACCGTCACTCCTACCCGGGCACCGCACTCGGACGTACCCACGGGACACCAGGCCCAGGCCCCCGGGCGGATCGGCGGGGGACTGTTCGACCCGAAGCAGCTGATCAAGTCCTTCCCGGACGCGATCAAGAAGCTCGACCCGCGGGTGATGATCAAGTCGCCCGTGATGTTCGTGGTGCTGGTCGGCTCGGTGGTCACCACCGTCCTCGCGGTGAAGAACCCGGGGGACTGGTTCGGCTGGGCGATCACCGTCTGGCTGTGGTTGACCACCGTCTTCGCCAACCTGGCGGAGGCCGTCGCCGAGGGCCGGGGCAAGGCCCAGGCCGACACCCTGCGCAAGGCCAAGACCGACACGGTCGCCCGCCGCCTCATCGGCAGGAACGAGGAGCGGGTCCCCGGCACCGAGCTGCGCATCGGTGACCTGGTGGTGTGCGAGGCCGGCGACATCATCCCCGGCGACGGTGACGTCGTCGAGGGCGTCGCCAGCGTCGACGAGTCCGCCATCACGGGCGAGTCGGCCCCGGTGATCCGGGAGTCCGGCGGCGACCGCTGCGCCGTCACCGGCGGTACGAAGGTGCTGTCGGACCGCGTCGTCATCAAGATCACGACGAAGCCGGGCGAGACGTTCATCGACCGGATGATCAACCTGGTCGAGGGCGCCGCCCGGCAGAAGACCCCCAACGAGATCGCCCTCAACATCCTGCTGGCGTCCCTCACGATCGTCTTCCTGCTCGCCGTCGTCACGCTGAAGCCGTTCGCGATCTACGCGGGCGCCGACAAGCAGACCTCCCTGATCGTCCTGACGGCCCTGCTGGTGTGTCTGATCCCGACGACGATCGGCGCGCTGCTCTCCGCGATCGGCATCGCGGGCATGGACCGGCTCGTGCAGCGCAACGTCCTCGCCATGTCGGGCCGCGCGGTCGAGGCCGCGGGCGACGTGTCGACGCTGCTGCTCGACAAGACCGGCACCATCACCCTCGGCAACCGCCAGGCCTCCGAGTTCGTCCCCGTCAAGGGCACCACGGAGGCCGAACTGGCCGACGCCGCCCAGCTCTCCTCCCTCGCGGACGAGACACCCGAGGGCCGCTCCATCGTGGTCCTCGCCAAGGAGAAGTACGGCCTCCGTGAGCGCCATCAGGGCGAGCTCGCCCACGCCACCTGGATCGAGTTCACCGCCCAGACCCGCATGTCGGGAGTCGACGTCGACGGCAGGCAGACCCGCAAGGGCGCGACCGGCTCGGTCGTCGCCTGGGTCCGCGAACAGGGCGGCACGGTCGCCGACGACGCCGAGACCCTGACCGACCGGATCTCGCAGGCCGGCGGTACGCCGCTGCTCGTCGCGGTCAAGGACGACAAGGGCGCCCGCGTCCTGGGCGTCATCCACCTCAAGGACGTCGTCAAGGAGGGCATGCGGGAGCGGTTCGACGAGCTGCGCCGCATGGGCATCAAGACGGTCATGATCACGGGTGACAACCCGCTGACCGCGAAGGCCATCGCCGAGGAGGCGGGCGTCGACGACTTCCTCGCCGAGGCCACCCCCGAGGACAAGATGGCCCTCATCAAGCGGGAGCAGGCCGGCGGCAAGCTCGTCGCGATGACCGGGGACGGGACGAACGACGCGCCCGCGCTCGCGCAGGCCGACGTCGGTGTCGCGATGAACACGGGTACGTCGGCCGCGAAGGAGGCCGGCAACATGGTCGACCTCGACTCCAACCCGACCAAGCTCATCGAGATCGTCGAGATCGGCAAGCAACTCCTCATCACCCGGGGTGCCTTGACGACCTTCTCGATCGCCAACGACGTCGCGAAGTACTTCGCGATCATCCCCGCGATGTTCGCCGTCGCCTACCCGAGCCTGGACAAGCTCAACATCATGGGCCTGGCCTCGCCCGAGTCCGCGATCCTCTCGGCGGTCATCTTCAACGCGCTGATCATCATCGCCCTCGTGCCGCTCGCCCTCAAGGGCGTCCGCTACCGGCCGTCCAGCGCCGACTCGATGCTCCGGCGCAACCTCGGGATCTACGGACTCGGCGGCCTGGTCGCCCCGTTCATCGGCATCAAGCTCATCGACCTCCTTCTCTCGACGATCCCCGGAATCGGTTGATCCACGATGAACAACTCAGCAGCGAACACCGGCCGCGTGCTCTGGGCGGGCCTGCGCGCCCTCCTCGTCCTCACCGTGATCTGCGGCGTCCTCTACCCGCTCGCCGTCACCGGGATCGCCCAGGTCGCGTTCCCCGGCAAGGCCAACGGCTCCGAGATCAAGGACGGCGGCGGCAAGGTCGTCGGCTCCGCGCTCATCGGCCAGACCTACAACCTCCCCCTCAAGGACGGCGAGGAGACGGCGTCCCCGGACCTGAAGTGGTTCCAGCCGCGCCCCTCCAACGGCCTGGGCACCAACTCCGTCAACGGCCAGTACACGCTGATCCTCTCCGGCGCGACCAACCGTTCCGGTGACAACGAGGACCTGATCCAGTGGGTCAAGGACGCCAAGGCGGCCGTGATCAAGGACAACTCGGTGAACGGCTACACGGTCGAGCCGTCCGACGTCCCGGCGGACGCGGTCACCTCCTCCGGCTCCGGCCTGGACCCGCACATCTCCCCGGAGTACGCGAAGCTCCAGGTCCACCGGATCGCCGAGAAGAACAAGCTGACCGTCGCCCAGGTCGACCAGCTCGTCGCCGACCACACCGACGGCCGCGTCCTCGGCTTCATCGGTGAGCCGCGCGTCAACGTCCTCCAGCTCAACATCGCGCTCAAGGAACTGACCAAGGGCTGATGGCCTTATCGCATCGGAGAGGGAGTCGGCGGGCCCCGGAACCATCGGAGCCCGCCGACTCCCGCCGCACACGGGGCAACGGCTCACGGGGCAACGGCTCATGGGACGACGGCTCATGGGACGACAAGAGGAAGGCAGGCGGCACGCCGATGACCCGGGTGCTGGTCGTGGAGGACGACGCTCAGCTCGCACGAGCCTTGGTGATCAACCTCCAGGCTCGGAAGTACGTGGTGGACGCGGCGCCCGACGGTGCCACCGCCCTCCGGCTCGTGGCCGCCGAACAGCCGGACATGATCCTGCTCGACCTCGGGCTGCCCGACATGGACGGCCTCGACGTCCTCGAGGACCTGCGCGGCCGGAGCCGGGCCCCGGTCCTGGTCCTGTCCGCGCGCAGCGGCTCCGAGGACAAGATCCGCGCCCTCGACGCGGGCGCGGACGACTACATGACCAAGCCCTTCAGCATGGACGAGCTGCTCGCCCGGCTGCGGGCCGCCACCCGGCGTACGGCCGAGGCGCCGGCGGAGTCACCGGCCACGGGAGGCGGCCGGGTCGTCACCGACGAGTTCACCGTCGACCTGGTGGCGAAGAAGGTGAAGCGTGTGGACCGGGACGTACGGCTCACCCCGACCGAATGGCATCTGCTGGAAATCCTGATCTGCAACCCGGGGCGGCTCATCAGCCAGCGCCGGCTGCTCCAGGAGGTATGGGGCCCGAGCTACAGCACGAAGACGAACTACCTCCGGGTCTACATGGCCCAGCTGCGGCGCAAGCTGGAAGCGGACCCCGCGCATCCCCGCCATCTGATCACCGAACCCGGTATGGGTTACCGGTTCGAAGCCTGAGGACGAACGAACCATGGGACGCGGCAAGCTCCGGATCTACCTCGGCTCGGCGCCGGGCGTCGGCAAGACGTACGCGATGCTCTCCGAGGGCCACCGTCGGATCGAGCGCGGCACGGACTGCGTCGTCGCCTTCGTGGAGCACCACGGCCGTCCCCGTACGGAAGTGATGCTGCACGGCCTCGAACAGGTCCCGCGCCGCACCGTCGAGTACCGGGGCACCAGCTTCACCGAGATGGACGTCGACGCGGTCCTGGCCAGGAAGCCGGCCGTCGCCCTCGTCGACGAGCTCCCGCACACCAACGTCCCCGGCTGCCGCCACACCAAGCGCTGGCAGGACGTCGAGGAGCTGCTCGCCGCCGGGATCGACGTCGTCACGACGGCCAACATCCAGCATCTGGAGTCGCTGGGCGACGTCGTCGAGTCGATCACCGGCGTACGGCAGAAGGAGACCGTCCCCGACGAGGTCGTCCGCCGCGCCGACCAGATCGAACTGGTCGACATGTCGCCCCAGGCCCTGCGCCGCCGCATGGCCCACGGCAACATCTACAAGCCGGACAAGGTCGACGCGGCCCTCTCCAACTACTTCCGCCCCGGCAACCTCACCGCCCTCCGCGAACTGGCGCTGCTCTGGACGGCGGACCGGGTCGACGAGTACCTCCAGGAGTACCGGACCGAGCACCGCGTCTCGAAGATCTGGGGCTCCCGCGAGCGGATCGTCGTCGGCCTCACCGGCGGCCCCGAGGGCCGCACGCTCATACGGCGCGCGGTCCGGCTGGCCGAGAAGGGCGCGGGCGGCGAGGTCCTCGCCGTCTACATCGCCCGCAGCGACGGCCTCACCTCGGCCTCGCCGAAGGAACTCGCCGTCCAGCGGACCCTCGTGGAGGATCTCGGCGGCACGTTCCACCACGTCATCGGCGACGACATCCCCGCCGGGCTGCTCGCCTTCGCCCGGGGCGTCAACGCGACCCAGATCGTGCTCGGCGTCAGCCGCCGCCGCTCCTGGCACTACGTGTTCGGCCCCGGCGTCAGCGCCACGGTCGCCCGGGAGTCGGGCCCCGACCTCGACGTCCACATCGTCACCCACGACGAGGCGGCGAAGGGCCGCGGCCTGCCCGTCGCGCGCGGCGCGCGCCTCGGCCGTTCCCGGACCGTCTGGGGCTGGCTGGCCGGCCTCGGCGGCCCCGCCCTGCTCACGCTCCTGCTCGGCACCGCCACCCCCGACCTGGGCCTGGCCAACGACGTGCTGCTCTTCCTCGCGCTCATCGTCGTCGCCGCGCTGCTCGGCGGGCTCCGCCCGGCGCTCGCCTCGGCGGCCGCCGGCTCCCTGCTGCTCAACTGGTTCTTCACCCCGCCGGTCCACGAGCTGACGATCGCCGACCCCCGCAACATCGTCGCCCTGGTGATCTTCGTCGGGGTCGCGGTCTCGGTCGCCTCCGTCGTGGACCTGGCCGCCCGCAGGACCCACCAGGCCGCCCGGCTCCGCGCCGAGGCCGAGACCCTGTCCTTCCTCGCCGGCAGTGTGCTGCGCGGCGAGACCAGCCTCGACGCCCTCCTCGAACGGGTCCGGGAGACCTTCGCCATGGAGTCGGTGGCGCTCCTGGAGCGCGCCGAGGAGGCCGGGCCCTGGACCTGCGTCGCCGTCGTCGGCCCCCGGTCCGTCGGCCGGCCGGAGGACGCCGACGTGGACATGCCGGTCGGCGACCATCTGGCCCTGGCGCTGACCGGCCGGGTCCTGCCCGCCGAGGACCGGCGCGTCCTCGGTGCCTTCGCGGCCCAGGCCGCCGTCGTCCTCGACCGGCAGCGGCTCGTCGGAGAGGCGGAGGAGGCCAGGAAGCAGGCCGAGGGCAACAAGATCCGTACGTCCCTGCTCGCCGCCGTCAGTCATGACCTGCGGACCCCGCTCGCCGGCATCAAGGCCTCCGTCACCTCCCTGCGGGCGGACGACGTCGACTGGTCCGAGGAGGACCGCGCCGAACTCCTGGAGGGCATCGAGGCGGGCGCCGACCGCCTCGACCACCTCGTCGGCAACCTCCTCGACGTCTCCCGCCTGGAGACCGGGACCGTCACCGCGGTCATCCGGGAGACCGACCTCGACGAGGTCGTCCCGATGGCGCTGGCGGGCGTGCCGGAGGACGGCGTCGAGCTGGACATCCCCGAGACGCTGCCGATGGTCGCCGTCGACCGCGGCCTCCTGGAGCGGGCCGTCGCCAACATCGTCGAGAACGCCGTCAAGTACAGCCCCGACGGCGTACCCGTCCTCGTGGCGGCGAGCACGATCGCCGACCGCGTCGAACTCCGCGTCGTCGACCGGGGCCCCGGCGTCCCCGACGAGGCCAAGGACCGCATCTTCGGCGCCTTCCAGCGATACGGCGACGCCCCACGCGGGGCGGGCGTGGGGCTGGGGCTCGCCGTGGCGAGGGGCTTCGTCGAGGCCATGGGCGGGACCCTCTCCGCCGAGGACACCCCGGGCGGTGGTCTGACCATGGTGCTCGCACTGTGCCCCGCCGTCGGCCCGCGTCCCTCTCCGCAGGGGCTCCCGGCGGAGAGGACGAGCTGAGGCGGGGACACTCCGTGTCATGACGGGGCTCAGACGGCGCGGCGGTACCGGGCGGCGACCGAGGAGATCCACACCATCGCCGTGATCACGCCGATGGCGAGGGTGAGCGTGCCGGCCTTGCCGCCGCTCATCGCCCAGCCGTTGCCGAGCAGCAGCGCCGTACCGGCGATCCGGGAGCCGACGGCGTGCTTCCGCATCCCGGCGCGGCCGAAGTGGCGGCCGAGGACGTAGCAGGCGGCGATCAGCGCGGTGAAGGTGACCGAACCGGCGGCGAAGTGGGCGATGCTCTGCCAGGACAGGGCGGCGGGCATCCCGTCCGGCGTACCGACCGGGAAACCGTCGGCCGGGTCCATCACGAACACCCCCGCCGCGATCATGCCGACACCGCTGATCCGGAAGAGCCGCGGTGCCCACGTGCCGCCGGGGGTGCCCCGCAGGGCCCGGCGCAGTCCGCCGGCCCCGATGACCGTCAGGACGCCGGCGAGGACGAAGTTGGTGATCTGGATCCAGCCGAGGGATCCGTTGCTGAGGGCGCTCAGCGGGTGGCGGGTGATGTCGTAGCCGTCGCGGGTGGCGGCCTGGGTCAGGGCCACGACCGCCCACAGGGGCTGCGCCACGACCGCGACGGTGAGCAGCGAGCGGCTGGTGGCGGTGGAGGTGGCGGGGGAGACGGTCGTGGTGGCGCCGGGGGCGGTCTGCACGGTGGCCATGGCGGGGACTCTTTTCCGGTGGGCGGGGCGAGCTGCTTCTCGATGACACGTCGATCGGGCCATGTGACAGGGAACGGCGCCATTCCCTGTCACACGGCCTTGTTCGACGCTTAGGCAGAACCACCCGGAACGATGAGAGGAACAGAGATCCCCATGCGCTACCTGATGACGACCAAGCCGTCCGACTCCGCCCCCGACGAGAAGCTGTTCGCCGAGATGGGCCGGTTCATCGAGGAGCTCACGGCGGCCGGCGTGCTCCTGGCCACCGGCGGCCTGGAGCCGGGCGGCGTCCGCGTGACCTCCGCCGGGGACGAGATCACCGTGACGGACGGGCCCTTCGCCGAGGCCAAGGAGGCCGTGGCCGGCTTCGCGCTGATCGAGGTCCGCTCCAAGGAGGAGGCGATCGAGCTGGCCCGCCGCTTCCGCCGGATCGTCGGCGACGGCGAGAGCGTGGTCCAGGAGGTCTTCGGCTCCTGAGGCCTCGGTCGCCGGTGATACCCCGACGCCCCTGACGCCCTGACGCCCTGACGTCCCTGACACCCCTGACACCCGACGTCCCTGACACCCCGACGCCCCGCCCCCAGGGGGCGTACCCCCGATCACAGCACCCCCGCGGCTTGCGACCGAGCCGTGGCGGGTGCTGTGATCGTTCCTGTGCTGCCCGACGTACACCGCACGGTCGATGCGGCCTGGAAACTCGAGTCGGCGAAGATCGTCGCCGCGCTCACCCGTATGGTCCGCGACGTCGGCCTCGCCGAGGAGATGGCCCAGGACGCCCTCGTCGCCGCCCTCGAACAGTGGCCGGTCTCGGGCGTGCCCGACAACCCCGGCGCCTGGCTGACGACCACCGCCAAGCGGCGCGCCCTCGACCACCTCCGCCGCAACCAGCGCCTGGAACGCAAACAGGAGCAACTCGCCCACGAGCTGGGACAGCGGCAGGAACGCCAACAGGGCCCCGACGCACGGCAGGACGACGAGCCGGACGACGTCCTCCGGCTCGTCTTCCTCTCCTGCCACCCCGTGCTGCCGACCGAGGCCCGTGCCGCCCTGACGCTCCGGCTGCTCGGCGGCCTGACGGCCGAGGAGATCGCGCGCGCCTTCCTCGTCACCGAGACGGTGATCACCCAGCGCGTCGCCGGAGCCAAGCGGACCCTCGCCGAGCAGCGCGTCCCCTTCGAGCTGCCGGACGGCGACCACCTCGCCGAGCGGCTCTCCTCGGTCCTCGAAGTCATCTACCTGATCTTCAACGAGGGGTACTCGGCGACCTCCGGCGACGACCTGATGCGGCCCGGACTCTGCCTGGAGGCCCTGCGCCTCGGCAGGCTCCTCGCCGAACTGGCGCCACGGGAGCCCGAGGTGCACGGGCTCGTCGCGCTGATGGAGATCCAGGCGTCCCGCGCCGCCGCGCGCACCGGCCCCTCCGGCGAGCCCGTCCCGCTGCACGAGCAGAACCGGGGCCGCTGGGACCAGCTGCTCATCCGCCGCGGCTTCACCGCGATGCTGCGGGCGAAGGGCTGCCTCGCCGACGGGGAGAGCGGCGCCCCCGGCCCGTACATGCTCCAGGCGGCGATCGCCGTGTGCCACGCGCAGGCCAGGAGCGCGCAGGACACCGACTGGGCGCAGATCGCCTCCCTGTACGAGGCGTTGGCGCGGGTCCTGCCGACCCCGGTCGTCCGGCTGAACCGCGCCGTGGCGGTCGGGAAGGCGCACGGGCCGGGAGCGGGGCTCGCACTGACCGACGCCCTCCTCACCGATCCGGTGCTGCGCGACTACCACCTCCTCCCCAGCGTCCGGGGAGACCTGCTGGCCCGGCTCGGCCGCCACGAAGAGGCGCGCGTCGAGTTCCGGCGGGCGGCGTCCCTCGCACGGAACGCCGCAGAACGCGCCTTCCTGGAGCGGCGCGCGGACGAGCTCGGCGCCGCCGCTCCCGAGGGGCCCGTCCTCGGGCAGGCCGCCGAGGACTTCCTCGGCCGGGACGACCTCGACGCCGCGACGAGCCGCTCCTACGGGCAGACCCTGCGCCGACTCCGCCGCACCCTCGGCGACCAGCAGCCGCTGGCGTCCCTGACGGCGGACCAGGTGACGCGGGTGTTCACGACGGCCTGGGGCGGGGTGGCGGCCGCGACCTGGAACCGGCACCGGTCGGCCGTCCGGTCCTTCGGCGCCTGGGCGTCCCTCGACGACCTCACCGCGGGGCTCGACCGCCGCACCGGGACCCGCCCGGCCGCCCGGCCCCTGGACCCGGCCCAGCTCGACGCGGTCTGGAGCCTGCCGGACCTGCCGCTGCGCGAGGAGACGCTGTGGCGGCTGCTGTACGAGTCGGCGGCCGGGGCGACGGCCGTCCTGGCGCTGGACGTCGAGGACCTGGACCTCGACGACCGCCGCGCCCGCCCGCGCTCACGGGCCGGCCGGGTGAGCTGGCGCTCCGGAACGGCCCGGCTCCTGCCCCGGCTGCTCGCCGGCCGGACGCGCGGCCCGGTCTTCCTCTCCGACCGGCGCCCCGGCCCGGCCCGTACGCCCGGGGCGTCGGACCTGTGCCCTGACACGGGCCGCCGCCGGCTCTCGTACGAGCGGGCCGAGTACCTCTTCAAGCAGGCCACCCGACCCCTGGACCCGGCCGGCGACGGCTACACCCTGCGCCGGCTCAAGCCGGCGCCCCGGGACCGCTGACCCGGATCCTCAGTGCCGGTGCGGCCCCGACCGGACCTCGCCCGCGCGGTCACGTCGTCGACGCGTACCGCCGTCACGCTCCGGCGGAGAGCGCGATCTCCGTCGACTTGATCAGCGCGACGACGGAGGACCCGGCCGCGAGACCCAGGTCGGCGACGGCGTCCTTGGTGATCGCGGCGGTCAGCTCGCCGCCCTCGACGGACACCTTGACGGAGGCCATGGCGCCCCCGGTGGCGACGCCGGAGACGGTGCCGGGGATCTGGTTGCGGATGGACAGCCCCTCGACGGGACCGGTGGCGAGCGAGACCTCCGTGGACTTCACGAGGACCTCGACCGCGGAGCCCTCGTCGAGCCCGAGGTCCCTGACGGCCTCCAGCGTGATCGCCGCGGTCACGCCCTGACCGCCGGCCAGGCGGACCTTGACGGTCGCCATGACCTCACCGGGGGTGACGGCCACGACGGTTCCGGCGATCCGGTTGCGGATGGACAGGCTCATGAAGAACGCCTCACAAAGAAGTCGGTGCAGGTACGAGCGGGCGGAAGGCCCTTCGTCGGGCGGAAGGCCCCTCGTACTCCTCACGCTAGGCGCGCGGCCCGGACTCCGCTCGGACCGCCTCGCACCTGTGGCAAGGACACGTCGATCCGCCTGGAACATCGTTCGACAGATCCGTACCGGCTCCCCCGTCACCACCTCCGCGGACCGGCCCGGGACACGGCGGCACGGGCGGCGACCCGAATGCGCCACGCGGCCGACCGACGTGTCACCCGATCGTGTGGACCCCCACGGAGGGCGGCGCACGATGACGCGGACGATCAGGGCGTGTACCGCCGCCCGTACGGGGGAGGGCCCGGCCCGCGTCCCCGCAGGCGGCGGGGCGGCGCCGCCCCGCCGTGTCCCTACACTCCCCGCACATGTCGCTCTGGCTGCTCAATCACTTCAGCACCTTCACCCTGGCCGTGGTCACGGTCGGCGGGACCGTCCTCCTCGCCGTCGCCGGCAGCGTGCTGCTCCGCCGCAGGTATCCGTCGCTCGCCCAGGGCGAGCACAACGACATGGTCGGGGTGACCCTGGGGATGTTCGGCGCGATCTACGGGATCATCCTCGCCTTCGTCATCGTCACCCTCTGGACGCAGTTGGAGAGCACGCAGACGATCGTCGCGTCCGAGGCCACCGACATGGCCCTCATCGCCCGTGACGCCGCCGCCTTCCCGCCTCCGGTCCGCGCGCGCCTCGACGGCGCCCTCAGCGCCTACGTCCACGCGATCGTGGAGGACCAGTGGCCCCTGATGCGCGAGGGGACGCCCGACTACGGGACCACCGCGGGCGAGTTCCAGGCCATCTACGACGTGCTCCAGACCTACGAACCCAAGACCGCCCGCGAGGAGGTCTTCTACGAGGAGGCCGTCAACCAGCTCAACGGCGTCGCCTCCCAGCGCCGGGCCCGGCTGACGATGGCCGAACAGCAACTGCCCCCGCTGCTCCAGGTCCTGGCCTTCGGCGGCGCGCTCGTCCTGATCCCGCTCACCTTCCTCTACGGCATGCGCAAGCTGCGCATCCAGATCCTCTTCGTCGCCTCCGTCGCCGCCCTCATCGGCTTCAGCCTGCTCCTCGTCTTCGTCCTCGACCGCCCCTTCGCCGGCGAACTCAGCGTGAGCCCGGCGCCGTACCGGGAGGGAGCGCTCGCGCCGTACTGGACGCCGTGACGCGGTAATTCGGTTGACCCGGCCACGGGCCGGGGCTGCACTGTGCCGGGCACCACACGCCGTGGGGCCGGCATCCCGAGGAGGCAGCGGCAGCCATGGACATCCGTCCCGTGACCGACCAGGAACTCGACGTCTTCGTCGACACGCTCCACACGGCGTTCGGACGCTTCCCGGAGACCCCGGCCGAGGACGGCGGCGGGGTCTGGTGGGCGGCGCTCGAACCGGACCGCAACCTGCTCGCCGTGACGCCCGACGGGCTGCCCGTCGGCACCGCCGGGGCGTACTCCTTCGAACTCACCCTGCCCGGTGGGGCCGTGACCCCCGTCGCCGGGGTGAGCGCCGTCGGCGTCGTTCCCTCACACCGACGCCGGGGCGTGCTCAGCGCCATGATGCGGCATCAGCTCACCGACGTGAGGGCCCGCGGGGAGTACCTCTCCGTCCTGCTGGCCTCCGAGGCGCTGATCTACGGCAGGTTCGGCTACGGACCCGCGACCTATACGCGGCGGCTGACGGTCTCGCACCATCAGGCGGCCTTCTCCGTCCCCCGGGCGCGCGGAGCGGCCGACGCGCCGGCGACCGGCTCGGACGGCGGCTCGGTCGAGGTGCTGCGGCGGGCCGAGTGCGACGGGATCCTGGAAGAGGTCTACGACCGGTACCGGCGCGCACAGCCCGGCGCGCTGTCCCGGCCGCACCGCTGGTGGGCCCGGCGCGCGGGGCAGCCCCCGATCTCACCGGCACCGCGCTACGTGGCCGTCCACCGCGACGCCGACGGCGTGCCGGACGGGTACGCCAGCTACACGATCGGCGAGCCCGACACCCTGACGGTCGACGAGACCATCGCCGCCGACGACGCCGTCTTCACGGCCCTGGCCCGGTTCCTGCTCGCACACGACCTGGTCTCCCAGGTCGTGTTCAAACACCTCCCGACCGAGCACCCGCTGCGCTGGCAGCTCGCCGACTTCCGCGCGGGACAGGTGGCCAACGACACCGACTGGCTCTGGGTCCGTCTCCTCGACGTCCCGCGGGCGCTGACCGCGCGCGGCTGGTTCCTGGACGGCGAGCTGGTCCTCGACGTCGACGACCCGTTCCTCGGCGAGCACGGCCGCTACCTGCTGACCGTCCGGGACGGCAAGGCCGAGTGCGTCCCGACGGACCGGGAGCCGGACCTGTCCCTGGACGTGCGCGACCTCGGCTCGGTCTACCTGGGCGGCACCGCCCCGAGCGCCCTCGTGCGGGCCGGCCACATCAGGGCCCACCGCCCGGGCGCTGCGGCCCTCGCCGACGCCCTCTTCCGCGCCGAGCGCTCCCCGCACTGCCTGAACTGGTTCTGACGGACCACGCCCACATCCACCGCTGCGCCTCCCCGCCGGCCCGAAAGTCCAAGTCCCGAGGTCGAGCGTCCATGTGCACAGCCCGCCGGGCGCGCTTCTGTGGTCTCCGTCCGCCGCCATGGAGCGGCGGACGGAGACCACCCAAGGAGTAACCCGTGTCAACTCCTCGAAGAAGCCTGATCGGTACGGTCGTCGCCGTGACCCTCGCGGTGGCAGGCGGCGCCGCCGCGGCGACGACACCGGCATCGGCGACCGTGAGCGCCCCCGCCCCCACGTACAGCGTCACCGTCGGCGCGAAGGGATCGTGGACCCAGCCCGACGACACCCCGGCCGCCACCTACATCGACAAGGACGGCACCTTCTACTTCCAGCAGGCCCACGCGCTCTACGGAGCGACGGAGCAGCGCAGGTGGACCTTCTACACCGGGACGAACTTCGACACCGCCGTCCGGTCGAGCGCCCTCAGCGACGCCGTGAACCCGGCGAACGCCAACGACAAGAACAACGACACGACCTGGCGGTGCAACAACAGTCCGACCGGTCGCGAGTCCACCTTCCCGCCGGCCGGATCGGGCTACTCCCAGAAGAACTTCTGCGACCTCGCCGGGGTGTGGGTCGACCCGGACACCGGTGACTGGTACGGCCTGATCCACAACGAGTTCACACCGCAGCCCTTCGGCGACGGCGTGCACTTCGACGGGATCGACTACGCGGTCTCCACCGACCAGGGCCGGACCTGGGCCATCAAGGACCACGTCATCACCTCCCCGTACAGCACCCGGCGGGGCGACACGGCGGCCTTCCCGCAGCAGACCTACCACTACGGCGACGGTGACCAGCGCCTGTTCGTCGACACCGCGTCCGGGTACTTCTACGCCTTCTACGGCTCGCGGATCGTGGAGAAGAACGGCGGCTGGAAGGCCTTCCACGCGCACGTGGCCCGCGCCCCCATCTCCGGCAAGATGGCGCCCGGTTCCTGGCAGAAGTGGTACGACGGGGCCTGGAGCGAGCCCGGTGTCGGCGGCCGCGAGAGCAACATGACACCGGTGTCGGGAGCCGACACGACCGGCTACACCCCCGTCGGGGGCGAGTACGACCCGGCGAACACCGGCACCGTGAGCCAGCAGGTCGCGGCGGGCAAGATGCCGGCCACGTCACCGCTGTTCGTCATGGACATCACCTACAACGCGTACCTGGGCCTGTACATCGGCGAGCCGCAGGCCGTCGACCAGAGCGGCAACGCGCCCCAGGAGATCTACGCCACCACCGACCTCACCACCCAGAAGTGGTTCCGGCTCGGCGACACGGGCAGCTACAAGAACGCGTCGTGGTACCGCTGGTTCCTCGACGGGGTGAACAAGACCGGCTCGGGCATCGTCGGCAGGAACTTCCGCTCCTACTGCTCCTTCGGCTGCTCGGGCGGATCGTCGAGCGAGTACGTGAACCTCGCGATCGACTCCTCCGCACCGGCCGCGCCCGTCGACCCGGGCAAGGCGTACCGCATCGCGAGCGCGGGCGGTCGTGTCCTCGCGCAGGTCTCCGGCGGTTCGGCCACCACGTCCGTGGCGTCGGCGACCGGCGCCGCCCTCGAATCGTGGATCTTCCAGGCCAACGGCGACGGTTCGTACCGCATCGCCAACTCCGCCACCGGACAGCTCCTCGGCGTCGACTCCGCCACCACGGGCAACCGCGCCTGGGGGACGAAGCCGACGGTCACCGCGGCTCCCGCGGGCGGGCCCGGCGTCGGTCAGCAGTGGTTCGTCATCCCCGGCGCCTCCGCCGCCGACGGCTCGCCGAACGGGACGTACCGACTGGTCAACCGCTACAGCGGCCTCGTGATCGGCATGTCCGCCACCGCGAACCGCCTCGCGGAGACGACCCCCACCCGGACGTGGACCAACTCCACGGGCAACGCGGTCGGCGGGACGCGCACGGCGAGCGAGCAGACCCTGACGCTCACGGCGGTCGGCCAGGCCCCCGACGGGATATCCGACGGCAACCACACCCTCACCACGAGCGGAAAGGCCCTCGACAACCCCGGCCACAGCACCACCGCCGGCACGCAGCTCGTCACCTGGGCCCCGAACGGCGGCGCCAACCAGAGCTGGCGGTTCACCCGCCGCACCGACGGCTCGTACGAGCTCGCCAACGCCGAGTCGGGGCTCTGCGCCGACATCGACGGCGGGTCGACGGCGGCCGGCGCCAAGGTGATCCAGTGGACCTGCACCGGAGGCACCAACCAGCGCTGGACGGTGACGCGACTGGCGAACGGCGCGTACACCGTCGCGTCCGTGAAGAGCGGCCTGCTGCTCACCACGGCCTCCAGCACCAACGGTGCCGCGGTCACCCAACAGGCCGACACCGGCTCGTCCTTGCAGCAGTGGACGATCAACTGACGGTGGTACGAGCAGGGTTGGCAGGGATTTCAGTGCCTCCTCGGGGTGACTGATGTGGTCATGCGCCTGACAGTATGGGTGCCGTATTACCCGCCGGTACGGCACCCATCCCGAAGGGAGCGATCAGCGCATGACCAAGCCTGAGAACGCGGCACGCGAGTACGACGTCGTCATCAGCGGAGCCGGCCTCGCCGGCAGCGCCGCGGCGATCCTGCTCGCACGCCGCGGTGCCCGCGTCGCCCTGCTGGAGCGCCGCTCGGACCCCGCGGCGTACAAGGTGCTGTGCACCCACTCCCTCACGGCCAACGCCTACCCGGTGCTGGACGAACTCGGCCTGATCCCCGCGCTGGAGAAGGCGGGCGCCGTCCACAACGACGCCCGCTGGTGGACCCGGTGGGGATGGATCGAGCCGAGGGCGGCGGCGGGCGGACCCGAGCTGCCGCACGCGTACAACGTCCGGCGCAGCGTCCTCGATCCGCTGATCAGGTCCCGTGCGGCGGAGACGCCCGGCGTCGATCTGCTCCTCGGCCATCAGGTGACCGGGCTGATCCGGGAAGCCGGGCGGACCGTCGGGCTGCGCACGTCGACGCGGCAGGGCGAGCGCGAGATCCGGGCCCGGCTCGTGGTCGGCGCCGACGGCAAGGACTCGGCCGTGGCGGAGTTCGCCGGGGTGCCGTCGAGGCGGTTCGAGAACACCCGGTTCGGCTATCTCGCGCACTTCCGCAACCTTCCGCTGCACGGAGGGATCGGTCAGACCTGGTTCCTCGAACCGGACATGGCGTACGCGTTCCCGAACGACGACGGCGTGACGGTCCTCGCGGTGCTCCCGGACAAGAAGCGGCTGCCGGCCTTCCGCGAAGACCTGGAGGGCAGCTTCCTCGACTTCGTCCGCGCCCTGCCCGAGGCGCCGCCCATCGACACCGCCGAGCGCGTCTCGAAGATCATCGGAACGGTCGACTACCCGCTCCACAGCCGCAGGCCGACCGCCCCCGGCGTCGCGCTCATCGGCGACGCCGCCCTGACCGGCGACCCCCTGTGGGGCGTCGGCTGCGGCTGGGCCCTGCAGTCGGCGCGCTGGCTGACCGAGGCGGTCGCCCCGGCCGCGACCGGCCGCGGCGACCTCGACAAGTCCCTCGCGGCGTACGCCCGCACCCACGGCCGCCGGCTCCAGGGCCACCAGCGTCTGGCCGCCGACTTCGCCAAGGCCCGTCCGTTCAACCCCGTGGAACGGCTCGTCTTCTCGGCGGCGGCGCGCGACGAGTCGCTGGCGCGCCACATGCACCTGTTCGCGTCCCGCCTGATCGGTCCGCTGCAGTTCCTGAACCCGAGGGTCGTGGCCAAGGCCGCGGCCGTCAACGTCAAGCACCGCAGGAAGGCCGCGCGAACGGCATCCTGACCCCTCGTCAGGCGGCGGAGGCCATCGCGTGGGGACGCAGGACCATGAGCGAGTCCTCCCAGGTCGCCACCATGGCGAAGGGGAACCGGTCGAGTTCGAGGCAGAGGGCGACGTCGTCGGGATGGACCCCCTCGCGCACCCCCTCCGTCAGCTCGGCGGCGGCGCGGGACTCGGCGGCGCGCCGGAGGAACCCGGCGGCCTCGGTCCCGGCATCCGCGCCGTCATCGGTACCGGGCTCGGCGCCGGCCTCCGCGCGGGCCTTGGTGCCGGCCTCCGCGCCGGCCTCGGCGCCGGCCTCCGCGCCGGGCTTCGTGACCCTCCCGGCGATGTACTGGGCGCAGGCCAGGTCCTCGTCGGCCCGCCCGTCCTCGCCGGTGACCACGAACGTGACGCGGTCGCTCCCGCGCTCCCGCAGGAGCCGGGCCGTCGCCTCCGCCACCACGAAACTCGCGCACAGCACCAGCGACGCGTCCTTGACCGCGAGGGCGCCGACCGTGCCTGCCGTGGTCTTCTGCACGACGGTCCGCCCCCCGAGGTCGTAGGACCGCAGCAGGCCGGGCGAGTTGACGGCATCGAAGCCGGGAGCGGCCGGGCCGTCCTTGAGCGTCACCCACTCCGGATGGCGGGCCTTGAGCGCCAGGGCCTCGTCCAGCGACTCGGCCAGCACGATCCTCTCCGCGCCCCGGTCGAAGGCCCAGGCGGCCACGGTGAAAGCGCGCATGACGTCGACCACGACCGCCACGGAGGGGACTTCGGCCAGTTCGGGGATACCAAGGAAACGAGCGTTCATGCGGATCATGATCGCCCACGCCCGATCCGACGGACCCGAAGTGCCCGGAGAGTGCTCCGCATCACATCGGAGGTCCCGGCTCCGGTTCCCCTTAGAGTGGCCCGCCCACCCCACATCGACCTGGAGGTCCACCGTGTCCGACGCCCGTACCCCGCTGCCCCCGTCCGCCCGCCCCGGGGCCTCGGCCGCGGACTCCGCGGCGATCTGGGCGGTGATCACAGGGATGTACGAGGCCTACGAGGCCGGGGACCGCGCCGCGATCGACAGGCGGCTCGACCCCGAGGCGACGGTCTGGGACTCGGCCGCCGAGCCGCTCCTGTGCGGCAAGGCCGACCTGGACCGGATCCGGGACGAGCGGCCGGCGACGGGGGAGGGCGCGGAAGGGCCCGAGGAGGCGGGCCTGCACGCCGACGAGCCCGTCGTGGACGTCTTCGGCGACCTCGCCGTGCTGCGCTACCTGCTGCGCGTGGACTTCGCCCCGGCCGGCGACGGCCGCGCGCTGCTGCCGGAGCTCGTGCGCAACACCGCCGTCCTGCACCGGGGCGCGGACGGCGTCTGGCGGATCGTGCACCTCCACGAGGACGTGCGGCAGGCGGGCGGAACGCCCGGGACGCCGGACGCCTGACCCTGCCGGATGTGCGCGGTGCACGGTGGCCCCGACCTGCCCTGCTGTGCGTGCTGCACGGTGGCCCCGACCCGCCCTGCTGTGCGTGCTGCACGGTGGCCCCGCCCCGCCCGTGCGCCGCGCACAGCCACTCCGTCGCCGCCGCTCGTTAGCGTCCGTCCATTCCCTGAGACAGCCGGGAGGCGGCATGACAGGCGGCACGACATACCGGGTGGCCATGGACATCGGTGGCACGTTCACCGATGTCGTCGCGTACGACGAGACGCGCGGCACCTATCTCGCGGCGAAGGCGCCGACCACGCCCGGCGACCTGGCGGAGGGCGTCTTCGCCTCGCTGGGGCGCGCGGTGGACGATCCCGCCGCGATCTCGTTCTTCGTCCACGGGACGACCCAGGGCCTCAACGCCCTCCTGGAGCGCAAGGGCGCCCGGGTGCTGCTCCTCATGTCCGAGGGCATGCGGGACGTCTACCACATCGCCCGCGGCAACCGGGACCGCATGTTCGACCTGCACTACCGCAAGCCGGTGCCGCTCGTGGAACGCCAGGCCACGGCCGAGGCGGGCGGCCGGCTCGACTGGCGCGGCCAGGAGCTGCGACCGCTCGACGAGGAAGCCGTACGGGCGGTGGCGCGCAGGGCCCGCGCGGAGGGGTACACGGCCGTCGCCGTCTCCTTCCTCTTCGGATACGTGAACCCCGCGCACGAGCTCCGCGCCGGGGAGATCCTCGCCGAGGAGCTCGGCGACGACGTGATGGTCGTCCTCTCGCACCGGGTCGCGGGCGAGTGGCGCGAGTACGAGCGGACGTCGTCGGCCGTACTCGACGCCTACACGGGGCCGGTGGTGCGCCGCTACCTCGGCCGGATCGAGGAGCGGTTCGCCGAGCGGGGCCTCGGCGTGCCGGTCCAGGTCATGCAGTCCTCCGGCGGCGTCGTGAACGCCGCCTTCGCCCGCAGCCACCCGCTGCAGACGCTGCTCTCCGGACCGGTCGGCGGCACCATGGGCGGCGTGGCCGCGGCGGCCCTGCTCGGTCGGCCGAACGCCATCTGCGTCGACATGGGCGGCACCTCGTTCGACGTCTCCCTCGTCCTCGACGGCAGGCCCGACATCTCCAACGAGGGCACCGCGGACGGCTTCCCGGTCCTGATGCCCCTGGTCAACCTGCACACCATCGGCGCGGGCGGCGGCTCGATCGCCTACGCGGAGGCCGGCGGTCTCCGGGTCGGCCCCGAGTCGGCGGGCGCGGCCCCCGGCCCCGCCTGCTACGGGCGCGGCGGCGTCCGGCCCACCGTGACGGACGCCAACGCGGTCCTGGGCCGGGTGGATCCCGAGTGGTTCGCGGGGGGCCACATGACGCTCGACGTCGACGCCGCCCACCGCGCGGTCGACGGACTCGCCGCCGAACTCGGCCTCTCCGCCGTGGAACTCGCGGGCGGCGTCTGCGACGTCGCCAACGCCAAGATGGCGCAGGCGATCCGTACGCTCACCGTGGAACACGGCCTGGAGCCCCGCGAGTTCACCCTCCTCGCCTTCGGCGGTGCGGGACCCATGCACGCCGTCGAGATCGCCAGGGAACTGGGCGTGTCCGAGGTCGTGGTGCCCCGCTTCCCCGGTGCGTTCTCCGCCTGGGGCATGCTCGGCACCGAGGTCCGCCGCGACCTCACCCGCCAGTTCTTCACCCCGGGCGACGCCCTGGACGGCGCCGCGATGGCGGCCGCGCTCGGCACGCTGCGCGCGCAGGGCCTCGCCGCCCTCGGAGAGCAGGGCGTCCCGGCGGAGCGCCGTCGCGTCGAGCACACGGTCGACATGCGGTACGAAGGCCAGGACTACACGCTCACCGTCCCGCTCGACTCGACGGAGGAGCCCGCGTCCGAGGGCTTCCTCGCCCGGGTGTCGGCCCGCTTCGCCGCCCTCCACGAGCGCCGTTACGGACACGCCACCGCGGGCGCCCCGGTCGAGTTCGTCACCCTGCGCACCACGGCGCTCGGCGCCGCCCCGGCCGCCGCCCCGGTCGCGTACGCCCCGGAGCCCGGGGAGAACCCGTGGGCCGGCCGCGTCAAGCCGGTCGTCTTCGACGGCGTCACCCACGAGACCCCCGTCCTGCGCCGCGAACACCTCCCCGCGGGCGAGGAGTTCAACGGACCGGCGATCGTCGTCGAGGCCACCTCCACCACCGTCGTCCCGCCCGACGCGCACGTCGCCGTCGACGCGAACGGCTTCCTCGTCATCAAGCTCGGAGGCACCGCGTGAGCACCCCCACCACGGGCACCCGACCCACCACGGGCCCCCGACCCGCCGCCGCCGGCACGGTCGACCCCGTCACCACGGAGATCATCCGCTGCGCCCTGCTCCAGGCCGCCGAGGACATGAACACGACGCTGATCCGGTCGGCGTACACCCCCACCATCTACGAGGCCAAGGACTGCGCGGTCGCGCTCCTCGACCGTGACCACCACGTCCTCGGCCAGTCCTCCGGGCTGCCCATCTTCCTCGGCAACCTGGAGGAGTGCACCCGCGCGACGGAGCGGATGTACGGCACCGACGTGTGGCGCGAGGGCGACGTCTGGGTGCTCAACGACTCGTACATCGGCGGCACCCACCTCAACGACGTCACCGTCTACGCGCCGATCCACGTCCGCGGGGAACTCGTCGGCTTCGCCGCCTCCCGCGCCCACTGGATCGACATGGGTTCGAAGGACCCGGGCGGGTCCATGGACTCCACGACGATCTATCAGGAGGGCCTGCGCATGGGCCCGTTGAAGATCTACGAGGCCGGGGAACCCTGCGTCCTCACGCAGGACCTGATCGCCCGCCAGGTCCGCTTCCCGCAGCCCACGCTCGGCGACATGCGGGCGCAGGTCGCCTGCGCGCTGACCGGCGCCCGCCGGCTCGCCGAGATCGTCGAACGGTGGGGCACGGAGACGCTCCTCGCCGCCCGTGACGCCATCTTCGCGCAGACGGAGCGGCGGGAGCGGGAGCAGATCGCCGCCATCCCGGACGGCGTGTACGAGGCGACCGGGCAGCTCGACAACGACGGCATCGACCTCGACACCCCGCTCCCCGTGACCGTGCGCGTGACGATCGACGGCGACCGGATGACGATGGACGTCACGGAGTGCGCGGACCAGGCGACCGGCCCGGTCAACTGCGGCGCCGCGCAGACCGTGGCCGCCTGCCGCGTCGGGTACAAGCTGCTCGTCAGCGGTGAAGTACCCCTCAACGGCGGCTCGTTCAAGCCGCTCGACGTCCTGACCCGGCCCGGCTCGATGCTCGCCGCGATCGAGCCCGCCGCCTGCCAGTACTACTACTCGCACCTCGGGCTCGTCATCGACCTCGTCGTGCGCGCCCTGGCCCCGGCCGTGCCGGAGCGGGCCGCGGCCGCCTCGTACGGCGACTCGATGATCGTGCAGTTCACGGGCCTCGACCCGCGCACGGGCAAGCTCTTCGTCTCCCAGGAGGCGACGGTCGGCGGCTGGGGAGCCTGGGCGGCCGGGGACGGCGAGTCCTGCCTCATCAACAACGTCAACGGCTCGCTCCGGGACATGCCGGTGGAGGTCCTGGAGACCCTCTTCCCGGTACGCGTCGAGGAGTACGCGGTACGGGAGGACTCGGCGGGCGCCGGGCGGACCCGGGGCGGCAACGGCGTGGTGCGCCAGTACCGGTTCACCGCCGACCAGGACCTCTCCCTGTGGTGGGAGCGTTCGGTGACCCCGGCGTGGGGACTGTTCGGCGGCGAGGCCGGGGCCGCACCCCGGGTGACGCTCAACCCGGGCCGGACGGATGCCCGTTCCCTGCTCAAGGTGAACGCCCTGCCGGTGCGCGAGGGCGATGTGCTGCGCTGCGAGAGCGGCGGAGGCGGCGGCTACGGCCCCGCAGCCGAGCGGGCCGCCGATGCGGTCGCCGAGGACGTCCGGCAGGGCATGCTGAGCCCCGGGCGCGCCGCCGCCGACTACCCGTCCGCGCCGTCCCGTTGACCGGTTCCGGCCCCCGGTTCCGACCGTGGTCCGGACGCCGGCTCCGACCGTGGTCCGGACCCCGCTCGCGGTCCCTCTGATCCGCCGGTCTCCGGCTCGTCGAGCAGCACCCGGCAGGCCAGGTGCAGCGGCAGCCGGAGACCGGGATCGTCGGGATCGCACCCCAGCGCCCGCAGCCGTTCGAGCCGGGCGGCCACGGTGTTGCGGTGCACCCCGAGGCGGGCCGCCGCGACGGACGGCGCCCCGCCGACATCGAGCAGCACCGCCAGGGTCCGCAGCAGGGCCCCGTCCCGGTCCACGGCCAGCAGCGGCGCGAGCAGCAGGCCGGCCGGACCGCGCAGGGCCTCCCGGGGCAGCGCGGCGAGCAGCCGGGCCGGCCCCACCCGGTCGGCCCGGACGACGCCGCCGAGCGGCACGACGGCGACCGCCGCCACCGCCTCCGCGAGCGCCCCGCCCAGCCCGTCGAGCCCGGCCACCGGACCCGCCGCCGCCCCCGCGACCGGGGGCAGCCTGCCGGGCTCGGCGGACGCGGCCCGCAGCCGGCGCTCGGCGCGGGCGACGGGGTCCTGGTGCGCGTCCCCGGAAGCGTCGACGGCCTCCCAGGACACCCACACACCGTCGTACCGCACGAGCGGACCACTGCCGACGGCCGCGCGCGCCCAGCGGGCGGTGAGCAGCTGTCCCACGGCCGGTTCGGCCGCGTCCCCGGGCCGCAGGGCGTACACGACGAAGGGCCCGCGCAGCGGCCAGCCGAGAGCGACCGCCCCGGCGATCAGCGGATCGTGCTCCGCCGGCTCCCCGCCGTCGTCCACGGCACCGGGCCCGTCCTGGCGGGCGACCCCGCCGGAACGGTCGAGGAGTTCCCGCAGCAGGCCCGCCGCGTGCCGCTCGGCGCGCTCGGCGGCGAGCCGTTCACCCGCCGCCCAGGCGGTCAGCGGCGCCACGGCGAGCCCCAGCACCTCCCGCACGGTCCCCTCCCAGCCGGCCGCCCGCGCACGGAACCGCGCCGTCAGCACCACCAGGCGCTCCCCGCCGGGCCCCGGGACGTCGACCGTCACCGCCAGGGCGGTCCCGGCCGGGTCGTCGAGGGCGGCGGCACGACCCGCGACGAGCTCGCCCGACGGGGCGGTGAGCGCCACGGACGTGGACGGCAGGACGGCGTGGAGCGCGGAGAGGAGCCGTACCGGACGGGTGCCGGCCTCCGCGATCCTGCGCGCCGCGCCCGCGACGAGGGCGGTGCGGCCCGCCTCGGGCCGGGCGACGGCCGAGGCGATCCGGACCGCCGCGTCCAGCGCGTCCCCGGCCACGACGAGGAGCGGGACGCCGAGCCGGCCCGCCAGCTCGGCGACCGAGTCCGGATGACCCGCCTCGCGCGAGACGACCACACACGCGGCCGCGTGCTCCCAGGCCTTCCGCAGCGCCATCTCCACGGTCCAGGCGGCAGCGGCGGTCCCGGCGGTGAGGACGACGGCGGTACGGGGCTGCACCCGGTCCAGGGCGGCGAGCCGGTCGACGATGCGCACGGCCACGATCTCGGCGCCGCCGTCACCGGCCCCGTACACCTCGACGTCCCCGAGAGGACCGTCCTGGAGGAGCTCGGCCAGCGTGAGCGGACGGACCGCGGCGGCCGGTCCGCCCGTACGGGAACCGTCGTCGCCGCTCATCGGCCGCCTCCGCTTCCCGTACGGGCCAGCGCCCGCCCCTCAGGGGTGTACCAGGCTTCCGGCGCGTCGATGACGACGACCTCCACGGCTATGCCGGGCACCGCGCGCTCGACGTCCAGGACCCCCCTGTCGGCGGCGGAGAGCATCAGGATCTGATCGGGCAGGGCCGCGACCTGAGCACCGTCGGCGAGCGCCAGCAGGACCTCGTTGTGCGCTTCGAGCCGGAACCGCCGCCGCAGCCCCTCGTCCTCGTCGACGAGGACGCTCGTCGGCCGGGACGGCAGTGAGGCCCCGTAGGGGAGGGAAGCTCCGTAAGGGAGGGAAGCTCCGTACGAGGGGGACACCCCGTAAGGGTCCGCATCCAGGCTCCCGTACGCGCCGGCCGACTGCTCCACCGCGACGATCCGCCCCTGGCACAGAAGCCGGGGCCGCCAGGCGGCGAAGCGCGTACGGCCGGTGTCCGTGCCGGCGGCGACGGCCCGGCCGACGGTCCCGGGGACCAGGCACGCCGCCAGACGGGCGCCGTCCATCGGGTACGCGGCGACCACCGCCCAGCCGCCGGACGCGGACACCAGGGGACGGATCAGGTCCTCGACCTGACCGCGCCCGGACTCCAGGGTGACGACGTCACCGCCGGGGGTGGCCAGGGCGAGCGGGGCCGGGGCGGCGCCCGCGAGGGTGAACAGCGTCTGCTCCAGGAGGGGCAGCACCCGCCCGCAGCCGTCGCCGTCGACGAGCGGGAGGCCGCAGCGGGCCGCGGCCGCGAAGGCGATGAGCGCGTTCTCCGCCGCGGTGTTGAGCGGCACGACGGCCTCGGCCCGCCGCCCGACGAGACGCTCGACGGCCCGCACGGCCCTGACCGGTTCGTCGCCGAGAGGCAGCTGCTCGGCGAGGGCGGCCGAGGCACCGGCCAGCGTCACGGCCACACAGAGCCCCACGGAGTCCAACTGCTCCGGGGAGAGCAGAGGGACCGGGCCGTGCGCGGCGAGTTCGGCGGCGGCCCAGTCCAGGGCCACGCGGTAGGCGGACTCCTCGGTCCCCGCGGCGAGCACCCGCGCACCGACGGCCAGGTGCTCCAGTTCCTCGGCCCCCAACAGGCGCACCGGCCCTCCGCCGACGGCACCGGGGCGACGCGCGGTCATCGGACGGCCCCCGCGACCGGCTCACCGGCCGCGCGCACGGTCACCCTGTGCACCCCGGCCGGCAGATAGGCGACGGGAGCGTGGGCGAGGCCCTCGACCCGTACGGAGTCGGGGGCGGCCCCGGCCGCGACACAGCGCGACAGGGCGTGGTCGCGGGCGGCGGCGAGCAGCTGGTCGAGCTCGGCGCGGCCCGCCGCCGAGACCACCTGCTCCAGCTCGACCCGGCACTCGGCGCGGGCCGCGTACCGGGCGGCGTCCGTGAGCCGCGCCGCCCGGGTGGCGGCGTCGGCGGGCGGTGCGCCCACGGACTCGGCGGCGCCGCCGGTGTACAGCGTCGCGGAGCCGGGAAGCCGCTCCCGCAGACGCGCCGCCTGTGCGGCGACCGAACCGGCCGGGCTCTCCCCGACGATCTCCACGATGTCGGGGGCGCCGAGCGCGAGCCGCACACCGAGGGGGCCGGGCACGGGGACGCGGGTGCGTTCGGGCTCCCCGTCGCGCACGACGAGGCAGCGGACGGAGCGGGCACCCGCGTCGATGACGACCGCATGGCCGAGCCCGACGGGGGCGGGACCGGCGGGGGCGAGGCGGGAAGGGGTGAGGCCGGCGGGGCCGAGGCGGGAAGGGGTGAGGCCGGCAGAAGCATGGCCGGCAGGAGTGAGGCCGGGAGGAGTGAGGCCGGCAGGCGTGGAACCGGCAGGGGTGAAACCGGCACGGGCGAGGGCGCCGCGCGCGCCGCAGGCCGCGGCGGGGGCCGTGGCGATCACCGGGTGGCGGCGGAAGTACTCCGCCGAGACCAGCCCGCCGTCGTCGCGGGCGAAGAAGAGCGGGGCGGACACGCCCGCCGAGCGCAGAGCCGTCCGGCAGTCGGCGACGAGCTCCTCGGCCCAGCCGCCGAGGGCCGCGTTGACGACGGTGGCGTTCTCGCGTTCGCGCAGCCCCGCCGAGCCGATCTCGTACGAGAGGCTGAGCGTCGCTCCGGGGACGGCGGCGGCGAGGACGGCCGCCGCTTCGAGCTCCGGTTCGGGCCGGGCAGGAGCTCCCGCCGCGCACACCGCGAACACCGACAGGCCGGCGTCCCGCGCACGGGCGGCGAACGCGGAGACGGCGGCACGGTCGAGCGGGGCGAGCGGTCGGCCGGTGACGGCGCTGCCGCCGCCGACGACGGCGGTCATCGCCCCAACGGCCGCACGGGCCGCCTCGGGCCAGTCGGCGAGCGGGGCGAGTGCCGGGTGGCACGAGGGGGCGATCCGCAGGACGGCGACCGGCCGTGGCCGCGGGGGCCGGCGCGCGAGGTCGGTGACGACGGCGACGGCTCCGACGGGGCCCGGGAGCGGTCCGAGGGCGGCGAGCACGCGACGGAGGCAGACGGCCGTCCGAGGGGCGCTGTCGACGACGGCCTCGGCGACAACGCGGCCGGTGGCGTCGGCGAGCGCCGCCGTGGTGGTGGCGCGGCCCACGTCGATTCCGATCCTCACGCCCCCATCCTTCCACCGGCCGCGATCACGGCGACTCGGGACCACGACGCACCCGCCTGCCCGCCCGCTCCGGTCCCCGACTCCGGCCCTGGCCCCGGGTGTCCGCTACTCCAGGTCCTTGCCCTCGGTCTCCGGCAGCGGGGCCGCGCACAGCAGGGCCACGACGAGGAAGGCCATGATGAAGAGGATCGTGGACGAGTAGCCGGTGGCCCGCGCGAGCAGGTAGCCGACCACGGACGGGGCGAGCGAGGTGGCGCCGAGCTGCGCAGCGGTCGCCCACGAGTAGCCCGTCGCCCGCAGGGCCGTCGGATAGAACTCGCCGTTCCACGTGTTCCAGACGCCCCACGCACCCAGGCAGAAGAACGACAGCGCGAAGTTCGCCACGTACAGGGTGGTCAGGGTGTCGGCGTACGCGAAGGCCACGCCGGAGACGGCGGCGAGGGCGAGGTACGGCAGGAAGACCTTCCGACGGCCGTAACGCCCGGTGAGGAGGGAGGCCGAGACATAGCCGGGAATCATGAAGACGGCGCTCAGGGCCACGAACCCCAGGCTCGCCGACATGCTGAGGCCCTTCTCCTGGAGGAGCGTGGGCAGCCAGGTCTGAAGCCCCCAGTACCCCCAGTTGAAGGTGAAGTTCACGACGAGCATCAGCACCGTGATGCGCAGCAGACGCCCCCGCAGGAGGTCCAGCGGCTGTCCCGCCCGCTCCTTCCCGCCCGTGTGGGAGGTGGCGAAGACGGTCCCCTCGGGCACGTCCGCGCCGAGCCGGCGCAGCACCGCGGCGGCCTCCTCGTGCCGGCCGCGTTCGGCGAGCCAGTACGGGGACTCGGGAACCCAGGCGCGGATCGCGAGGACCCAGACACCCGCGAGACCGCTCGCGATCGCCACGACGTGCCAGCCGAGCCCGCCCACGAACCGCGTGACCGCGACGGCGAGCAGAACGCCGATCGGCCAGCCGATGGACAGGTAGACGGCGGCCCGGCCGCGCAGCCGTGAGGGCAGCAGCTCCAGGAAGTAGGGAAAGGTCACCGTGTAGATGCCGGCCAGGGCGAGACCCGAGAGGAAACGGGTCACCATCAGCACCGTGAAGGTCGGCGAGAAGGCGCTGGCCAGCGCGATCACGCCGTAGGCGGCCAGCGACCACAGACAGACCGCGCGCCGCCCGATCCGGTCGGAGACGGGCCCCCAGACGAGGCTGCCGGGGATCATGCCGAGGGCGACGGCGGACAGTGCCCAGCCGATGGCGCCTTCGTCGATGCCGAAGTCGGTCCCCAGGTCCCCGGAGACGTAGACGAGGGCGAGCTGCTCCCAGGACTCGATGACGAAGGCCATGAAGAGGGCCACGGCGGCCAGCAGGTGCGCCTTGCGGAACGGCATGTCGTCGAACCAGGACCCGACGGTCCGCGCGGGCTCGACGCCTCTGACGGGACCCTCTCCGGCCCCCGGTACTGCTTCTCGTACGGCGCTCATCGACTGTCCTTCCGGGCCCCGAAACAGGCTACGCGTCCCTCGACCTGAGGGGTGGCGGCACCTTAGACACCCGACGCCCCGGCGAACTGTGCTCCCCGCACGGACATCGGCCGGGCGGCTGTGCCCCGTGCACAGCCCCGGCCCGCCCTCACGCGCTGCACCGCCGGGCGGCGCTCGGCCGCGGACCGTGCGGAGTCCCCGGCGGGAGTCGCGTCGACCGCCTGGGGACCGGGACCGGGACGGGGCCGGGGCGGCGACGGCGGGAGGTACGGGTCAGCCCGTGCGGCGGGAGCGGGCCAGAGCCGTCCCGCCGAGGGTGACGGCGACGAGCCCCAGCAACAGGGCCACATAGGCCCCGCCGAGACCGTTGCCGGTCCCGAGGCCCCCGTCGGCGGTGGCCGCGACCAGCCCGCCGAGGGCCAGGCCGATCGCCCCCGCCGCCACCGCGGTCAGGGCTCCGCGCGGCCCACGGGCGATGCCGGCACGACCGGCCGGGCGGGTCAGCGCCAGGACCGCGATGACCACACCGGCCAGCGCCACCAGACCGCCCGTGGTGGCTCCGGCCCGCCCGAGGCCGAAGTCGTAGACGCTCGCGGCGACGGGCCGGGTCGCGGCGTCCGCCGCCGCTGGTGCGGCAAGGCCGAGGCCTCCGAGCACGGCGGCCGCGGCGGGGACGAACAGACGACGAACAGACATGGGACGGCTCCTTCTCTTCCTGTGACGGGACGGAGCCCGATCCTGTCGCCCTCACCTCCTCCGGTCGTCTCGCGGACGCGGACACTTCGCCCTACCGCGAACGCGGCAGGCACCGCGCACGTACCGCGTGCGCGGTAGCCGGCCGCTCGTCCGCGAGCGGGATCCCACCGTCCGTGGATCTGGCTAGGGTGCGCTCATGAGCAAGGGGCGGGTCGGGGTTCCGGCCGAGGTCAGAGACCGGCTGATCGCCGTCGGAGTGGCGGCGGCGCTGCTGGTCACCGGGGGGTCCGGGCAGCACGCCGCCACGGGCCTCGATCTGTTCGGCTACGGGCTGCTGGCGGCCGGCGGTCTCGCACTGGCCGCCGGCCGTCGGGCTCCGATCCCCGTCCTGGCCGTCACCGGCGTGTGCGCGGTGGGCTACCAGGCGGCAGGCTTCGACGTGCCCGCCGTCGCGTTCCTGTTCGCGGTGTACGCGGCCATGAGGGCGGGACACCGCGCGGTCACGGTGGTGGCGAGCGTGACCGTGCTGACCGCGCTTCCCGTCGCGGCCCTGGTCTCGGGGCTGCACGACACGGGCGAGGCGTTCGCGCAGGCCCGGGGTGCCCTGGAGATCGCCTGGCTGATCGCCGCAGGCGCCGCCGGCGAAGCGCTGCGGCAGGCCGAGCGACGGGCGGACGAGGCGGAACGCACCCGTGAGGAGACCGCGCGGCGCCGGGCCGACGAGGAGCGGCTGCACATCGCGCGGGAGTTGCACGATTCGCTCACCCACCAGATCTCGGTGATCAAGGTGCAGTCCGAGGCCGCCGTCCACGTGGCCCACAAGCGGGGAGAGCAGGTTCCGGATGCCCTGCTGGCGATCCGGGAGGCCGGCCGCGAGGCCGCCCGGGAGCTCCGAGCGACCCTGGAGGCGCTCCGCGACGACGACACGAGCCCTCCGCACGGACTCGACCACATCCCGGAACTGGTGGAACGGGCCGGGCGAGCCGGCCTCACGGCCACCCTGACGATCGAAGGCCCCCGGCGCGACGTCCCGGCCACCGTGGGGCGGACCGTCTACCGGATCGTCCAGGAGTCGCTCACCAACGTCGCCCGTCACGCCGACGCCACCGCGGCGTCGGTCCGCATCGGCTACCGCCCGGACGCCGTCACCCTCCACGTCGACGACGACGGCAAGGCCACGCCGGACACCGCCCCGGTTCCCGGCATCGGACTGCTCGGGATGCGCGAACGCGTCACCGCCCTCGGGGGCCGTCTCCGGGCGGCACCACGCAGCGGGGGCGGCTTCACGGTCGAGGCCGTACTCCCGGCACTCCCAGAACTCGCCGAACGCCCAGAACCGGCCGTACTCCCAGAACCGGCCGAACGCCCAGAACCGGCCGTACTCCCAGAACCGGCCGTACTCCCAGAACCGGCCGAACGCCCAGAACCGGCCGTGCCCCCAGAACCGGCCGTACTCCCCGAACCCTCCATGGAACGAACCCCGTGATCCGTGTCCTCCTGGTCGACGACCAGCCCCTCATCCGCAGTGGATTCCGCGCGCTCCTCGACCTCGAAGCCGACATCGAGGTCGTGGCCGAGGCCGCCGACGGGAGGGCGGGGCTGGCTCTGGCCAGGGAGCACGAGCCCGACATCGCGCTCATCGACATTCAGATGCCGGTCATGGACGGCATCGAGACCACCCGGCGCATCGCCGCGGACCCGGCGCTGGCCGGCGTGCGCGTCGTCATCCTCACCAACTACGGCCTCGACGAGTACGTCTTCCACGCCCTGCGCGCCGGCGCCACGGGCTTCCTCGTCAAGGACATCGTGCCGGAGGACTTCCTCCATGCCGTACGCGTCGCCGCGCGGGGCGACGCCCTGCTCGCACCGTCGATCACCCGCAAACTCATCAACCGGTACGTCGCCCAGCCGCTGCCCGACGACACCGGCCCGGCCCTGGAGGAACTGACCGGCCGCGAACGCGAGGCCGTCGTCCTGGTCGCGCACGGCCTCTCCAACGACGAGATCGCGGACCGCATGGTGATCAGCCCGTCGACCGCGAAGACCCACATCAACCGGGCCATGACCAAACTCCACGCCCGCGACCGCGCCCAACTCGTCGTCCTGGCCTACGAATCCGGCCTGGTGAAGGTCAGGGCCTGAGGAGGGAAGCTGCCTCGCGAGCGGCGTCGATGGCGCCGGCGCGGGCGGCCTGCCGGTCGTCGTCGCCGCGGGCGTAGGCCACGGAGATCACCATGTTGCTGCGGCGGAAGACGACCTGTGCGGTGATGTTCTTGCCGGGGACGGGCGGCCGGAAACGGAGAAAGGCCTCGTCGCCGAGGCCGATCAGGTCCTCAGGGGTGCCCTTCTCCCAGCCGGGCTCACCGTCGGTGCGCTGCTCGCGCATGTCCTCCTCGGCCAGCTCGACATCGAGCCGACTGGCGAGGAGATGAACGTTGGCCCGGTACTTCCCCTTCTCGCGCGGCGCGGCCCACGTGCAGGACGCCGTGTCCTCGCGCCCGCCGTACGCCTCGGGCACGAGCCGGTGGATCGTCTCGGGGGTGACGAGCCCGCAGTACGCCCGCGGATCGGCCGCGAACTCGCCCTCCTGCTCACCGTCCCACCACCGCCAAGCCCAGAACGCGGCCAGGGTGACGACGATCAGCGCGACAACCGACGCGAAGGCGAGACGCGAGGGCGCGGCGGACGAGGAGGGTATGGTCACCGCCGCAGCATAGGGCCACCACCGGGCCCGTCCCGCGTCACCGCCACCTCCCGGTTCTTACGCGAGGGACCCCGGCCTCACGACAGGGCCTGCTCGCGTCGGCGGTCGAGATCGCGCTGCATGCGGGCGGAGTCACGCGCGTACGTGCGGTGCAGCAGGGTCAGGAAGGCCCCGTTGACCAGCATCAGGACGACCAGGACCCACAGGAAGACGGGGCGCAGCCCGATCGCGTCGCCGAGGAAGCCGGCGCCGAGGCCGAACAGGGCCCAGGCGATCGCCTCGAAGACGGAGACGTAGAGGGTGAAGGCCGCGGGACGCAGTTCGGGCGGGACCACGGCCATGATCATCGGCCGGTTGATGCCGGGGTTGACGCCCTGGGCCACGCCCATCAGCCCGAAGAACAGCGCGTACGGACCGATGCCGCCGTAGTGGAACTGGGTACCGAAGAACGCGAGGACGGCGAAGAGGATCTGGGCCGCCTGGAGCACGGCGGGCAGGCCGTGGCGCGGGCTGAGGCGGGCGGCCCGGTCGGCGGCGAGACCGCCGAGGACCGTTCCGGCGAAGTAGCCGATGCCGACGGGCATCAGGATCACCGACGCGGTCTGGGTGGTGAAGCCGTAGACCTCGACGAGGAACACCACGGCGAAGGAGAACACGAGCAGGTGCCCCGAGAGGAGCCGGGAGACCAGGAGGACCACCAGGGTGGGGATCTTGAAGAGGGAGGCGACCTGGCGTCGGTTCACCAGGCCGGAGGCGTCCCGGGCTGCGCGGTCGAGGTCCGCGAGCTGTGCCTCGGAGGCGCCCTGGCCGGGGTCGCGCAGGTACCGCCACAGCACGAGGCCGAAGAGGATGCTGAACCCGCCGATCGCCCAGAGGCCCCAGCGCCACCCGTCCTCGAAGCCCGCGAGCTGGCCCTTGAGCGTGCCGAAGACCGAGGACGCGAGCGCGGTCGCGCCGAACAGCATCCCGATGGCCCGGCCCCGGGACGAGCTCTCGAAGAGGTCGCCGACGATGGTGGTGATGATCGGGTGGGCTCCGGCGTAGCCCGCGGCGAGCAGCGTCGAGAACAGCAGAAGCTGGGTGAAGTTCTGGGCGAAGCCCGCGGCCACGCCCCAGACGCCCCACATGCCCGCGCAGAGGACGAGCACCGTCTTGCGGGACCAGCGGTGGGCGGCCCACACCCACAGGGGTGCGGTGATCACGCCGATCAGCTTGCCCGCGGCGGTCAGGATGCCGAGGGCGCCGAGCGAGAGGCCGAGGGCCTGCCGGATCACCGGGAAGAGCCCGCCGATCACGCCGGCCTCGGTGTTGTCGACGACCATGGCGCCGCCCAGGAGCGACAGTTGTCGCCACCGGCCGGGGACGGGGGCGGCCGGGGTCTGTCTTCTCGTGTCGGGATCGTGGATAAGCTCGGGCATGGCGCCTCGCTTCCTCTGCGTGTGTGGTCTCTTCGCTGGAGATGCACGGGGAAAGGGGAAAGGGGTGTGTCGGCCGGTGACGGGGCGGCAACCCCGGCACCGGCCACTTCGGCAGTGGCTCAGAGCGCGGCGAGTTCCTCGGCGACCGCCCTGAGTGCCTCGCGGGGTATGGCCCCGGCCGCCACCGCCGCGACGTCGATCAACGGCATGGGCCCCAGGAACTGGAGCAGTTCGGAGTCGAACAGGCTGGGCAGATGCCGGCGCAGTACGACGGAGGCGACCGGGTCGGACATCAGCGTCCGCATCGGTGTCCGGACCGACACCCGCCCGACCGGGAACTCGTCGAGCCGCGGCAGCGGCAGCGCGGCCCGCCGGGCCTGGTCGCGCTGAGCCCGGACGAGGAGATGAGCTTCGGTCACCGGGCCCTCGGCCGGCAGCCCCAGGCGTTCGTACTGACTCGGCGGAGCCTCCGTGCCTCGCATCAGCTCCACCAGCAGCGTCGCGAGCCGCAGCTCCGCCTCGTCGTCGACGAGCGGGTCGAGCTGCTCGGGGTCGTTCTCCAGATCGAAGAGCAGGCTGCCGTGGTGGTACGGATTGACGAAGGTGCGGCCCGGCACCCGCAGGGTGCGGACGCCCTTGGTGAAGCCGAACGGCTCGGCGAGCTCCACGTCGGCGAGTTCGGCGGGGGTGAAGCGGCCGCGCATGTGGGTGGGCATCAACGTGTGCTCTTCCAGCGGGGCGTTGTCCGGGGAGACGGGGGCGCGCATGTAGACGTACCGGCCGTCGGTGATGTTCACGTGCCCGCCGTGGATGCCGAAGAGGCCGGCCTCGCGTACGGGGTCGTCCGCGGCGGCGACGGGTAGCGGTGCGCCCTGCATGTCGACCGGGCGCTCGACGCCGAAGTACTCCAGGAGCGTGGGAGCGAGGTCGATGGTCTGTACGAGGGTCTCGCGCCGCTCGCCCGCGCCGCCGGAGCGCGGGTCCCAGACGAACAGCGGCAGATGGACCAGCTCGTTGTACCAGGGCTGGACGGCCTTGCCCCACCAGCCCTTCTCACCGAGCAGCAGCCCGTGGTCGGTGTTGACGATCAGGAGCGTGTCGTCCCAGAGCTCGTGCTCGTCCATGGCGTCGAGGACCCGGCCCAGCGAGTGGTCGCACATGGAGAGCAGGGCGGCGTACTCGTAACCGGCGTGGGCGACCTGCTCGTCCGTCTCCACCACCTGCTTGTAGTCGGGCCAGTCGAAGTGCGGCCCGTCGTACGCGTGCGGGTAGAGGTCCTTGTACCGCTGGTGGCTGAAGAACGGCTCGTGCGGGTCGAAGGTCTCGATCTGGACGAACCAGCGATCCGCGTCCTTGTTGGTGTGGATGAACTCCAGGCCGGCGTCGAAGGTGAGCGTCTGCGGATGCCGGTCCTCGGTCGCCATGTGCGGCCGGTTCACCCAGTCCTGCCGGTAGACGGCCGAACGCATCCGCTTCAGGTCCTCGGGCATCTGCGGATCGGCCACCTGCCCCTTCCACGGATCACCCTCCTGCCCGCGGAAGAACTCCCAGGAGTTGTAGCGGCCGTGGTACGTGGCGCCGCCGTCCTCCCAGTAGTGCGGGTGGTCGCTGGCCAGATGCGTGTACACACCGCTCTGCTTGAGCAGTTCGGGCATCGAGTCGTCGAAGGGCTCCAGCGGTCCCCAGCTGCGGTGCAGGAAGTTGTAGCGCCCCGTGTGCAGTTCGCGGCGGGCCGGCATGCACGGCATCGATCCCGCGTACGCCCTGTCGAAAGTGACTGTCCGCTCGGCGAGGCGCGCGAAGTTCGGGGCATGCGTCCAGTCGGATCCGTACGGCGGCAGCATGCGCCTGTTGAGGCTGTCGAACATGACCATGATGGCCTTCATGCGGAAGAGTCCCTCCTGTCGGGGTCCGGCGTACCGTGCTGTTCGAGGCGGCGCCGTATTCCCTCCAGCCAGGCCACCCAGCTGTCGACCGCCGACGCTCCGTACGCGTGCAGGTCGTCGAAGATCTCCTGGGCCAGAGCCGGGTCCAGCTCGGGCAACGGATCCTCGAACCGCAGGGTGCGGTCGCGGTCGCGGTTGCGGGCGATCTGGGCGCGCCGGTAGGCGAGTTCGGTGTCGATCAGCCCGATCGCGGCCTGCCGGTCCAGCGGGGCGGTGAAGGCGAACCGGGCCAGGAAGTCAGGGTCCTGGAACCGGCTGGTCGGCTCGTACGGCGAACGCACCCACTCCCACAACACCTCCTTCCCGCGCGGGGCGAGGCGGTAGACCTTCGCGTCCGGCCGCCCCTCCCGGGGGTCGACCTCGAAGGCCACCCACTCGTCGTCCGCCATCCGCCCGAGCAGCCGGTAGATCTGGCTGTGATGGGCCCGCGACCGCAGGAACTGGCCCTCCGTCTCCACCCACCGCCCCAGATCGAAGCCGCTCCGCGGCCGCGCCGAGATCAACGCGAGCAACACGTACTCGAACTTCACCGCCCCACCACCCCTATGTGCACTGTCATCTATGTGTTCAGTGTTGTAGGTGCTGTACGGGGGGCGTCAATGGATCCGGTACGCGCTTATCAGGGCCGTATCACGCCGTTCATGATCGGCCGCCCGCCGTGCCCGCGCCGACTGATCTTCGACCGGACAGCGGTAACGCGTCCGCCCGCCCGGTCTCCGAGAGACCGGGCGGGCGGTGCAGTGACGCGCGGTGCGGCGTTACCGCGTTACGGCTTCGGCAGGGTGCAGCCCGGGCGGTTCAGGTCGATCACGTTGCCCGCGCCGACGCACGGGACGATCGTGTACGTCTCCTGGGCGTAGTTGATGCCCTGGCGGACGGTCACGGTGCCGTTCTCGTCGATCTCGCACGGGTTGTTCACGGTGCAGCTCTCACCGCTCTCGTTGCCCGTGTTGTTGACGGCGACGACCTTGCCGGTGGTCGTGTCGATGACCGGCGAGCCGGAGGTGCCGCCGATGGTGTTGCAGGAGGAGGTGTAGCGGACCGAGTCCTTCCAGGTCCAGTCGCCCTCCTTCATGCGGTAGACGAAGCCGTCGACATTGCAGCTGTAGATCCGCTTCCAGTACCCGGACACCACCTTGATCGACGAACCCTGCGTCGGGCGGACGTCGTTGAGGGTGAGGGCGCCTATGCCGTACAGGCTCTGGATCTGCGCGTAGGTCTTGGTCACCTGGTAGATCGAGATGTCGGTGTCGGTCATCGTGCCGTACGCGATCTTGCTGGCGCGCAGCGTCGCGACCTTGGTGCCGGCCGAGTTGAGCAGCGAGAACGAGCGGGTGGAGCGCACGTCCTTGACGACCTCGCCGGCCCCCGGCATGCCGGTCTCCAGACAGTGCCCGTTGGAGAGGACGAGCGCGGGGTCGTTCGGCTGGGAGCTCGGCATGCGGACGAGCGAGCCGGAGCAGTTGCTGAGCGCGACCGTGCCGGCGAAGTCGACGGCGACGGCCGCCGTGGCCCGGTCCTTGGCCGCGGGAGCCTGCGGCGGCGCGGCCGCCATGGCCGGGGCCGCGGCCGCTCCGGTCAGGAGCAGCGCGAGCAGGGCGCCGACGAGAGGCTTCTTCATGTGGGGGTTCCCCTCTGATGACGTGCAACCGAAGATCCTCCGGTTGTCATGTGCATTCTTAGAACCTCGGCATCAACCCACAAGAGGGCGTACGGAAATGAGCCACCGTCAGTTCGGCCCCACCCGTCCGGCGGTCAGAGCCCCGACATGCCCGCGGCCGACCGGAACTCCCGCCGCCGACGCCCCACCGGCCGGCAGCCGTTCGTCATGCTGCCGGGCAGGTCGACGCCGAAGGCCGGGGCGGCTGGCGCCGTCCCGGCCTACGGGGAACTCGGGGAACTCGGGGAGGTCAGAGTTGCTCGTCCTCCGGGATGCTGACCAGCCAGCGGGTGTCCCGCCGGGGGCGCAGGTACAGGGCCCAGTAGAGGGTGGCGGCGGCCGTGATGCCGCCGGTCCATGCCAGGTACTTGGTGTCCTGCATGTACAGGACGTACGCGAGGACGCCGATGAGCAGGAGCGGCACGGCCGGCCACAGCGGCATGCGCCAGGCCGCGATCTCGCGGTGCGCGCCCCGGCGGCTGAACAGGGCGGCCACCGCGACCAGCAGGTACATGCCGGTGACGGAGACGCCGGTGACGCCGTACAGGGTGTCGAGGTTCACGAAGCACAGGGCCGCGCCCGGGACGCCGACGGCCAGGGTGGCCACCCACGGGGAGCCGAAGCGGCCGAGCCGGGACAGGGCGTTGTTGACGGGTTCCGGCCAGGCCTTGTCGCGGGCGGAGGCGAACAGGACGCGGGAGTTCTGGATGACCATGACGATGCCCGCGTTGATGATCGCCAGGGCGACGCAGAGGCTGATGAAGGTACCGACGGCCGAGTTGGACCACGTGGCGATCATGCCGCTGATGTCTCCGCCGGTGAGGGTCTCCAGGTCGCCGGCGCCGAGGGTGATCGCGACGACGGGCACCAGGATCACGGCGGTGGAGATGGCGAGCGTGGCGAGCACGGTGCGGGCCACCGTGCGGCGCGGGTTCTCCAGCTCCTCGGAGAGGTAGACGGCCGTCGAGAAGCCCTGGGTGACGAAGAGGGCGATGGCGAGGCCGGATACGACCATGGCGCCGGTGACGAGCGAGTGTCCGCCTCCGGCGGACGCGACCTGGCCGTGGACCAGGGCGCCGACACCCCGCTGGGAGTGGGAGAAGCCGAGGATCGCGACGATGCCGGCGGCGACGACCTCCAGGACGAGGAAGATGCCGGTGATCCAGGCGTTGGCCCGCAGGTCGAGCAGACCGGCGAGGGTGGCGAGGACCATGACGCCGGCACCGGCCAGCGGGGCCGGGAGGTGTACGAGCGGCGCGAGGTAGTCGGCGGTCCCCATGGCGATCACCGGTGGCACGATCATCACGACCAGCAGGGACAGCACGAAGACCAGCCAGCCGGCCAGGCGGCCCGCGAGGGTGGAGACGATGGCGTACTCGCCGCCCGCGCTCGGGATCAGGGTGCCGAGCTCGGAGTAGCAGAACGCCACGCCGATACAGAGCAGCGAGCCGATGGCGATGGTCAGGGCCGCGTACGTGCCGACGCCGTCGAACAGGTCAGGGACGACCACGAAGAGGGTCGAGGCGGGTGTCACGCACGACAGCGTGAGCAGGGTGCCGCCCACGACACCGATGGAGCGCTTGAGCTTCTGCGGCACGGGGCCGGTCTGGGGGGCCAACGCGTGCGGTGCGCTGAGGGTGTCCGTCATCAGGCGGTTCCGATCGGTGCGAGCGGTGTATCTGAACGGGAGCGGTATCGCCTCCGAGGCGTCCGGTGTCAGTGGGGTCCGTGGCTCCCGGCCTGAATGGAAGCTCGGGCGGAATCGCAGGTCAATGCCCCTCCCGCTGCGGAATCCGTCGTTCCAGGGCGCCGGGACGAGGCCCGGGGGCGCTAGGAACGCGATAAGACGCCGTAAACACTCAGTGCGGGAACCGCAGCGGTCCGACCAGGACTTTTCCCGCGCTTTACCCCCCGCACCCCCGCACGCCCGCACGGCCCGCCGGTCGGGCGGGCCGCGCGGGCGTGCGGGGGAGAGGGGGCCGGTCACTCCGGACGGCTGAAGCGGCGGGCGGCCCACAGCAGGGTCAGGCCTCCGACGGCGAGGAGCAGCCCGGCCTCCAGGAGCAGCGGGGGCTGCCGGCCCGCCCATTCGATGCCGCCGGCGGCCGCCTGGTCCGGGACCCGCAGGGCGATGCAGCGCCGCAGCAGGTCCACCCCGTACGCGAGCGGATCGACGGTCGCCAGGCCGCGCGCCCAGCCCGGCATGGACTCCAGCGGGAAGAAGGCGCCGGAGAGGAACAGCAGGGGCATCATCAGCAGGCTGAGGAGTGTGTGGAACAGCTCGGGGCTGCGCAGCGTCACCGACAGCGCCAGGGTCATGCTGGTGAGGGCGAACGAGGCCAGGAGCATGCCGCCGAGGAGCAGCAGCAGGAGCACCGGGTCGTACGGCAGGCCGACCGCGCCGGCCAGGCTGAGCAGGACGGCGCCCTGCACCGCGGCGACGAGCGTGCCGCCGGCGCAGCTGCCCAGGAGCAGGGTGGAGCGGCTGACGGGGGCCATCAGGAGCTCGCGCAGGTAGCCGCTCTGCCGGTCGGTGATCAGCCGGATCCCCACCATGATGGCCGGGGTCTGCACCGTCATCATGAGCATGCCGGGGAAGAGGTACGTCTGGTAGCCGGTGCCCAGTGAGGCGGCGGGGATGAGGGCGGCGAGCCCGCCGCCGAGCGCGAAGAGGTAGAGCACCGGCTGGAGCAGGACCAGCACGGTGTGGGAGCGCTGACGGGCCAGGCGCAGCAGATCGCGGTGGACCAGGGCGTGGATCGCCCGCAGTTCGTGCCGCAGCCGGGACGCCCGCCCCCGCTCGGTGGCCTCGGGCGCCTGGAGGGTGAGGGCGGTCATCGGCCGCCTCCGATCGCGGCGGGGGCGGTGGTGATGCTGCGGCCGGTGTGGTGGAAGAAGACGTCGTCGAGCGTGGGCGGGGTGGCGGAGGCGGCGTGCACCGCGATGCCGTGCGCCTCCAGTGCCGCGCACAGGCGCGGGATCCACGCGCTGCCGTCGGGCACCCGCAGCCACGTGCCGTCGGCGTCCACCGTGACGGGGCGGTCCGGCGGCGCAGCCTGGGCGACGACTTTCCGCGCCCGCCCGTCGTCGCTGGTGCGCAACACCACCCGGTCGTCTCCGACCTCCGCCTTGAGCCCGTGCGGCGTGCCCTGCGCGACCAGACGGCCCCCGTCGATGATCGCGATCCGGTCGCAGTTCTCCGCCTCCTCCAGGTAGTGGGTGGTGACGAAGAGGGTGCTGCCGAGCCGGTCGCGCAGGGCCCGCAGGTGCTCCCAGATCTCGGCGCGCGCGTGCGGGTCGAGCCCGGTCGTCGGCTCGTCCAGGAACAGCACGCTCGGGGAGTGCAGCAACTGGCGGGCGATCTCCAGGCGTCGCCGCATGCCGCCCGACAGGGCGCGTACGGGAAACCGCCGCCGGTCGGTCAGTCCGGCGGGTTCGAGCACCTCGGCGGTCCGCCTGCGCACGTCGCGGCGGGGCAGCCCGTACAGGCGGGCGTGGATGCGCAGGTTCTGCTCGACGGTCAGGTCCGGGTCGAGGGCACTGTGCTGGAACAGGATGCCGACCTGGCGCCGCACGTCGTGCGGTCGGGTGGCCACGTCGAAGCCGGCCACGGTGGCGTGACCGGAGGTGGGGCGGGCGAGGGCGCACAGGAGGGCGATGGTGGTGGACTTGCCTGCGCCGTTGGGGCCGAGGAAGGCGAAGGCCTCACCCCGGCGCACGTCGAGGTCGAGGCCGCGGACCGCGTCGACGGTGGTGCCGTCCGGGCCCGGGTAGCTCTTCACCAGACCGCGCGTGCTGATCGCGTATCCGGGGTCGGGGCCGGGTCCGGGGCCCGGGTCCGGGTCGTGGTCGTGGTCGCGGTCGTGCGGAGATTCCCCCGCGCGGGGGACGGCGACCTCGGCGGTCAGGAGGGCGGCTGCGGCGAGTGCGTCGTCACCTGCGGATGGCTGCATGGGGTCCCGTCCTCTTCCTCGTCCACGTCCTCTTCCGCTTCGTCCGCACGGAGCCGGAGCCCGCTCCGGCCGGCGGCTGCTCGCGGCAACCACCGGCCGGGGGGTCTTCGGTGTTACGCGCAGCTGATACCGATACAGATGGTGTTGGCGAGCGTCAGCAGGCCGACGCACGCGCACGTTCCGCTGAACGAGTCGCCGTCGACGCCGACCGGGTCGGTCTCCGGAAGGGCGTGCAGGTGGGCCAGCAGCTCGAGGTCCTGGTACTCCATGACAATCTCCTTCACTCGTGTGACACGTGGCGGCAGGGACTCCTGCCGCTCAGACCGGCTGCTGGACCATCCAGTGCCGGGGCTCTGTGTGGCGGACCCTCAGGAGGAACGCCAGGATTCCCGCCGATCCGTCGCTCCAGCTCGTCGAGACGTCCCCGTACTCGTTGGGGAAGACGACGTGGCTGCCGCGGTGGGACCGTTCGGAGACGAGGAGGCGGGCCAGCTCCTCGGCCCGCGCCCGGTGGGCGGGGTCGCCGGTGGCCTCGGCCATGTCGAGGAGGAAGTCGCCGTTGCCCGCCAGTCCGTGGCATTGCGTGACGGCGGCGCGGGAGGCGCGCTCGACCACGGCTCGGGTGCCACCGACGGCGAGGTCGCGGAACCGTTCGTCGCCGGTCGCCCGCCACAGCCGGACGAGGAACGAGCCGATGCCGGCGGAGCCGTGGCACCAGTACGGTGCCGTCGGCACGTCCGTGGCCTGGGCCGGCCACTGGGCCGCGTCGCCGACGGTGACGGCGTGCGTCACGAGGAGCTCGCCCGCCGCCAGGGCCAGTTCCCGGTGCTCCGGGTTCTTGGTGACGGCGGCGGCCTCCAAGAGGAAGCAGCCGATGCCGGCGGTGCCGTGGGCGAAGCCCAGGTAGCGCTTGCCGGCCTCCTCGACCACGGCCTCGGCGGGCACCGGCCAGCTCGCCCCGGACCGCTCGCGCCGGGCTGCGGCGGTCAGCCGGTCGGCGGCATCGGCGACCCGCTCGGCGAAGCGCGGATCGCCGGTGCGGTGCCACAGATGGGCAGCGGCCATTCCGCTGCCCGCCGAACCATGGGTGATGTCATGGCTGGGCGTCGACTCCTGCGGTGCGAGGGCCAGGGCCAGGGCGTGGTCGATGAGCGCCCGGTCGGCGACGGCGCGCCCGGCCTCGTACAGCGCCCAGGCCGTGCCGCGGCCGCCGAAGTGCAGGCCGGGCCGTGTGGAGCGGGTGTCGGTGCGGTCCGCGATCCAGCGGCCCGCGGTGGCGATCAGCTCCGGGAGGCGGGGGTCGTCGGTGAGCTCGAAGTAGCGTGTCAGGACGGACAGCACACCGGCCGCGCCCTGCTGCACGATGCAGGCGTCGGTCTCCCCGGCCTTGACGGACACGGGCCACAGCCGCAGGTCGTCGTCGGGTGTCATGGAGTCGACGAGGTGCTCCACGATGCCGGCCACGGCGACGTCGATCGAGTCGGTGCCGGTGCCGGTGCCGGTGCCGGTGCCGGTGCGGGTGCGGGTGTCCGTATCCGTGTCGGTGGCTTCGGTGGCTTCGGTGGCTTCGGTGCCCGTCGGGCCGGTGCGAGCCGCGGCCGTACGAGCAGCCCCGCCACGTCCCCTGTTGGTGCCACTCCCCGTACGGCTCTCCCGGAGCGCGTCCCGCGCCCGGGCCGGGTCCCAGCGCGCGGCGGGGTCGTCCTTCATCAGCCCGAGGATCATCGCGCGCAGGCCGTCCGGCAGCTCCAGGGGGGCGGCGCAGGCGTCCAGCCACTCACCGAGGCGGTCCTCCGGGGGCCGGGTGGCGGGCTTCTCCTCCAGCAGGGTCGGTACCTTGCCGGTCAGGACGAAGCACAGCGTCGCGCCGAGGCTGTAGTAGTCGCCGGTCGGGGAGACGGGCGCGTCCACCAGGCGCTCGGGGGGACTGAAGCCGGGCGTGCCGACGCGGGTCGGGAGGGCGACGTCGTCGGCGAGGACGGCGAGCTCCAGGTCGATGAGGCGCAGTGCGCCGTCGGGGCGGACCATCACGTTGGCGGGGGTGAAGTCGCGCAGCACGCAGCCTCGGGCGTGGGCCGCCTCGACGAGGTCCACCAGGCGTCCGGCCTGGGCCGGCGCGTCGGTGCGGTAGCGTGCGGCGCCGGTGTCGCGGAAGTGCTCGGCGACCCAGTTGCGCAGGGGGATCCCCGGCACTTCCTCCTGGGCCAGGAACAGGTGTCCGCCGTGCTCGAACATCGCGAGCGGCTCCGGTGCGAGTCGCGTGCCCTTGAGCTTCTCCAGGGTTCGGGCCTCGGTGCGCAGCCAGTCGCGGACGTCGTTGCCGGAGGCGTCGGCCTCCACGTGGGGCCGGGTCTCCTTGATGACGACCGGGGCGCCGGTCTCGACGTCGGTGCCTCGGTAGACGCCCCCCTTGTTGGTGTGCCGGATCGCCTCCCGCACCGAGAACCGGCCGCCGAGCAGGACCGGGCGCCGCGGCGTCTCCGACCTGGGGGGTGCGACGGGCACGGAGTCGGGGAAGGGGCTGACCGCCCACGCCGGCGGCGCGTACCGGCCGGTTCGCTTGTCCTCCACGGGGTTGCCGTCGGGGTCCTCGATGTACCAGACCATCAGCCCCTCGTCCGAGAGGCGCCGCCGCCCGACGAAGGCGCCGTAGCGGTAGTGCACCAGGCTGTTGGGGGCGTACGGCTGGTCGGACAGGATGCGGGGTCCCGCCAGCCCCTCGGTCGCCGTGTGGAGGTCCTGCGCGAGGCGGGCCGCGTCGGCGTCGGAGGCCGGGTAGACCGTGATGAACTTGCCCGAGCTTCCGCGGGGCGTGGCACGGGTGTTGAGGGCGCTCACCTGCTCCAGCGAGCGGGCGAACTTGAACGCCGAGCCGTCCTTGAGCAGGACGTCCAGGGCCTTCTCGAGCACCGCCGGGGCGGAGGCGGCCGTCGCCGACACGTGCAGCTTCCAGCCCTGGTCCGGCCCGGTCCCGGAGCGGGGCGCCACCCGGCACCAGCTCTCGTTCGACTCGGTGGCCCAGCGCTCGCCCGCCCCCTTGGCGCGGAGTGTGCCATGGAGCAGGGCTTCCAGCTCGGACTCGGTGACTTGGGTCGTCATGCCCATCCCTCTCAACGGGTGAGAACCGCTGGGAGGGAGCGTGCCCAGACGTCGTAGTCCGATGAACACACACGCCGCCGGATTCACTTGCTTTGGCGAGCGCACGGGTCCGTTGTGCCACCTTGTCGCGCGACCGCGCGGAGAAGGCGTGCGGCCGCGCAATACGGGGCGCATTCGTGTCGGCGGACGGCACGATCACCTACCTGAGCACGGACGGGGTCGCGGCTCAGGTGGCGGAGGCCCGGAAGAGGGTGGCCGGCGGTGCCGGCACCGCTTGCGTCATCGGATTCCGTGACCACCACAAGCGGTGCGTCCAGACCACCCGGGACCGTGGCTTGAAGGCGTACGCGATCAGTGGGGCGGTGCACCGGCGAAGAGGATGGCCAGTCCCGCGTCGAGTTCGGCGGCGGCCGCGAGGAGACCGTTCATGACTCTTCCGGATCTCGCCGGGTGGCGTCGGCCGTGCGGGCGTCCAGTGGGACGCCGCCGATGCGGTAGCCGCGTTCGTCGAGCAGGTGGCCGCTGAGCTTCAGCGGCCAGAGGGCCACGGCTCGGTCGGTGATGTCAAGGCCGGGGGCGCGCTGGGCGATTCGTACCTCGAAGCGCTGGGCGTCGGCGAGGGACTTCACCCAGGCCACGACGAGGACGTTGTTCCGGCCGGTGAGACCGGCGCACAGTCGTACCTCGCGGGCGCCGGTGACGGCGCGGGAGACGCTCTCCAACTCCGCTGCGGCAGCCCTCCCCCAGAGGATCACCGTGACCGGCCACTCCGACAAGGGGCGGGCGACCTCGCAACGGGGCTGGAGCATGCCGGCGGCGAAGAGCCGGCCGAGTCGGCGACGGACGGTGTCCGGGCTCGTTCCGCAGGCGTCGGCGAGGGCGCGGTAGGTGGCGCGGCCGTTCATGGACAGGGCTCTGACGAGGGCGTGGTCCAGGTCGGTGAGGGGGAAGACGGGGGTGTCGGTGCGGGGAGTGCCGGTGTCGGCGAGGCGGGCGATCTGGGTGCGGTCGAGGGCGCGCAGCCGCCAGCGGCTGCCCTCGGTGTAGACGGTGCTCGCGAGGTGGGTCCGGGTGGCGACGATGCCCTGCATCGCGCCGATGCCGCGAGTCACCCAGTGGGTGAGCGCGGCGAGGTCTGTGGCCATCACCGTGAGCAGGAGGTCGCGGTCTCCGCTGACGTGTTCGACGGCGGTGACGTGGGGCAGCTCGGCCAGGGCCCGGGCGACGGTCAGCAGGCTGCCGCTGGCGCAGTCCACCTCGACGACGGCGAGCAGCCCCTGTCCGCTCGCGGCGAGGGAGGGGGATGGGGAGCAGCTGATCCAGGCGGCGCCGGCTTCGGTGAGCCGGTGCCAGCGGCGGGCCACGGTGACGGCGTCGAGTCCGAGTACCGCGCCGATCTCGTTCCAGCCGGCGCGGGGGGCGATCTGCAGCGCGTGCACCAGGGCCTGGTCGACGTCGTCGAGTGCCCGTACCGCCCCGTGCGCGGAATTCCGTACTGGTCCGTGGCCAGAATCCTGCGTCATTCGATGCCCCTTGCGCGTTTCCTGCGATTTGGGTCGGTTGGGCTGGCCAGGACTTCAGTCTTTCCGCACCGATGGCCGGAACCGTATCAGGAGGTTGACGCAGCATGTCCGTACTGGAACGCGCCAGGGAACTCCAGCCCGATCTCGTGCGGCTCCGCCGCTCGCTGCACCGGGAGCCGGAGCTCGGCCTCCGGCTGCCGCGTACGCAGGAGAAGGTCCTCGCCGCGCTCGACGGTCTCCCCCTCGAGATCACGCTGGGCCGGGAGCTGACCTCGGTCACGGCCGTGCTGCGCGGCGGCCGTCCCGGCGGGGCGGTGCTGTTGCGGGGTGACCTGGACGCACTGCCGGTGGACGAGCTGACGGGCGTGGAGTACGCCTCCGAGCTGCCGGGACGGATGCACGGCTGCGGGCACGACCTGCACACCGCCGGACTCGTCGGCGCGGCGACGCTGCTCGCGGACCGTCGGGAGAGCCTCCAGGGCGACGTGGTGTTCATGTTCCAGCCGGGCGAGGAGGGGCACAACGGTGCAGGCGCGATGATCGACGAGGGTGTCCTGGGCGCGGCGGGCAAGCCGCTCGACGCGGCCTTCGCCCTGCACGTCTCGGCCAATCGGCTGCCCGGCGGCTGGATCGCGTCCCGGCCCGGCACGGTCATGACGGCATCCGACGTCCTGCGGGTGACGGTTCGCGGCGAGGGCGGGCACGGTTCGGCTCCGCACCATGCCAAGGACCCCGTGCCGGCCGTCTGCGAGATGGTGACCGCGCTGCAGAACTGGGTGACGCGCACCTTCGACATCTTCGACCCGGTGGTGGTCACCGTCGGGCGGCTGCACGCCGGCACGCAGCAGAACGTCATCCCGGACACGGCCGAGTTCGAGGCGACCGTACGCAGTTACTCGGAGGCCAACCACGAGCGGCTCGCCGCGGGGCTGCCGCGCCTGGTGCGCGGGATCGCGGCCGCACACGGCCTGGACGTGGAGGTGGAGTACGAGATGCTCTATCCGGTCACCGTCAACGAGCCGGCCGCGACGGCGTTCGCGCTGGACACGGCGCGCGAGCTGTTCGGCCCGGGAGAGGTGTGGGAGGCGCCGCAGCCGGCCAGCGGTTCGGAGGACTTCTCCCTCGTACTGAACAAAGTGCCCGGCGCGATGCTGCTGGTCGGCGCGGCGCCCGAAGGCGTGGACGTAGCGAAGGCGCCCCAGAACCACTCCCCGCGGGCGGTCTTCGACGACCGGGTGCTCCACCGCCAGGCGGCACTGCTCAGCGAGCTCGCGGAGCAGCGGCTCGCCGCTGGGGCGTCGGCATGACGGCCCCGCGCGGGACGGGCGAGGCGGCGGCGCCCCGGGTGACCGCCGTGGTGGGCCTGCTCGTCGTGTTCGAGCTGGTCAGCGGCTTCCTCCAGGGTTCGGCGCCGGCGCTGGTGCCGGCGGTTCAGGACTGGCAGTCCATCAGCGCGTCCCAGGCGCAGTGGTACATGGCGGTGCAGTTCCTGTCGGCCGCGGTCGCGGTGCCGGTGTTCGGGCGGCTCGGAGACCTGTACGGGCACCGTCGGCTCACCCGGGTCGCGCTGGTCTGCGTCGCGGCGGGCACCGTCCTGGTGGCTCTCGCACCGAACCTGACGGTGCTGCTGGTGGGCCGTGCCTTGATGGGCCCGCTGGCGGCGCTGTTGCCGCTGGAGATCGGGCTCGTACGGGACCGGCTCGACCTGGAGGGCGGGCGACGGGCGGTGGGGCTGCTTGTCGGCGCGCTCACCCTCGGCTCGCTCCTCGGGCATGCTCTGGTGGGCCCCCTGCTCGCCCTCACCGGTGGCATCCGGCTCACGCTCTCGGTCCTCGCCGCGCTCGCGTGTGCCTGCCTGGCCCTGTCGTACTGCGCCATCCCGGAGTCCCGGACGCTTGCGCCGGGCCGGATGGACTGGTCGGGGGCGCTGCTGCTCGGCCTCTCGCTGCTGCTGCTCCTCGGCACGACGGCGCGCGGCGCGACCTGGGGCTGGACCTCTCCGCTCACCCTGGGCGGTATCGCGCTCTCCCTGGCCCTGCTGGCCTGGTGGGTCCGGCTCGAACGGGACCGACCGCACGCCCTGGTCGACGTCCGGGCGGTGGCCCGCCGCCAGTCCGCGCCTTACTACGTCTCAGGCTTCCTTTTCGGCGCGGTGATGCTGGGCGGGCAGGCGGTCGGCATCTCGTATCTGGCCGCGTCCACGGCCGACGAGGGGTACGGGTTCGGGCTCACCACCTGGGAGATCAGCGCATGGGGCGCGGTGCCGCATGTGCTGGCGTTCACCGGGGCGAGCCTCGTCGCCCGGGTGGCGGCCCGCACCGGCTACCGCCGGATGCTGCTGCTCTCCTTCGCACTGATGGCGGCGGGGAACGTGGGGCTGATCGCCACGCACGCCGCGCTGCCACTGTTCGCCCTGGCGTCCGCCGTCGCCGGCTTCGGCATGGGCCTGGCCCTGGGCGGCCTGCCCACCCTGATCGTGGAACGCAGCGCCACGGACCGTACGGCGAGTGCTACCGCCGTCTACAACAACCTGAAGACCCTGGGCGGCAGTGTCGCGGGCGCGGGCTCGGCGGTCGTCCTCGGCTCGCTCGTCGTCGGGGGTACGGAGGTCCCGGCGCTCTCCGCTTATCTGACGATCTGGGGGCTGAGCGCGCTGCTGTGCGTGGGTGCTCTGATCCTCCAGATGCTGACCGGTCGTGAGGCGCATGCTCCGGGTGCGACGGGGAGTCCGGCTCCGGCGCGCGTATGACGGGCGGTACGGCCACGCCGGGCCTCGGTCGGACGGTTTGAACGCGACGTTCCGCCGCGGTACCGCACTCGACGGGCAGATCGCCGCCGCGCGCCGTGAACTCTCCGGCGCTGAAACGGTGTTCGGCTTCGGCCCGGCGATGGGCAGCGAGGACTTCTCCCTGCCGGCACCCGACGGCGTCCCGCGCCACTACGGGTACGTCACCTCGACCCGGCCGACGTGTGGGAGGCGGTCCCCGGCACGGACCTGGCCGAGAGGATCGGCGAGGTGCCGGGGAAGACGACGGGGGAGGCGTAGTGGACGATCACCAAGTCGAGCGCGGGGAAGCGCACGCGGCGGGGGTAGCCGTCGGGGACGCCGGAGACGATGGTCGGGGCGACGGCTTCCGGCACGATCTGGCGGTCGCCGATCGCACCGCCGCAGCGGATCATCTCGCCGAGGCGGGCCAGGTCGCGGGCGGTGGCGCTGAATCCGCCGCAGGAGACCTCGGAGCCCTCCGTGCCGAGGAGGTAGTACGCGTCCTCCTCGGTCGCCGATGCAGGACCAGACCATCTCGGACAGCAGGGCCGAGGTGGTGGTGCCGGTGACACGGCGCAGGGCCTCGACGTTGTCGTTCTCGTAGCGGAAACCGGTTCCCGGCGTGCCGGTCGCCTGTGCGGTGGCGAGGACAGCGAAGGAGCGCTGGGCTTCGAGTGCCTTGTCGTACGGGCGGCCCGCGTAACTCATCTGCGTGCCCATGTGGAGGAGGTGGTCGACCTGGGCTTCGCCGAAGGCGGTGCCGGCGAGCTCGGGGACGTACGTGTCGACCCCCGTGAGCGTGCGGGTCTGACCTCGTGGTCTCGTGAACGCGAGGCCGTCGAGGGCGCCGGTCGGCGCGGCGGGCAGTGCGGCGCCGCCTGAGCCTCGCCAGACATGGCGGCTCGGAATGAGTTCTCGACCCGAGTGGTATGCCGTCGGGCCCAGGCGGGATCCGTGTATCCCCGCGCCCACACGAGGTCGGCCAAGGAGGGAATGCCTGCCACGCGCCCGCTCCGCTTTTTCGGTCGTGCGCCGACTGGGCTCGTTACCGTACATCTTGTCCGGTAACTCGACCAGGCGTGACAAGGGGGAACGCGTCAGGGCGCACGGGGAAGGCGCGGTTCAGGGAGTGAGGTCGAGGGCTCCGGGGGCGTCGGACGGGGCGAGTCCGGTGGCCCAGACGCGGCCGTACACCGAGAGGTCGCGCAGGTGGGCGGTGATCTCGGCGGCGCTGTAGCCGGTGTCGTTCTCGACCCACCAGGTCAGCAGGCCGATGAGTTCACCGGTCCAGGCCCGGGCGACGACGTCGAGGGGGATCCTCGGTGTCACCGCGAGCTGCTCGGTCCGTGCGCGGAAGGCCGCTTCGGCGTGCGCGCGGATGAGGTCGGTGAACTCGCGCAGGGCCCGGCCGTCGCCCTCGCCTCGAAGGACTACCTGGTAGACGGGTTTCTCCTGCTCGGCGTGTTCGAAGATGTACTTCACCGGCAGTCCGGTGAAGCCCTCGGCGTGCGCCTGTCGGACCGCCGGCAGGAGGCGGTCCCGGTCCTCGGCGAGGTCGCGGACGATGCCGACCAGGAGGTCCTCCTTGTCGCGGTAGTGAGCGTAGAAGGTTGCCCGGCCGACGTCGGCACGTTCGGTGATCTCCTCGACCGTGATCGCGTGGAACCCCTTCTCCAGGACCAGTTCGACCAGGGCCTGGCGCAGTGCGGCCCGCGTCCTGCGGACGCGGCGGTCTCCCGCGGGCTTCATGTCCACTTCGTTTCCTTCTCGTCCGAACCGTTGACCTGACCCTAACGCTGCCTTTACGTTTCCGCACACCAAGCTTGCTACCGGACAGACTGTTCGGAAACTCTGGAGGTGCGATGAACTTCGGGCGGTACGTACGCCGGACTGCCGGCCACCAACCCGATGCCGAGGCGGTGGTCTGCGGACCCGTGAGGCTGACGTACGCGGAACTCGACGAACACAGCGACAGGCTCGCGACGGCCCTGCGCGCGCTCGGCCTGAGCCGGGGCGACCGGGTGGCGACCCTCGCGGGCAACCGCGCGGAACTGGTCGTCACGGAAGTCGCCCTCTACAAGGCCGGCTTGGCCCGGGCGCCGATCAACGCCAGGCTCGGAGCCGCCGAGGTGGCTCACCTGCTCGCCGAGTCCGACGCCAGGCTCCTGCTGGCGGACGCGGCCCATCTGGACATCGCCCGCTCCGCTGTGCCCGGCACGGCAGTGAGAACCGTCCTCGGCTACGACGGCCCGAGCGATCTCGGCCCGGGGTATGCCGAGACCCTCGCGGGCATCGAGCCGGAACCCGTCGAGACGGAGTGCGGCGAGGGTGACATCGCCGTCCTGCACTTCACCTCGGGGTCCACCGGCAAGCTCAAGGCGGCAGTCCAGACCTACGGCAACCGGCTCGCCCTGATGCGCAAGTCGGCGATGAGCGCCGACACCCGGGTGGGCCCCGGAGACCGGCAGATCCTGGCCGGGCCGGTCACCCACGCCTCCGGCATGCCGCTGATGGGCACCTTCTTCGCCGGCGGCTGTGCGATCGTGCTGCCCCGCTGGGACGCCGAGGAGTTCCTCGCCACCGTTCAGCGCGAGCGCGCCACCCATGCCTTCGTCGTGCCGACGATGGTCAACACCGTCCTCGCGTTGCCCAACGCCCGCGACTACGACCTCTCCACCCTCCGCCAGCTGATCTACGGCGCCGCGCCGATGTCACCGGCCCGGATCAGGGCCGCCTGGGACCTCTTCGGCCCTGTCCTGTCCCAGGGATACGGGTGTGGCGAGACCACCTCCGGCGTGCTCTTCCTCTCCACGGAGGACCACCGGCGGGGGATCGAGGGCGAGGACGAGGAGCTGCTGCTGTCCTGCGGCCGTCCGCTCGCCGAGGCCGAGGTCGCCATCGTCGACGACAGCGGACAGCCCGTCGCCGACGGAGAAATCGGAGAGATCGCCGTCCGCGGCCCCGATGTCGTTCCCGGCTACCACAACGAGCCGAACCTCACCGCGGAGATCTTCCGGGACGGCTGGTTCCTCACCGGCGACCTTGCCCGCCGCCGTTCCGACGGCTACGTCTTCATCGTCGACCGCAAGAAGGACATGATCGTCTCCGGCGGGTTCAACATCTACGCCGTCGAGGTCGAGTCTGTCCTGCACCAGCACCCCGGCGTCTACGAGGCCGCCGTCGTCGGCGTCCCGGACGAGCAGTGGGGCGAGGCCGTCAAGGCGGTCGTCGTGACGCGCGACGGAGCCACCCTCACCGAGGCCGACCTCATCGACTTCTGCGCCGAGCACCTGGCCCGCATGAAGAAGCCCCGCTCGGTCGACTTCGCCGCGGCCCTGCCCCACAACCCCAACGGCAAGATCGACCGCCGCGCCATCCGCGACCGCTACTGGGCGGGCGCCGAGCGCCACGTCAACTGAACAGGACCCCTGGCATGCCTTTCACCCTCGAACCCTCCTACGACGACAATCCGCGCCTCCAGGACCTCGTCGTCCGACTGCGCGCCTACCTCCGCGACGAGCTCATCCCGTACGAGCGCGAGCACGGCATCACCCCGGAGACCAAGCTCGACCGCACCACCCTCGAACACGTCTGGAAGCGCAGCGCGGAACTCGGCTTCTACGGCATCAGCCTGCCCCCCGAACTCGGCGGCCAAGGCCTGAGCTTCTACGAACTGTGCGCCCTGAAGGAGGAGCTGACCGCCTCCGGTGCCGCGCTCTCCCACTCGGTCCTCGGCGACATGGGCGGTCCGCTGCGTGTCGGCGCGATCGTGAAGTACGCCACCGAGCAGCAGCGGGACCGCTATCTGATGCCCGTCGTCCGAGGCGAGCGGGCCTGCTGCTTCTCCATCACGGAGGAGGACGCGGGATCCGACGTACGCCGCATGACGACCACCGCCACCCCGGACGGGGACACCTACGTCCTCAACGGCAAGAAGGTGTTCAGCTCGGCCGCCCCCTTCGCGGACTTCGCGATCGTCGTCGCCCGCATGGCCGGCACCGAGGAGGCGTACAGCGCGTTCCTCGTCGACCTGGACACCCCCGGCTGCACGGTTCTCGAAGGCGAAGTGCCCATGTCCGGGCAGCAGATGGAGGGCGACCTCGTCTTCGAGAACTGCCGGATCCCCGCCGGCAACCTCCTCGGTGAGATCGGTCAGGGCCTGCGCATCGGCATCGGCCGCATCACCCTCAACCGCCTGCTGCACTGCCCGTCCCTCATCGGCGCCGCCCGCCGCGCCTGGGACCTGTCGGTCGAGTACGCCACGAACCGCGTCGTCTTCGGCCAGCCGCTCCTCGCCCATCAGGCCATCCACCACAAGATCGCCGAGATGGCCACCGAGATCTACGCCGCCCGCGCGATGGTGATGAACACCGCAGCGAAGGCCGACCGGGGAGACAACGTCTCCGTCGAGGCCAACATGTGCAAGCTCTTCACCTCCGAGGCGTCGTTCCGCGTCGCCGACCAGGCGGTCCAGATCCATGGCAAGGCCGGGCTCACCCGAGGCCACGAGGTCGAGCAGATCTTCCGCAGCCTGCGGATGTTCCGGATCGTCACCGGAACCACCGAGATCCACAAGAACGCCATCGCCAAGGGCCTGATCTGACCGACCCCTTGGCGCCCAGGGCGGTGCCGCGGGCCCCCGCTTCGGCGAGCGGGTCCGCGGCCACGGGGACAACCGCCCACCTGTACGAACCCCTGCTCCACCCGCATCCGCAGGAGTCGCCCCATGGCACCCCGTACCGCCGCCGCGCAGTCCCGGCACATCGCCGCCCCGGCACCCGACCGCCGCAGAGCCTGGCTGATCATGGCGATGATCGTGGCCTTCATGGTCATCAACTACGCCGACAAATCGGTCCTCGGCCTCGCCGCCGTCCCGATCATGGAGGAACTCGAGCTCAGCAACAGCACCTACGGCCTGATCTCCAGCTCCTTCTTCTTCCTCTTCAGCGTCTCGGGACTCCTCGTCGGATTCGTCTCCACCCGGATCTCCAGCAGGGTGCTGTTGCTCGTCATGACCGTGTTGTGGGCCGTGGCCCAGCTCCCGGTCCTCGTGGTGGCCACGGTCCCGACCCTGATGGCCGGCCGCATCCTGCTCGGCGCCGCCGAGGGACCGGCCGCGTCCATGTCCATGCACGCTCTCTACAAGTGGTTCCCGCCGGAGCGCCGCGCCCTGCCCTCGGCCCTCCAGATCGGCGGGGCGGCCCTGGGCACACTCATCGCGGCGCCCGTGGTCACCTGGCTGATCGACGGCTTCGGCTGGCGCTCCGCGTACGCCGTCCTGGCGGTCGTCAGCGCCTGCTGGGCGCTGGTGTGGTGGCGCGTCGGCCACGACGGTCCGTACGACCACAAGCACATGGCCGCCGGATCCGGCGGGCTCCGGCTGCCGTACCGCAGGATCCTGTTGACGGGCACGGTGCTCGGCAGCATCGCCAGCGCTTTCGGAGCGGCGTGGGCGCTGTCCCTCAGCCACGCCTGGCTGCCCGCCTACTTCAGGACGCAGATGGACATGTCGGCGGCGGCCTCCGCGACCGCCATCAGTGTCATGTCCGGCTTCGGACTGGTGCTGCTGCTGGCGGTCTCCCCGTTCGTGGACGCGTTGAAATCCCGTGGTGTGAGCAGCCGTTGGTCCAGCGGGGCGGCGCAGAGCATCGCCGTGTGCGTGGCCGGGTGCGCGATGACGGCGTTCCCGTTCGTCGACGCGTCCGGCCCCCGGCTGGTGCTGATCGCGCTGGCCTTCGGCGGTACCGCGATCGCCGTTCCCCTCCACTACATGACGACCGCGGAGGTCGTCCCTCCTGCCCAGCGCGGAGCCGTCTTCGGCATCGTCGCCGGTATCGGCACCTTGCCAGGACTCGTGGCGCCGTTCCTGGCCGGCCACCTCATCGACACGGCCGGCACCCCGGCCGCCGGCTACACCACCGCCTTCCTCGTCGCAGGCGCGGTGATGCTCGCGGCCGGCGTCTTCGCCCTGGCGGCCATCCGCCCGGACCGGGACGCCGTACGCCTGGGGCTCGGCGCAGGGCCGCAGTCGTTTGGATAGGCCGCCTCGCCCGCCCCCACGTACGTCGAACGCAAGCGCCGGCAGGCTCCTCGCGGGAAGCGGAAGGTGCGGGCTGCCACTCGTTTCTCCCCGGTTTCTTCCCATCGAGCGCCACCTCAGGAGGAGCGTCCGGCCCTGGTAGGACAGGCCTTCACGCCGGATGCAGCGGCTACGTATCGCGACCGGAAGGGCGGCTGGTAGGGAGAGCACACAGTGGGCGGTGAGCCCTCCACGGCTGCGTCGGGCAGGTGGGAGTCGCGGGTTGGCCCGGATGACGAGAAGCCGATCGAGCACGGGCTCTCGCTGCCCGGCCCCCGCTTCTCCCCGCAGTGCGGTCCGGGAGCGGGATCGTGGCGGAGTGTTCCGGCGTCGGCCGGTTGTGCGAGCTGCCCGGGCAGGCCATCAGGTGTGCTGTGCGAGGAACGCTGCGAGTTCCTTGGCGTAGGTGTGGGGGTCGACGTTCCAGGCGCCGGTGTGGGGTGCCCCTTCCACGGTGACGAGTCTGACCTTGTCGGGCCAGTCATGGGCGAACGCGGCGCTGGTGGCGTATGGCACCACGGTGTCGCCGGTGCCGTGGAAGAGCAGGACGGGCTGCTTGGGGCCGCCGGTGCGCCGGTTGGCGGCCAGGGCGTCGATGTCGTCGAGGTCGACGTCGGCGCGCAGGCCCAGGATCCCGGCTTGGAGGGCGGCGAAGGGCGTGGGGAGTCCGAGGCCGGCGACGATGGTGTCGAGGGTCGCGCGGTAGTCGAGGGCGGGCGAGTCGAGGACGACGGCGCGCACGGCGCTGGTGTCGGCCGCGCGTTGGAGGTAGGTCTCGATGATGCCTCCGCCCATGGAGTGGCCGAGCAGGACGACGCCGGTGGCCCCGTGGCCGCGGGCGTAGCGGACGGCGGCGTCGAGGTCGCGCCATTCGGTGTCGCCGAAGTGCCGGGTGTTGCTGCTGTCCCGGGGCGCGCCGGGGTCGTTGCGGTAGGTGATGTCGAGGACGGGGTGGCCGAGGTCGTGCAGTTGGGGCATGGTGCGCAGTCCCGCAGCGCGTCCGGCGCCGAGGCCATGGACCTGGACGACCCATGTGGTGCCGGAACCGGGGAGGAACCAGGCGGGCATCGGGCCCAGTTCGCCGGGGTAGGTGACGTCCTGGTGGTCGAGGCCGAGGGCTCGCTCGGGGTCGGTGTTCCAGACGGTGACGATGACCTTCGCTTTGGCGCCCTGGGCGGGCGGGGTGCCGGCGGTGAGTTCGCGGGTGACGGTGTCGTCGTCGGAGGCGAGGACGGGGCCGAGGGTGCCGTGGTGGCGCTGGTCGGTCTCCTCGTCCTGCCAGACCAGGCCGTACGTGCCGGTGGCGCGGCTCTCGGTGGTGGCGGGGAGGGTCACCGTTCCCGGTGCGGAGGCGACGATGTGGGTGTTCAGCGGGGTGTCGTCCATGGGGTGGACGAGTCGGCCCGCAGCCAGCCAGAGCAGGCCGGCGGCGGCACCGAGGACGAGGACGACGGTACTGGCGAGGCCGACCAGCAGACGTCGGCGCAGTCGGGAACGGTGGGTGCGACGGCCGGGTGCGGCGGTCTCCGGGCAGGCCTCGGGCCCGGGTGCCTTCGGGACGGGGGCTCCCAGGGCGGCGGCCTCGGGGGGAGCCGTCTCCGGTGGGGTGGGCTCGGTGGGGGTGCGGTCGTGGGGCATGGGCGGTGACGGCTCCCGTTTCATGCGTGCTTGAGGGCGGTGTGACCGGCGGTGAGGGTGATGCCGGTCGGGGTGGCGGCGACGGTGGCGGGCTTGAGCGTGGCTTGTCCTATGCCGTCGGCTTCCGGCCGAGCGATGCTCGCGGCGCCCGCTGCGTATCCCTAGGTCGGATAGGCCAGCAGGCCCGCGTCGATCTTTTCCCAGGCTGCCCTGAGCTCGGCCACCAGATGCGGCTCATGTGCCGACCGGTCCGCGTACTCCCGCTGGTCCTGCTCCAGGTCGTAGAGCGTGTCCTTGCCGTTCTTGTGCGGGAACCTGGCCTTGGCGGCGCGGTGGTACTTCCACTTGCCGCGGCGCAGGGCCCGTTCCTCGCGGGTGCGCCAGAAGAGGTCCCGCTCGGGTCCCTTTTCGCCGCGCAACAGGTATCCGGTGAGGCTCACGCCGTCCAGTGGTGTGTTCGGGTCGGGGCGGGCTCCGGCGACGTCGAGGAAGGTGGCGGTCCAGTCCGGAGTGAACACGGGTACGCGGCTGACCTGGCGGCCGTCGACACGGGCGGGCCACCGCATGATGGTCGGCACCCGGATTCCGCCTTCGAGCAGCGCGTACTTGCCCCCGGTCAGCGGCCAGCTGTCGGAGTAGCGCTCCCCGCCGTTGTCGCTGGAGAAGACGACAAGGGTGTCGCGTTCCTGCCCCGAGCGCTTGAGGGCCCGCATCACCTCGCCGACGGAACGGTCGAGGCCCTCGACCATTTCGCGGTATTTGGCCAGGGACCCGCCGTCCAGATGCGCGAGAGCGAGTTGGGCCTGTTCGAGCGGTAGCTCGCGGACGAGATTCTCCAGCCGCTTGGCCTCCTCCGTGTCGCCCTCGGCGATCCAGGGCCAGTGCGGGGTGGTGAAGTTGAGGTTGAGCAGCCACGGCTTGTCGTGGTCGCGTGCGATGAACTCGCCCGCCCGCTCGGTGAGGACCCGGGTGTAGTAGCGCAGATCCTTGTAGGGCGTCCCGCCCTCGTACAGGTCGTAGATCCTGTCGCTGGTGAGCTTCGAGTAGTACTCCAGGGCACCGCCGAAGTTCCCGAAGAACTCGTCCCAGCCCGACCTGGTGGGGGAGTAGTCCGGCAAGAAGCCGCAGTGCCACTTGCCGATCATCGCCGTCGTGTACCCGGCCCGGCCCAGGAGCGAGGCCAGCGTGGGGTGGGTGGGTTCGAGACCGACGGTGGACCGCTCGATGATCGGCTCCTCAAGACCGGCCTGCGTACGCCCCGGATAGCGGCCGGTGTAGAGGCTGAGCCGGGTGGGCGAGCACGTCGAGGACCCCGCGTAGCCATCGGTGAACCGCACGCCCTGCGCGGCGAGTCGATCGAGGTTCGGGGTCTTGATGTGCGGCGACCCGTAGCAGGCGAGGTCGGCCCAACCGAGATCGTCGGCGAGTATGTAGAGCAGGTTCGGCCTCTTGGCCCTGCGGTCCGTGGCGGCGTGGAAGGGCCGCTCCTCGGCGGCCCCTGACGCGGCCGGCACCGCGTGGGCCCCCGAGGCGGGCAGACCCACCGCCGCGGCTGTCCCTGCTCCGACCGCACCGCCGAAGGCTCGTCGCGACAGGTTCTGTTCAGGCTTGGGCACAGTTCGCTCCTTGTGCCGGGCGCGACGCGGAATCGGCGCTGCCCGGGAGGTAGGGAAGACAGGGCGAGAGCATGAAGCGGTGAGGCAGCTCGACGGGGCCGGTCATGTGTCGTGGCGCCCGTCCGTTCCCGAGGAACTGCCTTTTCCGGGTACCAGCTTGACCACCGCGATGATCGCGAGTTCATCTCTGATGACCCCTTTCTGTGTGTTCTCTGGGAATCCCCGGCTCGCGAAAGGGGGGAACTGGGCAATCGGGTCGCTTTCCTGGCGGCGGGGAGGCCGGATTCCCAGGAAACTCCCAGGAACTCTCCGAAAGCTGCGAAGTCCGGTTGGGAGAGTGCAGCCACGCCGACGGACGACGGCACCGGCGAACGTCACGTTCGCCCTCCCGAATGTGACGTTCGCCGAACCCCTGTGTGCGGGTGCCGTTCGACCACCTCGTCAAGGTCGTCCGCCCGGCGGTCTCCCGTATGCCGATCCCCTCCCAGGAGCCACCCGTGGCAGCCCTTCTCTACCGACTCGGCCGGTTCGCTCACCGGCGCCGCCATCTCGTGGTCCTGTTGTGGATCTCAGTGCTCACGCTGGCCGGGGTGGCCGCCGCCCGGGCCCCCGCCGCCGGGCCCACGTCCTTCGCCATGCCCGGCACCGAGTCCCAGCGGGCCTACGACCTGATCGACGAGCGGTTCGAAGGACAGCGGGCCGACGGCGCCACGGCACGGGTGGTCTTCGAGGCGCCGGAGGGCAGCAGGATCACGGATCCGGCCCTGCGGGACGTGGTCTCAGCCACCGTCGACGCATTGGCTGCCGGACCCGAAGTGGCCCAGGTGACCGATCCGTTCGAGGCCAGGACCGTCAGCGCCGACCGGTCGGCCGCCTACGCGCAGGTGACGTACGAGGTTTCCGGCACGGAACTCTCCGAGAGGTCCCGGCAGGCCCTCAGCGACACGATGGCGAAAGCCTCCCGTTCGGGCATGACGGTCGAGGCCGGGGGCGCCGCCCTCAAGGGAGAGCGGGGATCCCACGCGGCCGAGGCCGTCGGACTCGCCGTCGCGGCCGTCGTCCTGCTGATCACCTTGGGTTCGCTGCTCGCCGCCGGGCTGCCGTTGGTCACCGCGCTCATCGGCGTGGGCATCGGCGTGTGCTCCATCACCGCCCTGGCGTCGGCGTTCGCACTGGACTCCACGACGTCCGTGCTGGCCATGATGCTGGGCCTGGCCGTGGGCATCGACTACGCCCTGTTCATCGTGTCGCGCTACCGCAGTGAGCTGGCCGACGGTCGGCTGCCGGAGGACGCGGCCGGGCGGTCTCTCGGCACGGCGGGCTCGACGGTGATCTTTGCCGGTCTGACCGTGGTGATCGCGCTCGCCGGCCTGGCCGTGGTCGACATCCCGCTGCTCACGAAGATGGGCGTCGCGGCGGCGGGCACCGTGATCCTGGCCGTACTGGTCGCGCTGACGCTCGTTCCCGCGCTCTTGGGCGTGGCCGGCGGGCGCATCAAGGCGCCGAGGGCGCGGAACAAGCCGACGGACCCCGAGTCCGCGGACGGCTCCCGCACACCGCGGGCATCGAACACGGGCGGCCGCTGGGCGTCGTTCGTGATCCGCCGGCCGGTGGCCGTGCTGGCGGTCGGTGTGGCCGCGCTGTGCACGCTGGCCGTCCCGACGGCGTCCATGCAGCTGGGGCTGCCCGACGAGGGCTCCCAGCCGGTGACCAGCACGCAGCGCAAGGCGTACGACCTCATCTCGGAGCACTTCGGCCCCGGCTTCAACGGACCGCTCCTCGTCGTCGCCGACGCGCGGGGGAGCGACGACCCGAAGCGGGCGGTGGGCGAACTCACCACCGTCATGAAGGACATCGACGGAGTCGCCACCGTCGGCCCGCCCCGATTCAACGACGCCGGCGACACGGCCGTGATCACCGTCATCCCCGCGTCACGCCCCGGAGGCGCCGAGACGGAGGCCGTGGTCCACGCAATCCGTGAGGCGGGCGACGTCATGAACGGCGACGGCGGTCGGCTGATGGTTTCCGGAGGCACGGCGATGAACATCGACGTGTCGCAGAAGCTGAACGACGCCCTCCTGCCCTACCTCGCCCTCGTCGTCGGACTTGCTTTCCTCCTGCTCATCCTGGTCTTCCGCTCACTCGCCGTGCCGCTGAAGGCCGCCCTGGGATTCCTGCTCTCCGTCGCCGCCTCGCTTGGCGCCGTCGTCGCGGTCTTCCAGTGGGGCTGGCTCTCCTCGCTGCTGGGCGTCACCGACCCGGGGCCCGTGATGTCGATGATGCCGATCTTCATGGTCGGAATCGTCTTCGGCCTCGCCATGGACTACGAGGTGTTCCTGGTCACCCGCATCCGCGAGGCATACGTCAGCGGGCGGACGGCCCGCGAAGCGATCACCGCCGGATTCCGGCACAGCGCCCGTGTGGTGACGGCCGCGGCCCTGATCATGATGGCCGTGTTCGCCGGATTCATGGGGGCGGACGAGCAGATGGTCAAGACCATCGGTTTCGGCCTTGCCGTCGCCGTGTTCATCGACGCTTTCATCGTGCGGATGACCCTTGTCCCGGCCGTACTGGCGCTCATGGGCGACAAGGCGTGGTGGCTTCCCCGCCGGCTCGACTCCGTCCTCCCCCATATCGATGTCGAAGGGGACGACCTGCGGGTCGAAGGCGAGCCCGAAGAGTTCGCCGCACTCGCGCACAGCACCCATTCCTGACATTCGACATACGGAGAGAGAACTCCTCATGCCTGTCCCGCCGAAAAAGAACACATCACAGGAATCCGCGCTGAAAGGCCCGAGAGCGGCCACCCGTCACCTTCTGGAGGGCGCGGGTTCGGTGGTCGTCGCCGTCATGGCGATGGCGCTCATGGGATACGTGGCTCTGCGGAGTCTGCACGCCGAATCGGTCGGCCCGCTGACTCAGCTGGTGCCGCTGCTCCTCGCCATGGCGGTCGGCGGCTCGCTGACGCTGTCGTCGGCGGGCGGCGCGCCGGCCGTGGGCGACGGAGCCGGCGGCGGGCTGGGCGGTCTCTTCGGAGGTGCGGGAGGCGCTGGCGGCATGCGCCTGGAGGTGACGGGCGGCCTGGACCTCATGCCGCTGTCCCTCACGCTCGTCGGCTCCGTGGTTCTCGCCACACTCTTCTTCCGGCCGCTCAGGCGGCGGGCACAGCCCACCGGGCCCGTGCTCGGCGCTCGCTTCGCAGGGGCGGTCCTCGCCGCGGTGACGCTGTTCACCGTGGTCGCCTCCCATGCATCCGGAACGCTGCGGTTGCCGGAGTCCGTCACCTCCAAGCTCGGCCAGGGCAAGGGCGGCGGTCGCACCGGGGGGCGTGGACTCAGTGACGCCATGAAGGACGTCGGCGTCGGCGTCGACGCCGGAGCGGTCGCCGTCCAGGGCCTGATCTGGGCGTTCGTCGTCCTGCTGATCGGCTGTGTCGTCGCCCGCCGCACCACCCTGCCCCGTGGGCTCGCGATGTCCTCCCTCAGGCTCAGGTGGAATCCGGCGGCCTCCGCGGTCGTCGGCGTCCACCTGGTGCTCGCCCTCGTCCCGCTGCTGCTCTCTGCGGCCCTGGCCGCCGTGGCGGCGTGCGGTGGCGACCTGCCGGGCGCCGCCGGGAAGGCCGCCGGAGGGCTGCTGCTCCTGACGCCCAACCTCCTCACGATCCTCCTCACCGCAGGCCAGGGCTCCGCCTGGCAGGGGGTCATGGAGAGGAGTCAGGGCGGCGGCGGTCTCGCGGGCATGCTCGCGGGGCAGACCGATGCGGCCCCCGAGCCGGCTCCCCGCGGCAAGAACGTCATGGACATCGCCGTCGCGGGGATCCCCCTGTGGGCCGTCGGGCTGGCGCTGCTGATCTCCACGCTGCTCGTCTGCGGCTATGTGGCCACCGCCCGGACCCCCCGCCCCACCCCGCGTGAGGCCGGGAACGCACTCCTCGGCTTCCACCTGCAGATCGCGGTGCGCATCGGCGTCGTCACGTCCCTGTGCACGGCCCTTGTGTCCTGGCTCACCACGGCTTCCGGCGGATTCGGCATCGGTATCATGGGCATGCGGTTGGGGGGCGCCACGGCCGACCTGAGCGGGGACTGGCTCCTGGCCTGCCTCACCGGAAGTCTGCTCGGCGGCGCCGCAGGCTACGGTGGAAGCCACCTCCATCGCGTGCTGCTGCGCATGCGGCGAACCGACACAGCTCCTGCCGCGAAGCGCCGCCCCGGCCAGGGTCCGAGCGCGTCCGCGCCGGCGGAGCCCGTACGGCCCGAGGCCGCCGCGGCCAAGAACTCATGAACGCGCCACAAGGCGACCGACCCCGTCCAGGATGCCGACGATGACCACACCCTCTCCGACGGCCGGCGGAAACCTGCTCGTCGTCGACGACGAGCAGACCGTCCGAGAGTTGCTGCCGACCGCACTGCGCTACGCCGGCTTCACCGTGGACACGGCCGCCACCGGCGAACAGGCCCTGGACAGGGCGGCACAGCACCCACCGGACCTGGTCCTGCTCGACGTGATGCTCCCCGACATGGACGGCTTCGAAGTGATTCGACGCCTCCGCGAACAGCCGAACGCAGCCACGTCGAGTCGGCTGGGCCCCGTTCCCGTCATCTTCCTCACAGCCCGCGAAGCGACACGGGACAAGGTCAACGGACTTCTGCTCGGCGGAGACGACTACGTCACCAAGCCCTTCGACCTCGAAGAGCTGATAGCCCGGATACAGGCGATTCTGCGGAGGACCAAGGGAAACCCTCACTCGACCTTGAAGATGGCCGACCTCGAGCTCGACCCCGAAGGGCATCAGGTCACCCGGGGAGGCGTGCCCGTCCGCCTTTCGCCGACCGAATTCCGACTGCTGCACTTCCTTCTCTCGAACCCCGGGAGCACGGTGTCCAAGTCACAGATCCTCGAATACGTATGGCGATACGACTTCGGTGGCGACCCCAGCATCGTGGACACCTACATCAGTTACCTGCGGCGCAAGATCGAAAACGGCGGGCCGAAACTCATCCACACGGTCCACGGAATCGGATACGTGATGCGCGGCCCGCGCACGTGAGGGTGCCTTCGGCGGCGTCGCGGATCCGGCGGGCTGTGAACCGGTACTCCCTGCGCGCACGTCTGCTGTTCCTGTCCGCGACGCTGCTCGCCGTCAGTCTGGTGACCAACGCGTTCTTCGTGAGCAACGCGCTGAGCGGGTACCTGATGGAGCAAGCCGACTCCCGTCTCAAGGTCACCACACAGATCTGCGCCCGACTGCCCGCCGCCGTACTGGAAGCCTCGCAGGGTGCCGAGCGACTTCCCCCGCAATGGAGCCAGTTCAGCAACCCCGTGGTCTTCTACATGGACGATCAGGGCACGACCCTCAACCGAATACCACCACCGGAGAAGCTCCCCCCGGGGAGCGGGCCCGCCCTCCCCACCCTCGACCGTCACTCCGTCGACGCACGGAAGGGCGATCCGTTCACCGTCGACTCACAGAACGGGTCAGGGCGCTGGCGGGTCATGGCCGTGCCCTACATCTCGGCCGCCGGTACCGCGGCTGATGGCGCCCCCCGGCCCGACAGCGTGATCGTGGCGGCGTCCCTCTCCCACGTCGACGACACGGTGAGCGAGATCCGCACGGTATCCGCCACCGTGGGCAGCGTCCTGCTCTGCCTCCTCACGGCAGCCGGCTGGCTGGCCGTGCGCTCGAGCCTGCGCCCGCTCACCCGTATCGAGGAGACCGCGGCGGCGATCGCGCACGGCGACTTCTCCCGCCGGGTGCCGACCCTGGCCGGGCCGCGAACCGAAACGGGCCGGCTCACCACGTCGCTCAACGGGATGCTCGTCCAGATAGAGACGGCCTTCCAGGCCAGGGAGGAGGCCGAGGTGCGCATGCGCCGCTTCGTCGCCGATGCCGGCCACGAGATGCGCACCCCGCTCGTCGGCATCAAGGGATACACGGACCTCCACCGCATGGGTGCTCTGCCGACCCGCAGGAACGTCGACGAGACGATGGAACGCATCGCCCGGGAGTCCGAGCGCCTGGGCCGACTCGTCGAGGACATGCTGCTGCTCGCGAGGCTCGACGAGAGCACGTATCTGGCCCGGCCGGGAGCCGCAGCGCCGGACCCGTACCCGTTGGAGCTCGCGCCCATGGACCTGCGCACTCTCGCCGTCGACGCCCTGCACGACATCCACGCCATGGATCCCGCCCGGTCCGTCACACTGACCGGCCCGGACGCCGGCAAGGCCACCTCGGCCCCCGCCCTGGCGGACGAGGCGCGACTTCGGCAGGTGGTCAGCAACCTCGTCGGAAACGCGGTGAACCACACCCCGCCCGGCAGTGGTATCCGAGTCGGCGTCGGCTCGCTGGACGGCCACGCCGTGATCGAGATCGAGGACACGGGCCCCGGTCTGACGGCCGACGAACAGGAGCGGGTCTTCGAACGCTTCTACCGCGCGGACAACTCGCGTAGCCGGACGACGGGCGGGGGCTCCGGACTCGGCCTCGCCATCGTCCACGCACTCGTCAGCGCGCACGGAGGCAGCATCGAACTGTGCTCGGAGCCCGCGCGAGGGTGCCGCTTCCGGGTGCTGCTGCCCCGGCTGAACATCGAGACACAGGAGACGTGAGGCCGGGCAGGCCCGGCCTGCGCGTGCCGTTGCGTGACGAGTGGGTCAGTGACCCATGCGGTGGAGAGGTCTGCCCCTGGCTCAGGTGCACCCTACAACCAGTCCCGACGCTTGAAGATCATGTACAGACTGACGCAGACCAGCCCCATCAGGCCGACCGCGAAGGGGTATCCGAAGGCCCAACTCAGCTCAGGCATCTGGTCGAAGTTCATGCCGTAGATGGTTCCGACGAGCGTGGGTGCAAAGAGAATGGCCGCCCAGGCCGAGATCTTCTTGAAGTTGTCGCCCTCAGTGCGCTGACCTGCACAGATCCTTGCGGGAGGTGTGCTGACCTGGGGCTTTGCTCGTTTCGGGGGCTTTCATGATGACGCCGTTTTACGCGGCCGATTCTCCCCAGCCGCTCCCCAGTGGGGCTTCATTCTCCCCAGATTCTCCCCAGCGGAGGCTGCCTTTGAAGGAGGATCGCCGCTGTTCGGGACCGTGATCCGCGTGCCGTGTCAGGCTACGCCACGTAGTGGCAGTGGGGCAGGTGGCCGCTGTTCGGTCGGCGGTAGATCGCGATCGGGTGCGGCTGCTCGTTCACAGGGAAAGCAACCGACGACGCGGACCAATGCGCGACTGGATCTGGCGAATAGGGTCCCTGCGCAGGATGCGAGGTCGCGGCGGCGGACAATGCGTCGGGGCGGATCACAGCCCGGGCAGCGAGACTGTCCTGGTAGTTTCCGGTCGGCAAGGTGGGACCGGAGGAGTCCTGTGAGGCTGCTGCTCCCCGGGGCCGCCGTCGTACGCTGCCAGAGCTCCACCACCTCAGCCGTCGACTGGGAGTACCCGCGTGAATGAACCGCAGCGCAAGCCGTTCGTGTATGTCGTCGTGTGTGCGGCCGGGATCGCCGGCGATGTCGGTTAGCTCGATACGGCCGCCCAGGAACGGGACTGGGGTGTTGTGGTTGTAGCCAGGCGCACGTGACGCACGGACGGCGCATTGTCTGATGGAGCGTCACGTGTGGTTTGAGGCTCCTGGGCGGGCGCTGTCTGTGTGCGGATGCCCTCGCGATCGGGCGCTGGAGCCGGCTGCCGAATGGGTGGGTGATTCCGCTCCTTTGCGTCTCGGTCGTGACGTTCCGTGATGTTCGGTGGGTGTGGGGCGAACGCTGCGTCGGGGGCTGTTTGCGCTTCTGTGACCGATGGTGAGTTCGTGGCGTCGTTGTAAATCCGACCCAGAGGTCGATGGGCGGCAGTCCCTGCATCCGGGGAACGGGGGTGAGCCGCGGTTAGGCGGGGTTGGGGCTGTCCGTCCAGATGCGGCCCCACCTAGACCAGCTGGGGCCGTCGGGCGCAGGTCTGGTGCTCGATGGCCTGTCCGGGCTCGTTCTGCACAGCGCTGTCAGTGGCAAGTGCCATGCTGTTTGAAGGGGTCCGTGCGAAGTAGGGGGTGCCGTGGCGTTCGAGTGGGATCGGATCGGCCAGCCGCATTTTGACCGAGTCGTTGAGGCATTGGTCCACCGGCTCTACAGCGAGACGGCAGAGGTTCGGGCCGTCAACGGGCGCGGCGGTGATGGTGGCCGAGACATTGACGTGGTGCAAGGCGGCCGCCTGCGGATCTACCAGCTCAAGTACTTTCCCGACGGGCTGCAGGGACGTGGGCGCAGACCGAGTATCAAGAAGTCGTTCAAGCGGGCCATGGAACACGACCCCTATGAGTGGGTCCTCGTCGTCCCTTGCACTCTTACCCCGGGCGAGCGGGCATTCGTCATGGGCCTGGCCGAAGGCCGGGACGTGAAGGTCACCGTGATGGACCGGACCGTACTGGACGATCGCCTTGCCGCGCACAGTGATATCGAGCGCAGTCTCAGCCGCACCGGTGGCGATGGGGGCCTGCTGGAGTACGCGAAGATCATGAACCGGGAGCAGGACATCCTGGCGGGCGGCATGGCCGACTTGAGTACTCGAGTGCAGGCGCTGGGGCGCGTGGCCGACGACCTCGACCCAAACTGGACGGTGGACTTCGCCCGCGAAGGCGACAAGGTCGTCCAAACTCTGCGTGCGAAGCATCCCCGGGCCCAAGAAGTAAGCCCCATCACCATGTCCATCGCCGGAACGTCCATGGACGCCGATCTGGCGGCCGCCGTTACACGGTCCCTGGGGTTCGGAGTCGCCGAGCCGGTCGAGCTCCCGCCCGACGTGGTTGAGCGCCTGACGGTCAGCGGACCGGACTGGATCGCGCAGACATTCACCAACACCACGGTGTCGTGGAAGCCGATCTCACGTGTGTCAGGGGCTGATGCTGCAGTCTCCGTAGCCTTCCTCGGTGAGGACGGCAGCGTGCAGGCGTCATACGCGGGCCGGTTGAAGGCGCGAGGTGCCGGCTCCTTGGGGAGCTCGATCGAGGTGGACCTACCTGGTGCCCTGCTTCGGGTGCTGCGCCCATTCGATGAATCGGCTCCTGCGAAGCTCACGTATCAGTTCGATCTTGCTGGGCTCGGTCCCGCGGAGGCGCTCAAGGTGCTGCGGCTGCGTCGGCGCCTTTTGCTCGGTGGAGACTTCCGAGTGATGATTGACGGCCAGCTCGCGGGTGCGGGGTGCCTTCCGGAGAGTGGCACTGCAGATGATCTCCGCCGCTGGGCACAGCTACAGCTGTTCCTGGAGGACCTCGAGGTGGTCCAGCGACACTGCGAACAGGACTTCCCCATCCCCGCCGACATGTCGATGACCGACCGGATCGCTCTGCGGATGGCTCGTCTCCTGATAGAAGGCCGCTGCGTAGCATCACCCTTCAGCCGCGAGCTGACGATCACACTTACCTGGATCGACGACGCGAACACACGGGAGCTGCTCAGCGGCAGGCCGCAGTCGCTGCGCGTCACAAGCTCCGAGTACGGGGTCACGATCGCAGGGCACCTTCTCAACCTCGGCTCCGTCTGCATCTTTCACACGGAAGTCACAGCCGACGACGGGCCCGCCATCCTCGAGTCGCTCCGCAGCGGTCGCGTGTCGGAGGCGACCCTCGTGCTGCGCCCGGCCCGGGGCGAGCACTACCGAATGTTCCTGACAGACTCACCCGACGATGGCATGCCGCTCAGCCCCTGCCCATTGGGCCTCGACGGCTTTCCCGATCCTCGCTAGTTGTGTGTTGTCTCATGAGGTTGGTTCCGCGAGGTCATCCAACGTGAGTTGCTGTGGGCACGTGACGCACGTTTGACGGACGGACGGCGCGGTTTCTGATGGGTCGGCATGAGTGATTGGCGACTACTGGGCGCAGCCCTCAGCTGGTTCGCGGTGGGCACCTGGCTGTGGCACCGCTGCCGAGGCAGTTCGGCAGGTGTCGAGACGCTGGTACGCGGGCTCGGGGATGCGGATGCCCGCGTTGCAGTTGCCGACCTGGTCTGGTCGTGCCACAGCATGGCAAGGCCCCGGTAGCTGCCGATGCAGGGGAGAGCGGCGCTGGGTGTCTCCCAGCAACTGAGGATCCCGCTACTGAACTCCTGGCGGCACCCCGGCGAGATCTAAGGATGTAGGACGGCCAGCGGCACGTGACCTCATGTTCGACGTCACCCGTAGCCAGAAGGACCCCCGAGGCCGGGAACACCATCCGCGGTTGACGTCCCCCTCCCACGTTGCTCTGCCGTCAAGAGCTGTCCGGTACTTCAAGCCGAGGGGTGGGGGTCCCCCCAACTCACACGCGGGTCCCGCACCTGCTACGTGCCTTCTCGAACTCGGACACCGGGTCACCTCCGACGCTCCAGGGCCAGGCCGCGACCGTACCGTTGATCGCCTCGAAGACCGGACGGGCCTCGCCGCGCCGCTCGGCGGCCATCAGCGCGTAGGCCAGCACGTTCAGGTCGGCGAGGGCCGCCGCGTGGTGGAAGAACCCGGGCTGGGTCCAGGCGTGTGCCGCACGGTCGAGGGCCTGGGCGGCCGATGCGTGTGACCAGTGGTTGCGTGCCATCAGCGCCTCGACTCCGCCCAGGGCGAGGACGGAGTGGTACTGCAGAACCTGGGCGGTGAGCTCGGTGGCCGCGCAGGGCGCGTTTGTGGGTATGCGGGCGCGGATCGCGTCGACGAAGTCCAGTACCTGGCTGCGCGATCCCATCTCCTCCGGCCCGAGATAGCGCAGCATGCTCAGATACGCCTCGCGGTTCCAGCGGTCGCGGGCCAGTACCTCGTTCCACAGGCCGAACACCTCCGGCTGACGGCGGCGCTCCAGCCGTGAGAGCCCCAGCATGACCACCCAGGGAGTGGGGTCCTCCGGCGCCAATTCGGCGGCGCGCCGACAGCTGCCGGCGATGCCGACCGCATCCTCCAGGTACCCCCGGGAACGTCCGCTTTCGAGCTGCGCCCAAGCGGAGAGGACGAGCGCGCTCGCATTGCGCGGCTCACGAGAGGCCCAGGCGCGGGGCCCGTGCGATTCGGACAGGCGGTACGCCAGCACGGAGAGCTGATGGGTGCGGCGGTCCCAGTCGGCCAGGCTCTGGTTCAAGAGACGGGATATCTGGGCCATGTACAGGTCTGTCGTCCCGATCGCGCCCGTATTCGGCGTCGACTGAAGGGACTTCAGCAGCCGGCCGAGGGCAGCGTCGTCGAGTTCCAGGGAAAGGCGTGCCCGTCTGCGGCGACTTGAGAGAAATGCCATGCACGGAGGCTAGAGGTTACGAGCCGTGACGCAAGGTGTGCGCTGAGATCGTTACTGATTACACTATGCGATCTAGCCGTTACTCATCGGTATGGTGAGGCGGGTGCGCCCGGACCCCAGGTGGCCAGGAACGGCGTGATCATGCCGGTGATGGTGATGGGCGGCGCCACCGCAGTGATCCGCGTGGCACGGCCGGCGGTGTGCATCGACCGCGGCCTCGGTGGTGTCCGCACGGGCGGCCGGGGCGCGGGCCAGGGGAAGGAAGTGCTGGCCAGCCACCGTGGTCGAAGATCGTCACCTTCGAGGCCCTTCACCAACTGTGCAGTTGGCGCGACAGCGAGGGCAGGGCGAAGCGGACCGCCTCGGCAGCCTTGGTGGCGGAACGGTCTCCACGATGCTCAGGAATGAGCGCAGCGCTCGGATCTCCGTGGGGGTAGTCCCTCGGGAGGCGCGGGAAGCATGACACCTCCATGCCTCAAGGGCATGGTAATCAGCCCTTCCAAGTATTTGAGGCTATGGCTGATGGGGCGCATTCTTATTTCACCGGAACTTTTGGTTATCGGAGCCCGAATCTCCGTCGACTTCTCCGGGTAAAATGCACCCTTCGATTGGCTGGTGTTCTCGCATGGCCCGCCCCCTGCCCCTGATCCTCGCCCAGGCGCCCGGCCGCCCGGCCGACGACCTCGCGGGCTTTACCGCCGACGTGGAGCGGCGCGTGAAACTACGCGCAACCGGTGCCCTCGTCGTCTACCCCGAACTGCACCTCGGCGAGAGCGCCCCCGGCGTCCCGGCCGACCCGGGGCAGGCGGCCGAGCCGCTCGACGGCAAACGCGACGCGGTCTTCGCCGAGCTCGCGGGGGATCTGGGCATCTGGCTGGTACCCGGCAGCGTCTACGAGCGAGGAGACGGCGACCGCGTCCACAACACGACACCGGTCTATTCGCCACGGGGTGAGCGCCTTGCCGCGTACCGCAAGATCTGTCCGTGGCGCCCGTACGAGACGACCACACCCGGCAACCGGTTCGAGGTCGTCGACCTCGCCGGGGTCGGCCGCATCGGACTGTCCATCTGCTACGACACCTGGTTCCCGGAGATCTCCCGCCATCTGGCCTGGATGGGCGCCGAGCTGATCGTCAACGTGGTCCGCACGCCGACGAGCGATCGCGCACAGGAAGTCGTCCTCAACCGCGCCAATGCCATCGCCAATCAGGTCTTCGTCGCCAGCGTCAATTCCGCTGCCCCCTCCGGGATCGGCCGCAGCCTCGTCATCGACCCCCAGGGCACGGTGCGCGCCGAAACCGTCGATGCCAGCGACTCCACCCTCACCGACGTGATCGATCTCGACGAGGTCAGCAACGTCCGCCGCTACGGCACCGCCGGTCTCAACCGGATCTGGGACCAATTCCGCCCCGGCGACCCAGCCCTCGACCTCCCGCTGTACGGGGGCCGCATCGACCCCGCCACCTGGAACCCCGCCCCCACCACCGAGGAGCCACCGCGATGAACAGCGAGACCACGGGGAACAGCATGAGACTGAAGGGCGACCTGAGCCTCTTCTCCGTCGTCCTGTTCGGGCTGGCCTATATCTCCCCTGGCATCGTCGTCACCCTGTTCGGCGTGGTCGCCGCCACCAGCGGCGGCGTGGCCCCCACCGCCTTCGCCGTCGCCACCCTCGCGATGCTGCTCACCGGGCTGAGTTACGCGAAGATGGCACGCGTCGTGCCCGGCGCGGGATCGGTCTACACCTACGCCCGCAAGATGCTCGACAGCCGCATCGGTTTCCTGTCCGGCTGGGCGATGCTGCTCGACTACTTCTTCATCCCGATGGTCGGCTGGCTGATCACCGCGATCTACTTCAACGCCCAGTTCCCTGCCATACCCAAGTGGGTCTGGCTGATCGTCTCGGTGGGCATCACCACCGCCATCAACGTCTTTGGCATGAAGCTCGCGGACCGCGTCAACAAGGTCCTGATGTTCATTGCTCTGGGGTCGCTGGTCCTCTTCGCCACCCTGTGTGTCGTCTTCCTCGGCAAGCACGGCTCGTCCGCCCCCGTCACGGACGCTCTGTGGAACTCCGGCACTTCGATCGGCGCGGTCACTGCGGCCGCTGCCATCGCCGCGTACTCCTTCCTCGGCTTCGACGCCGTCTCCACACTGGGCGAGGAGGCCAGGGGCGGGGCGAGGACGATCGGCCGCGGCATCATCGGCTGCGTCATCGCCGCCGGAGCGATCTTCATCGTGCTGTCCCTCGTGATGCAACTGGTTCACCCCGGCGCGACGTTCGTCGACGTCGACGCGGCCGCCTACCACCTGAAGGTCCAGGTCGGTGGCGAGACGTACGCCGAGATGATCAACTTCGTCACCATCGCCGGATCCATCGCCTCCTGTATCGCCCTGCAAGCCTCCGCCGCCCGCCTCATGTACGTCATGGGACGCGACGGCGCACTGCCCAAGGCCGTCTTCGGCAAGCTGTCGGGGAAGACTGGCACGCCCGTCCTGAACCTGCTGCTGACCGCGGCCGCCGGTGTCATCGCCATGAAGCTGGACCTGACCACAGCCACCTCGTTCATCAACTTCGGTGCCTTCCTCGGCTTCGCCCTGGTGAACGTCTGCGTGATCGCCCACCTGGTCCGAGAGCGCAGAGACGGCCGCACCCCCAACCTCTTCTCCTACCTGGTGATGCCGGCCATCGGCGTTGGCGTCTCTCTCTACCTGCTCACGAGGCTCGGTGACGTCGCACTCCAGATCGGCGGCGTCTGGCTGGCGATCGGCGTCGTCTACCTGGCCGTCCTGACCAAGGGCTTCCGCCGACCCGCACCGGAGATGAGCTTCGACGACGACACCGCGGCCACGGACAGAGCCACCGCGTAGCTCCCTCCCGATGTGAGGAGACGAGGATGTCCACGACAACTGCTGAACTGGTCCATGACCGGAGCCTCGGAGACCTGTTGATCCACCGTGATGTGGTGCTCGACGGACTCGATACCCCGCAGCGCGCCGCCCGTACTGTCCTGGTCGACGTCCTGAACGGCAAGGCGGAGGATCAGCTTTTCGATGCCATGCTGGTGGCCAGCGAACTCATCGCCAACGCCATCCAGCACAGCAGCGGTGCGGTCCTCATAAGGGTTGAGGTCTACGAGTTCGGTGCGGCGTTGGGCGTCGTCGACCGCGGAGCCGACATCACTGTCGTCCCTGCGCGACCTTCGAACTCATCTGTCGACGTAGGGATGGTGGCTGCCAGCGGGCGCGGCCTGTTCATCGTGGACAGCCTCGCCAGCGCCTGGTCGGTCGAGGAGACCGAGTACGGAAAGGTCGTCATCGCCATCCTCACCCTTCCAGCAGGCCCTCGTCGATGACCCCTCTCGACCTCACGCGACACCATCTCGGCCGACAATTCTTCGCCCATCCGCTCGGCGTCAACTGCGGAGCCATCGGACTGTCACAGGGCACTGAGCCAGAGACGCGGTCATGTGGCACCAGGCGGGCAGATCGAGCGGGGCGGCGGGGTCGGTGGCGATGACGTGGACGACCGTGCCCGCCGCTGCGTCGGCAATGCGGGCGCGCAGCCTCAGCAAAGGGGTGACGCACAGCAGACCGGTGCCGCCGACGGTGATGTCCGCCGGCGGCGCGAGGGTCTCGGTCAAAGGGGCAAGGCCTGGGTGACGCGACACAGGCGGCAGGGCAGGTCGCCTTCCTCGAAGGCGTGGATCTCTTCGAGGGTCCAGCCGTCGGCGAGGGCGTCGACCAGGTCGCGGCCGAAGAAATGGACGGCGAAGCCGCCGTGCTCGTAGAAGTCGTCGCCGGCCTGCCGCACGGTGTAGACGAACGCCCCGTCGGGCCGCGGGACACGGTGGACCTCGCCGACCAGGGCGCGGATCTCCGCCGTCGACAGCGCCATGCACAGCAGCATGTGCGCGAAGACCGCGTCCACCGAGGCGTCCGGCAGCGCCAGCGGCTCGCGCACGTCGTGCACCGCGGTGGTCATCCGCTCCTCGACGCCCTCGGAGCGGGCGACGTTACGCAGCTGCTCCAGCCCGGCGGGGCTGAAGTCGGTTGCCTGGACGGTGAAGCCTTTGTGGGCGAAGAACAGCGGGTCGCGGCCGTGCCCGGCTCCCAGCTCCAACACGTCGTCGATCGTCATGCGCGAGCGGGCCGGGGTCTCGGAGTTCGGCACCGCCAGCCGCTTGGTCCAGGCCGGGACTGCGGGACCGTCGTAGCCGCGCTCTCGGCACCAGCCGAGCCAGGACAGAACCGTCGCGCGCCGGGAGAGCAGTACCTGCTCGCTATGCGATGCGTGGACGGACTGAATGAAGTCGGCCGCCTGGGCCCGCCTGACAGACCAGAGGGCAGCCACGTATTGAGCGGCGGCAGATATCTATGCTGCATCGCGGCCCTCTCCTGATCCCGACCATCATTCGCCTGAATCTTCGCCCCAGCAAGCTGCCAACGAGACCACCGACGATCGCTGGCACTGCCACCAGCGCAACGAACAGTTCGGATTTCCCATCGAAGTAGCTTCTGATCATGACCATATGCGCGTCCTGCACCGACCAGTGATGCCGGGGGGCATGAAGAGGCGCCCCAGTCTCGGGAGAGACTGGGGCGCTGCTCAGATTGCTAGGGCGTGTCCGCAATGTCGGTCGGTCGTTACTCCGTTCGTGGTGCGACGTCATGAACTGACTGATCAGGCCTGGGAAGTGATCGGGCCGTTG
>NZ_JBHJUO010000028.1:0-91881 GCF_042268445.1 Streptomyces sp. NPDC056169 | reverse complement strand
GACATACACCGACCCCCAGGGCGTCACCTACACCTGCACCCCCGCCACCGGCTTCGACCCGACAGCCCCCCGTTACACCTGCACCCCCACCGCCGTGCCCGAGCCGCCCGGCCCGCAGAAGCGCACCGCGCTGAACACCATTGCCGCGCTCGCCCCCGACCGCCGCCGCTACTGACAGGAGCCCGCCGTGCCGTTCTCGCCCGGGGTGCCGACCGTCCTCGTCACCTACACCGCCGCCACCCCAGCCGGCGGCCAGCCGTCCCGCGGCACGGTGGAGTTCACCCCTGTCGCCCCCGCCATCTCCCTCCCGGACCACGGGGTCGTCTACGCCGGACGCGGCATCTACACGCTCGACGACCAGGGCCGCCTCGTCGACACCGACGGCACCGTCGGCGTCCCGCTCCTGCCTTGCGACATCCCCGGCGCCAACCCCGCCGAGTGGGTCTGGCAGGTCACCGTCGTCCTCGCCGACGCCGGCCCCCGACGCTTCTACCTCTCCCTGTCCATCACCGAGAGCGAGGTAGACCTCGGCAAGGTCACTCAGGTCGACCCCTCCCGCGCCCACTACGTCACCGTCCCCGGACCCCGCGGCGAGCAGGGCCCGCCCGGAGTGCAAGGGCCCCCCGGACCGACCCCGGCCGACGCCGAAACCCCGGCGGGGGCGCTCGAGAAGATCGCCGCCCACGCCGCAGCAGCCGACCCGCACGGCGACCGCGCCTGGGCCAGCGAACAGTTCTATCCACTCGCTCAAGGAAACGACCTGAGACGCTACCTCGACGAGCTCCTTCTACGAGTTGCGGCGATCGAAGCTGCACTCGCACCCGTGGAGCCGCTCGACGGCAGCGAATGAGAGTCTCTGGGACGGTGCAGCCGCTATACGACGGGCCCCGAGTGGGGGACGCGTACGCGGAGTTGCTCACCCAGTGATTCAGATCCTCTGTCCTACGGTTTCTCACACTAAATAAGGTGATCAAGCAACCGCCAGCGCTAGCGTCGCCTCCCGGCACGGCCAGAAGCCTCGAGCACCGGCGGCTGCCCGCCCGTCCCGGCCGAGAACTCCTTCGCCCCCTGTCGCACGACGCCTGTACCGTCGTCTGATCAATCTCGCGGCAAGGGGGCGGCATGGCAGTTCCGGTAGATGAGCAGTCCGTGAAGCGGCTGGCGTACATTCGCATGCTCTACGAGCAGGGAGTGGCGCAGGCGAAGCAGCCCATGCCGATGGGGGCGAGTAGCCTCCTGTCGCTCCATGACGCGGTGGAAATGTTCCTCGTTCTGGCGAGCGATGCGCTGAGCATTCCGGGCGACCAGCGCACCGACTTCCTCGGCTACTGGAAGAAGCTGAAGGAAGTGGCCTTGAGCCAGAGCCTCGGCATGCGCCGTCTTAACGATGCTCGCAACGGTTTGAAGCATGCGGGCGCAATTCCTTCCGCCGAGGCGGTTGATCAGGCCCTCACTGACACGTTCGCGTTCTTCGACGACAACGTGCCGCGCGTCTTCGGCGTGGCGCTGTGGTCGGTGGACGTCTCGTACGTCATCCCGCAGCAGACGGTCCGGGAATGGACGCAGAAAGCTTCAGCGAACTTCGAGGAGGGGAAGGGAGGCGCTGCACTGGCTCTGCTCCAGCTGGCTCTTCAGCACGTCCTCGGAGATCAACGATGGCCCCATGGCACGGTGTTGGCGGGGCTGTCCCAGCGGAGTAGGAGCCGGCCGGGAAAGCTGGCTTTGCTCTTCCAGATGGCGTTCGGCGAGTCACATAGCCACCGCGTAGGGGAGGTGACGCGCGGCATGGAAGAGCTTGAGAAGACAGTGGCAGGACTCCGCGAGGCCCTTCAGTGGACGGTCCTGGGCGGTAGCCTGCACCACTACGCGCGCTTCCAGTCCCTGACCCCCAATGCTGGTTTCTACTGGTCACGCGATGAATCCAGGTTGGAGGAGTATCTGGCGAGCGAGCGGGTGACGCAGAGGAAACCCACCCGAGAAGAGTTCGAGTTCTGTCGGCAGTTCGTTGTGACGACGGCACTTCGACAGGCCGACGTCAGCGCACACGTCGCGCTCCCTTCATGGGAAGCAGAGCGACGATCCAGCGGAGACTCTGGAGCTTAGGATCGCTCCTGGAGAAGTCGTTGATCACTCAACGGCTTCTCCTTCTGTTTGGCCCTCAGAACGCGTGCTGCGCAGGATCGTTCTGAGGGAAGCGCATAACGTGTGTTATGCGTTCGCTCCGGTAGCCTTGGATCATGGACAGCGAACTGCGTGCGATGCTCGATTTCTGGGCGGCGCGCCTCGACGAGACGGCCGCTCTGGCCGAAGCGTCCGCGCGCGTCGACCCGACCCCCTGGACCGCCTCGGTCACAGACGACGGCGGGACGGCCGTACGAAGCGGTCACGGCAGCGGCCTCCTGACCGCCGCCGATGAAGAACCGCTCTGGGACTGCGAGAGCTCCAACTCGCTCTGCATGACGGCGCCGTCCGCCCGGCACGTTGTCGCTCATGCACCGGGCCGAGTGCTGCGCCACGTCGAAGCGGCCCGCCGGCGAATGGCTGCCCTGGCGGACGCGATCACGGCTGGCCATGACTCGTTCGACCTGGCGGCCGAGCTACTCCCTCTTGAAGTCGCCGCGTGGACCGGTCACCCGGACTACCGAGAGGAGTGGCGGCGGTGACCGGCAAGGTGACATGCGGCGCCCGCACAGTGTTCTGGCCCGACGACGAGGCCTGCGACGCCGAATGCAGTCGCCCGGCCGGACACGCGGGCACGATCCACGAGGACGAGATCCTTGGCGAATGGGATGCAGACGAACTCCCCACCACAGAGCCGGAGGTAGACCGGTGAGCGCCGTCACCGCGCGGCCGCGCGCGGAGCTCGCCGCGCCGGGCTCCGCTGAGGAAGCGTTCTACTGGCTCCGCGACACCCTCGGCACTGTCGCCCCCCGCGACCCCCGCACCCGCCGTCTCGGCCCGCGCCGTGACCGCCTCGAACTCCTCGCCGAGTGCCTGGACCGCGACACCTTCCTCCTCGTCTCCTCCTGGCTCGGCTCCGAGGCTGTTCCGGCCGTCACGTCGAAGCGCGCGTACGCCGACGACCTGCGCCTGTGGGCAGGCGTGGCAAGGGAGTTGGGCGGCCACGAGCGGCTGTTCGTCGGCGCCATCACTCCGGGCATCATCGAGACCTGGACCAAGACGCAGAAGGCCCAGAACAAGGCCGGCCGGACCATCAACCGGCGCCTGTCCGTCCTCACGGCGCTCTCCGAGTACGCCCGGTGGAAGACGAAGGACGAGAGCGTCGTCTCCCCGGTCACCAAGCACGACCGGATCAAGGTCGACCCCCGGGACGAGACGACCGCCACCCCGATCCTGGAGGTCGCCGAGCTGCAGGCCGTCATCAACGCGGCCGACACCCCACAGCAGGCCCTCGTACCCGTCCTCATCTACACCCTGGCCGGCCGGGTCACCGAGTGTTGCACCGCCGAGCTCCACGAGCTGAAGACCCTGAACGGTGAGCGCGTCCTGGACATGCGTCGCAAGGGCGGCAAGGGACGCGTCTTCCCCCTGCCGGCCCGGCTCGGCGATCTGATCGATGTTGCGACTCAGGGCCGTGACAGCGGGCCGCTGCTGCTCAACGACGAGGGCCAACCGATGGACCGGCACGCGGTCGACCGGCTCCTGACCCGGCTTGGTCGGCTTGCCGGGGTGTCGCCGGACCGGAACCTGACTCCGCACGTGCTGCGGGCGTCGAAGCTGACGCACATGCATGACGCGAAGACGCCTGTGGAGGAGATCCAGGAGTTCGCTGATCACGCCGCGATCAGCACGACCTTGGGGTACATCAGACGCCGGGACGGCGGTGCGCTGAAGGCGAAGCACGCGGCGGCCGCGGTCGCGGTGTACGACCATCTCGTCGACCGGTTCATCAGCCAGAGGAGCGCACCATGACAACTGCCTGCGGGCGGCCGACCGCCAAGGGAACGGCCTGCACTCTGCCGGTGGCCGCATGGTGGTGGATTAGGCTCGACGCCCGTGTGCGCCTGCCTCATTCCTGCGCTGCGCACCTTCGGGGCGGGGAGCGGGAGCTGTACCGGGCCACGAAGGCTGCCCACGAGAACCGGCGCCGCGCGGCCGAGGCCAGGTTCGCTGCATGCGAGCCGGCGTGCTGGTCCTGGCCTGTCCCGGAAGACCTGGAGTCCTGGGAACCCTCGGTGGGGTACTCCGTGGGCTCCGGCGACTACGAGCTGCCCCGGGACGTCGTCGACCAGCTGGTGGCCTTCGACCGGACACCGGAAGGCCGGGCCCAAGCCCTGTTGTCGTGGTGGCAGGCTGGCCGATGCGCCGTTTGCGGCGTCACCGGGTTGCACCTGGCTGAGGACCATGACCATGTGTCGGGCCTTGTCCGCGGGTACCTGTGCCGCTCCTGCAACACCCGTGAAGGCATGACCGGGGGGTCGGACAATCCCTTCGGCCGCTACCGCGTCAAGCACCCGACCTCCATCCTCGGCCTGGAACTGCGGTACTGGGACCCGTTCACCAAGGGCTACGCCCCCGATCTTCGTGGCGAGCCGGAACGTGATCTGTGGTGCCCTGAAGGAAACGCGCTGATTGGAATTGGCCTGTGACAAGGCAGACTGATGTGCCCAACGGCTGGCTACGCAGGGCGGTAGGGGCCGCTGGCTACGACCTGTCTGAGCGTGGTTCCGCAACGCGGCTGGCTGCGGATGCCGGGATTCCTATGTCCGTGGCTTCCCGGCTGCTGAACGGGCAGGGGGAGCCATCCCCGGATACCTTGCGGAAGCTGGCGCCCGTCTTGAGGATGAGCGAGGTGGAGCTGTTCACCGTGGCCTACGGGCTCGACGCCACTCCAGCACCTGCCGTAGTGCCGCGCCCCCTGATGTCCGTTCAGCAGGCGCTTGCCGCGTGGGAGATCACGGATTCTGGTGACCGGAACCTGGTCGAGATGCTGGTGGAGAGGCTGCGGCCCCGGTGACCGGTCGTACGTACGCCGCGGTGTCGGTGCGACAGCTCGCCGCGGTGGTGGAGCGCGTCGCGCCGCGGGACCGGGCGGTGTGGGAGTCGCGGGAGCTGGTGGCGGCCGCGGGCGGGGCGCGGTTGCAGGTGTCGCGGCAGCGCGCGGACCAGCTGTGGATGGTCGTCGGGATGTGGGACCGGGCTGTCGTCCGGGACGAGGTGCCGGACCGGGCGCGGCGGTCGGCCAGCCAGTTGTTCACGCGGCCGGCGTTGCGCGCGTTCTGGGCGTTGGCGGAGGCCGGGGAGCTCCGGTTCCGGCCGGAGGACGTGGGCCGGGCGTTGCCGTTGGCGTCGCAGCGGATCGTGCGGGACGTCCTGGGGATCCTCGCGGACCTGGTGGTGCCGGAGCGGGTGGTGGCCTTGCCGGTGCTGGGGCAGCCGGAGTTGAAGGCCACGGTGCCGGCGCGGGACCGGGCGGCGCTGTACCGGGGGCTGGCCGACATGGCGGCCGCCGGGCCCAGCGCGCGGGACGGGATCGGCATGTCGGCGGCGGAGCGGGCGCGGCTGCTGGCGATGGTCGGGATCGTTCTGGACTCCGGTGCGCGGGAGGGTGAGCTGGCGGCGCTGCGCCTGGACGACCTGACGGACGGACAGGCGGCGGTTGGGCTGCGGCGGCGGCCGCAGCGCGCGGCCCCGTCGCGGGAGGAGGAGATCGCCGCGATCGCGCAGGTGCATCCGTCGGCGGTGAAGGACATCCGGGCGGGGCGGCTGGAGATGCGGTCGGAGGCGACGCGGCAGCGGGTGTTGGCGGCGATGGCCGAGCTGAAGCCGTTGCCGGAGGTGGAGTGGTACGCGCTGCGGGAGGGAACCCGGGTCGCGGTCCGGCAGTGGCTGACGGTCCGCGAGCAGGTGGTGGAGGCACTGCCGTTGGAGGGCGGCCGGTCCGGACTGTGGGTGACTTTGGCAGCGTCGAAGGCCGGGCCGCCGGGAATCACGATGCGGCCGCAGGGCCTACGGAAGGCGTACACGAAGGGCATCACCGCGCTGAACCTCGTAATGGCTGGCCAGTACGGGTGGGCGCCGTTGCCGACGCGGATGGAACAGCTGCGGCGCGCGGTCGAGGCGGAGCCGCTGGCGCTGTAGCGCGCTGGCGAGGCTCTCGGATAGGCTGCGCCTGCGCAATACGTATGAACTTCAAAGGCCACCACCCGGGTTCGGGTCGGTGGCCTTCGTCGTGTCTGGGGTTCAGGCGCGGGCGTGCTGCCAGCGCTTGGGGTCGTTGCCGGTGCCGCAGCAGGTCGGGCAGTTCCCGGTGGAGGGGTCGCAGTCGTTGCAGCCGGTGCCGTTGCAGGCGGCGTGGGCGCCGTCTCCCTTGCAGGTGCGGCAGTCGTTCATGGGGGTCTCCTTCGTCAGGCGGCGAGGTCGGTGTCGGTCTGGGTGATGCGGCGGGTGGAGGGCAGGTAGTCGCGTCCGAGCTCTCGGGCGATGAGCTGGGCGGTGCTGCGGACCACGATGACGGCTCCGGCGGGGGTCGTTGCCTCCGGGCGGTCGAGGACGAACGCGATGCGGTGGCAGGTGTACGACACGATCCGGTGGAGGAGGAAGCCGCGGGCTTCGGCGCGGAGGCGGCACATGGCGCGGACCTCGATGTGGCCGGCCTTGGTGGTGCGGATGTCGTACGGCTCGATCGTCCGCAGGCTCTCGTCGCCGTTCTCGTCGATGTAGGTGATGGTGACGGCCTGGCGGCGGTCGATGCTGCGGTAGAGGTCGGTGAGGGTGCGGGTGGTGGTCTGGCGGTTGGTGTGCTTCATCGGTGCCCCCGTCGGTGTGGTGTGCCTCCACCTTACTCATAATCTATTGCATTGCAAGAGATTATGAGTAAGGTGGTCCTGTCAGATCGCACCGCGCAGCCCGACATTCCGAGAAGCCATAGCCCATGGCCTCTGCAATAGAAGATGGGAGACACTGGCATGGCCCACACCTCCACGCACCCGCCGTCCCGCGCTCAGTACGGGCGGCGCCCGTCGAAAGGACCGACCGTGTCCCGCCGCCCCAGCATCGAGACAGTCCGCGCCCGCCTGATCGTCGCTTCCGAGAAGCTCCGGCCGATCGATCCGCTCCTCGCAGACACGGTCGACGAAGTCCTCGCGCCCGGCGGATGGCAGCTTCTGAAGCCGCCGGCCGCCTCTACCGGCGGCGGCCACCCGCTGTCGATCGGTATGAACCGCGCGGTCAGGGACGCCTTGCACGAGACCTCCACGTCGCTCTCCGCTGACGTCAACGAGGCCTTCGAGGAGTTCCTGGCTGGCACGTTCACGCCGGACGCGCCCGTACGTGCCCGTCGCAACTCCGGTGCGACGGCCGAGACGGTGAACCTGAACGTCCGGGTGAACCCCGACCTGCTCCAGCAGGTGAAGGACATCGCTGGCGAGCGGTCGGACGAGTACGGATGGACGGTCACGCCCGCCCGGGTGGCCGCCCCCTACCTGCTGAAGAAGTACGAGCTGACTGGCCTGGTGTCGTCCAAGTAGCCGGCCGCGGTAGCGGGCCTGGACGCCGACAACCGGGCCCCCTGTCGCCGTAGTACAGCCACAACCCCATAGGAGACCTCATGGCCCCGGCCACCGAGGCCCCCGCCAGCATCACGGCGGAGGGCCCGACCTCGCACACCCAAATGCAGGCCGCGCAGCTCAACGAGCAGCAGATCGGCTTCCTCCTCTCCGGCATCAACGCGAACCGCATCGGCCGGGACGGCAAGGGCTTCAGCCACGTCGAGGCGTGGGACATCCGCCGGCACCTGATCCGCGTGTTCGGGTTCGGTGGCTTCGACACCGACCTGCTCGGCATGGAACTGGTCGCGCAGATCGACACGCCCCCGGACCGTCCCAACGGGAAGATCCGCTACACCGTGGTCTACCGAGTGGCGATCAAGCTGACGGTGAAGGTCGACGGTGTCGAACTCGGCCACTGGCACGGCGCCGCCATCGGAGACGCCACGAACCAGCCCGCCCTGGGTGACGCTCACGACCTGGCGCTGAAGACGGCGGACTCACAGGCACTGAAGCGGGCCGCGGTGAACATGGGCGACCAGTTCGGCCTGTCCCTCTACAACAACGGGTCGTTGGAGCCGGTGGTCAACCGGTCGCTGGCATACATGAAGCCTCAGGAGGCGCCGAAGCTTCCGGTGGACCCGCCGGTGCAGCCGGAACCCGGCAGCCAGCAGAACCCCGAGCCCACCACCCCGTCCACGCCGCCCGTTAAGGCCCCCACTGCGCCCGAGCCGGCGGCCCCCCAGGGCAGCCAGGAGATGTTCGACAAGCTCTGGGAGCAGACCCAGCGCTGCTGGGACAACCCGATCGCCCTTCTCCAGATCCACACCAAGGTCCTGGAGACCAACCTCGGCCCCCGCCGAGTCCAAGGCCCCGACGGCACCTGGACGACCTTCGGCGACCTCCTGTCGACCCGGACCGACGAACTCAACCAGCAGCCCGCCCAGAACGCCGCCACCGAAAGGAGCGCTGCCTGATGACCCAGCCCAACCGCAGCCTCTGCACGCACGAGCACTCCGCCGGAAACCGGTGCCTCCTTCCGGTCGGCCACGGTGCCGCATCGGCGGGCTTCCTCCACTCCGACGGCCGTTTCCAGTGGGGGCGTCCGTCGGAGTGGCAGCGCGACGCCTACCGCCAAGCCCACCCGGCGCAGACGCCACACACGAGCGACGGCGACCTCACGGTCATGGACTGGTTCTGCGGCGCCGGCGGATCCTCGCAGGGGATGCACTCCATCCCGGGCGTCCGGGTGGAGCGCGCAGCGAACCACTGGGAGCGCGCGATCCAGTCCCACGAGGCGAACTTCCCCGACGCCTCCCACTACCGCGGTGACATCCGCGAGGCCCCTGTGTGGGCGTGGCCGGTGACCGACATCTTCTGGGCGTCGCCGGAGTGCACGAACTGGTCGATCGCGAAGGGCAAGCAGCGCGACTTCGACAAGGCGATGCAGGGCGACCTGCTGGAGCTGTACGCCGAGCTGGAGGCCGGAAAGTTCCACCACGGCGGTGACGATGAGGACTCGCGCGAGCCGACCAGCGAGGAGGAGTCCCGCGCGCTGATGGAGGAGGTGCCGCTGTACCTGCGCGGCGTCATCGAGCGCGGCGGCCTGGTCAAGGCCGGCGTCGTCGAGAACGTCGTCGACGTCCGGCAGTGGGCCGAGTGGGACCGGTGGATCGGTGAGATCCACAAGCTCGGCTACGAGACACGGCTGATCGCCCTCAACTCCATGCACGCCAACCCGCGCTCCGTGCATGCCGCTCCGCAGTCCCGCGACCGGCTGTACGTGGCGTACTGGCACCGCTCGCTCGGCCGTACCCCGGACTGGGACAAGTGGCTGCGGCCGCGGGCCTGGTGCTCGACCTGCGACCGGATGGTGCAGGCGGTCCAGCGGTTCAAGCAGCCGGGCCGGGACATGGGCCGCTACCGCAGCCAGTACGTCTACCGCTGCCCGAACGCCTCCTGCCGGAACCAGGTCGTCGAGCCGGAGGCGCTCCCGGCGCTCGCGGCGATCGACTGGTCCATCCCCGGGCAGCGCATCGGGGACCGTGCCCGGCCCCTGGCCGACAAGACCCTCGCCCGGATCCAGGCCGGGCTGGAGAAGTTCTCCCGACCCATCACTTTGGAGGCCGCCGGGCACACCTTCGAGCGACGCCCCGGCGTCCGCACGTGGCCGGTGGACGCGCCGCTGACCACCCAGACCGCGTCCATCACCAAGGGCCTGGCGGTCCCGCCGCTCCTGGTGCCGGTCGAGGGCCGCGATGGGAAGGACGCCGCGACCGCGCTCGCGCCGCTGCGGACTCAGACCGCTCGCAATGAGACCGGCCTGGCGTGGCTGCCGTTCATCGCCGAGCTCCGGGGCGGCGGATCCGTGGCCCGCCCCGTCACCGACGCCCTCGCCACGGTCACCGCCTCCGGGAACCACCACGGTCTCGTCACTCCGGCCGGCGCCCAGGAGCACATGCTGATCCCGTACTACGGCACCGGAGTCGCCCGGCAGGTCACCGACCCGATGGGCGCCCTGTCCACGCGGGACCGGTACGCCCTCGTGAAGGGCGACATCGTCCTCGACGACGTGCTGTTCAGGATGCTGGAGCCCCACGAGATCGGCCGCGCGATGAGCTTCGCGGACGACTACATCGTCCTCGGCTCCAAGCGCGAGCGTGTGAAGCAGTACGGCAACGCCGTCACGCCGAACGCCTCCGAGATCCTCGTCTGCGCGCTCGTCGAGGCCATCACCGGCGAGGAACTCGACCGATACGCCCCTGCGGCACCGGAGATGGCCGCCGCCGCGTAACCCCCGCTGCCCACGGCGGGACTCACCCACCCCTTCTTGGAGGCCCCGCCGTGGACCACCCCGTCCTGCTCACCCTCGCCGCGCTCGCCAGCGCCCTCACCGGATACACCGCCGCAACCGCCTACCACCGGCGCCGAGCCCGACGCCGCGCGCTCACCGACCGCCTCATCCGCGCCAGCGACGCCCGAGAGAACCTCGCCCTTCGCCGCCGGCTTGCCGAACGCGCAGCCACCGAGGACGTCCTCACCGCCGCGACCGACACCGTCGACGCCGCCTACACCCGCCTCACCCGCTCCCAGGAAGGGGGACCCACCCCGTGAACACCACCGAAGCCCTCGCCGCGTACCGCAACCTGACCGAACACCGCCACTACGTCTACCGCGGGTGCGCCCCCGACCCCGACCAGCCCACCCAGTCCGCCGCCGACCCCGACCTCCCCCTCGACGCATGGGGCGGCAGCACGCTCGACGGCGGCCAGGAACAGGCCGAACGCCTGGACCACCAGCGCCGCGCGATCGACATCTGCGGCCGCTGCCCCGTCCGCGCCGCCTGCCAGGTGTACGCCAACGTCGAGATCCCCGGCGGCGGCCTGGTCGAGCCGGACGGCATCTGGGGCGGAGAGAGGTCCCTCGACCGGCACCGGGCGCTCATTGCCCGCCGCGCCGCCGACCCGGTTCTGGCAGAACCGGCACCCGTCTCCGTAGAGCAGATCGCGGAGGCCGGCTCCTTGACGAAGCGCGCGCTGCTGCGGGCACTCGCACGCGAGACCGACGCCGAGCTCGTCGCCTACCGGGCCGGAATGGACCTGCGGACCTCTAACTGGCACCGGTCGACGCTGTGCACGCTCCTCGGCCTGGACAAGGAGACCGCCAGCCGGGCCGAGCTCCTGCAGACCGCGCAGCGGCACGGGCTCCTCCCGGCCGGCGCTCGGATCGTGCCGGACGGACGGTGGCCGATCGCCGCCGCCCCCACCACCGACGGCGCCCGCCAGCGCCGACTCGCCCCCGAACGCCCCGTCCAGCTCGCCATCCCCGGCCTCCCGGACTACCCCCGCACCCCGACACCGACCCCGGCACCCGCCGCCCCTGCCCCGCGACGGCACCTCACCGTCGTACGCCCCGCGGCCGCCGCCCGGCCCGTCCCGCTCCTCCTGCCCGTCCGCACCCCGGAGGCCCGAGCCGCATGACCACCCACCCCGACACCGCAGCCGCCGACCAGGCCCTCGCCGCCCGGTGCACCACCTCCGGGGAGTACCTCGCCGGGATCCTCGCCGACGCGATGCTCGACACCGTCGGCCAGCCGGACAAGCTCCCCAGCCTCCTCTTCCCCGACCTCGACCCCGACGTCGTCGAGCGGGTCTGGAACACCGCCCTGCCGGTCGGGTACCGCATGGGGAAGCTCGCCGGCCGACCGCAGTGGGACACCGCGGGTCTCCGCCGCCTCCGCGCCGCACTCGCCGCCGCCGGCTACGACGCCATGGCCGCCCTCGCCGACCGCTCGAACCGCACCACCGCACACCCGGCCGACACCGAGCCGCCCCGGAACCACCCGTGACCCGGGGCCGCGGCCGACCCGCGCAGTTCACCACCGAAGTCCGCGAGGAGTTCCTCCGCCTCGTCCGCAGAGGAGACCGCCTCGGCGTCGCGGCGGCCACGGTCGGGGTCAGCGTCAACGTCCCCACCCGGCACGCCCGCAAGGACCCGGCGTTCGCGGCGGCGCTGGAGACCGCCCGCAGGAAAGGGAAGGACGCCCGGACACCGCACGGCGAGTACCGCTACAACCACCTCGAATGCCGCTGCCCCATCTGTACAACCGCCGCCACCGCAGCCCGGACCGCCCGCCGCCACGACAGCGACTACGCCGTGGGCGGCCAGGTCCACAACCTCGACGCGAGCCGGGAGTCCCCTACTCCTTTTTCGCTGCCAAGTCCTTCTCCTGGGCCGACCCCCGTCGCCGCCTGATCACCTTATTTAGTGTGAGAAACCGTAGGACATGGACGGCGACCCGCACGACTGTCCGATGACCTGGATATCTGATGACAAGTCGGCTCGTACGACACGACCAACCGGATTCGAAGAGGAGGTGGCTCGGTGGCGAGCTCAACCGATAGGCTTCGCCTTGCGCCAGACGACCACTCAGATACACGAGAGGCCGAACGGAGCCACCCAGAACGTCAAAAGGCCCCGCTTGCCACCGAGGTGGCAGTCCCGATGTTTGCCGCATCAGGACGCGGGGCCCGCCGACACCCCACCGTTGCAACGAATGAAGGTGCCAGCTCTATGGCGAAGACTACCCGGGCACCCGGGAAAACAGACAGTGGGCCCCAGCGCTCCGCCGTGAAGATCACACCGGCGACGAGCGCGACCCCTGTCACCTCTACCTCCAGCACGCGATGACCCCCGCGGGCGGCTCCGCCGATCCCGACAAGGCCGCGCCCTGGACCATCACATCCCCGTCCGTACGCGCGCACACCTGCGTGCCGGTGGCAGGGGAATCCCCGGTATCCGATGAGGGAGAGATCGTGACGTAACTCCTGCAAGGCGGGAGGTCCCTGGGCCCCTTGACGGGGGCACATCCTCTACCGCCGGCCGCTGGTGTTGGTAGCACCGTGCGCGGCCACTTCCTACGGCTCGGATTTGGCGATCCGAGCTAAGGCCCGAACTTCGAGATCCGGTTTGGCGACCGGGCCCGAGCGTTCGAGCGACTTCAGGTTCTTCGCGGAACCAGCACCCACCGAAGCGGGGCTTTTGCATGCCCCCATCACAGGGAAGCGAGCGACTACATCTTGCAGTACGACGCACCGTCTTGTCAGCTTCCGCGCGCCCGCATGGGCGATTCGCGGCTTATTTCCCACCCGGCAGGTGGCACCCCGGGCCACCAGGCGCCCGTTCTCGAGGCCCTCCGTGTCCCGGAGACCGAGCAGTGGCTGTCGATGACGACCGGCCGGATCGCCCCCGAGCCGTACTCGTGGATGCAGGCCGTGCACTGGGTCGGCGGCTCCGGCCTCTACACCCCGTCGCAGACCCACGGCCCGAAGTGGGGCGACACGACCGTCGCGCTCGCGCAGGAGATCTCCGCGCTCGCCGAGTGCCGGCCGAGCGTCGAGTACCTCACGCGGAAGCTCGGCGCGTCCCCGCGGACGGTGAAGTACCACCTGGCGATCCTCCGCGAGGCCGGGCTGCTCGTGTACCGGTCGAAGGGCACCCGGCTCGCGGGGCGGGTCCGCCTGGCGTCCGTGTACGAGCGGGTCATCCCGGCCCAGTTCGACCAGGCGCTCGGGATCCGCACGGTCCTCCGCGACGAGGCCGCCCCCGCGTACACGCGGACCGCTGTCGGGATCGCCAAGGAGAGCCGGAAGGCCATCGGTGACCTCGCCCGGAAGGCCGCGCGCAAGATCCGGCGAAAGCGGACGAAGCGGGGTGTGGACAAGTCGGTGGGCAGGCAGGGGCGTTGCACCCCAATGCAGGTAGGTACCTCAACTGTCTCCCCTACCGGTTCTACTTCGCTTCCCTCTGAGAAGAGCAAGCTCGCAAGCGGGAAGAAGTCGTCCCCCACCCCCAAGCAGCAGAAGCCGAAGGCCCGGAAGCTCAACACGGTCGGCCGCCGCTACCAGCTTGCTCGCAAGCTCATCGCCAGCGTGCCGTGGCTCGGTCAGGCTTCGGTCGCCCGCATCGCGTGGGTGGCCCGGCATGTTGCCGACGCCGGCTGGACCGTCGAGGAGGTCCGCGCCTTCTTGGCTCTCGCCGAAGCTCCGTCTGCCCGCCGCCCCTCCGCGCTGCTCGCCTACCGCCTCAAGGGCGCCGTCCAGCTGTGGCCCACCGCCGAGCAGCGGGCGAGTGCCGTGGAGGCCTGGCACCGCGCGGAGGAGACCGCCCGCAAGGCCCGCATCGCGGCCGTACGGCAGCAGCGCGAGACCGACGGGGAGGTGCAGCTGCCGCAGAGCCGCGCCGCCCAGAAGGCTCTCGCCGCCGCCGTGACCGCCGTCGAGACGGCCGCCTTCGGCGACGGCACCAGCGAGGCGGTCATCGTCAGCTCCGACGATGAGCAGCACCTTGAGGACCTGCCGCGCGACGTGGTCCTGTCCCTGCGAGCCGACGCCCAGACCGACCCGGGCCTCATCCTCGCCGCCCTCGACAGCGGCATGCCCGAGCGCGACGTCCGCCGCCTCTACACGAACTGGCTCGTCGACCAGACCCTCCGCAACGCCCCCGCCCCCGCCTTCTGACCAACTTCCGGAGGTGACCACCGCCATGACCGACAGCAGCCCCGCCGCCCACTCCGGCGCCGACCTCGCCCGCCAGGCCCTCGCCGCCTACAAGGTCGGCCGCCGGCCCGGCACCGGCCCCGCCAAGCCCACCCGCCAACCCCAGCGCCGCCGCGGCGACGGCCGCGACCCGCAGACCTTCGCCACCGTCCTCGAGCGCCTCGGCACCGAACAGGGCTGGACCGCCGGAGTCCGCGGCGGCGACATCCTGAGCCGCTTCGCCGAGCTGTGCCCCCAGTTCGACGGCCGCGTCATCGCGGTCGCCTGGCACGCCGACATCGGCCGACTCGACCTGCGCCCCGGATCCCCCGCCTACGCCACGAATCTGCGCCTCCTCGGCCGACAGCTCTGCCAGCAGATCAACACCAAGCTCGGCCACGAGACCGTCCGGGCAATCGGCATCCTGCCCGTCGCCTCCCTCGGACCAGCTCCGAGCATCACCGAACCGGTTCTGGCAGAACCGGCAGCCGCTCCCGCACACACGCCCATCCCGCCCTCCGCCGGCTACCTCCGCGCGCTCGCCGCCCATCACGAGCACCGCAGCGAGCCGGTCAACCTCACGGAGTTCGCCGAACGCGTCGCAGCAGCGCGCACCCGGCAGGACGCCGCCCTCACCGCCCGTCGGCTCCCGCCCGAGGAACATGCCGAGTACCTGGCCCAGCTCGAGATCCAGCGGACCGGGGAGCCCGTGGTCGGCATCGAGGCAAGCATTCAGGCGGCCCGCCTCTACGCCCGCACCGGCCGTGCCGCCGGGGACCAAGACCCGCGCCAGGTCTTCGGAGCGGCCTGACGGTAGACCTCGGTATACGGAGTTGCCGGCACGTGGAGGGACAGCGAAGACCTGATCTGCAGTCACCTCCCATGCGAATAGCGAAGAACCGGGCATCTAGGCGCATTCGTATCGCTTCACTCCTGACCCGCCTCTCCACCGGTTCTGCAAGACCCGGTAAGGTCCCCTTCGAATCTCAGCACCACAGGAGGCAGGCATGCCACGCAATGGGTCAGGCGGATCCGCCAACTCGGGGGGCATGGAGGACATCCCACTGCGCCCCACCACAGCGCCCCGCAGGGTCCGCACGGACATCATCGTCGCGAACCCCCGCAACCTCCGGGACGGCGATCTGTGGGACAACGACGAGCAGCGGGACCAGATGGTCGTCTCCATGCAGGAGGTCGGCCAGATCTCCGCGCTGGTGGTCTGCTCCCGTCAGGAGTACGACAAGCGGCACCCGGGCTACGACCTCGCCCCCTCCGCCCAGTACGTGATCCTGGCCGGCCACCGCAGGCACGAAGCCATCCGCCTGGCTGAAATCGAAGAGACGCGCATCGACCTTCGGGACGACCAGCTCCCGAACGCCGACCTCCTCATGATCGAGGAGAACATGAAGCGGAAGGCCCTCAGTGTCTTGCAGGAGGCAGAGGGCTACCGGCGCCTGGAGGTGGACGGGGACAGCCATGCAGCCATCGCCAAGAAGGTCGGCCGGTCCAAGTCCCACATCACCAAGCGCATCACGCTCCTCAAGCTCCCCGATGACGCGAAGGCCGCGCTGACGGCGAAGACACTCACGATCGACAACGCCTACAACCTCTTCACGGCATTCGGCCCGGAAGGCGTGGGTCTCATCCTTCCGGCGAACGACCTCCTTCGCAGCGACCGGAACCTCTCCGTGGCGGACGCCGTGAACCGACTGCTGCTCAGCAGCGTGGCGACGAAGACCGAACAGGACAGCCCCGTCGCCTCCGAACCGGTTCTGCCAGAACCGGTTCCCATCGCCGGGGCCCGCACCTCCGCCGCGCCGGGACCCTCTCACACCACGCAGGCCGGTTCTGCCAGAACCGGAGAACCTGCCGCGGAACCGTCCGCCCCGACTGGCACGGCGGTTCTGCCAGAACCGACCCCCAGTGGAACTTCCGCGACTTTTTCGCCGTCCGTACCCACAGCCCGCACCGAGCCGCCTACTGCCGACGCGGCAGAGACGGGCAATTCGGCGGAGAAGCAGCGGCCTTTCGCCAGTGCAGCGCGGGACTACTTCTGCGCCAAGCTCGTCGGCCAGCACACTCAGCCTGTCGCGGACGCCCCCGCTACCCGCATCGCCGAAACTGTGCTCCTCCAGGCGTCTGCGGCCACACTCGCGCGCGTGCATGGGTGGATGCAGCGAATCGAGCCGGCCGTCGTCGGGGAGCTCACCCCCAGCGGGTACCGAGACACCGTCCTTGCCCAGGGAGACGCGGCACGCATCTGTCGCCTCGCCTACGCAACATCCCTCGCAGAGTCCGAACTGCGCGCCGCCAACCGCACCCGCAACTGGGACTCCCGAGACGTCGCCTACCTCAACCACCTGGTCGCCAGTGGGTACACACCCACCCCGTGGGACCAGCAGCACCTCAGCTAGCCGCGGCCAGCGCCGACCAGGAGACCCACATGATTGGCACCTACCTACCCCCGAAGTACGCCCCTCACATCGACGCTCCCGTCTTCTTGATGATGAACAGGGCCGGCTCCGTCGGGAAGACCACCTTCGCGAACAGCGTCTTCGTCGAGGCTGCGCTCCGCGGCTACCGTGGCATCATCTTCGACGCCGACCTCCAGAGCGACATGAGCTACTGGTTCGGCTACGACGGCGACTACATCCCTGAGGGCGCGCCGTCCATTCACGACCTCATGCTTGGCAAGGCCAAGCTCCAGGACGTTCTGCTTCCGGCGCGTACACGCATCGCACCCGGCAATGATCAGTCGTCCTTCGAGGTCATCCCCGGGCTCTACCTCGTCCGCGGCGACATCAAGATGAAGCAGGCCGACGGCGAGCTTGCACTCGCCGGATCCACGTCCGTCTTCTGGCTACAGGAAGTCATTCGGAAGCAGGTCGAGCCCGGCTCCATCGACTTCCTCGCCATCGACGCGCCAGCCTCCTACGGGCGTCTCTCCGAGTCCCTCATGGCTGCGGCCACCGATGTCATCACGATGATGAAGCCGATGCGCAAGGAGCTCCGCGGAGCGCGCGCACTGGCCGAAGAGATCGCCACCCTGAACAACGACATGGACCGCTACGACGTCAGGCTCTCGCCCACCTGGTACTGCATCAACGACGCCAAGGTCAGCAGCCAGGGACATTTCTACGGCAACATGCAGGACGAGGCCCGTGAGATCTACGGCGACCGTCTCCTGCCTGAGCTGAGGAACTCGGTAGTCGTAGCCGAGGCGTACGACGCGCAGGAGCCGCTGCCGATCTGGGCTCCCAAGTCGGACGCAACGAAGGTGGTCGGCAGAATCGCGGACGAGCTCGGCTTCGCCGAGAAGCAGCCCCGCGAGTAGGCGAGCGGTTCTGGCAGAACCGGGTAGACGTAGGCGTCTGCAGCGTGGGACCGGTTCTGGCAGAACCGCCCACGCGTCAGCCCTACCGTCGTGGCGAGGCTCGCGGCTACAATCTCCGTCATCTGACGGGCTTGCCCGTGAGGTCTCTGGCCCTCGCAGGCCATCGGGTCGTTGTCGGCAAAACTCCGTCCCCTGGCCGCGGGGGCTTCCTCATGCCCACCACCAGATTTCCATACCGATTCCGCCCAACTGCGCAGCAATATGCGCGTATCGCCACACTTTAGGCGGTGCGTGTGGCGCGAAAAACAGACCAGATTCTCGCCGTAGTGCTCCCTCAGGTGACACAGTGGCGTACCCGGGATGGATGGCAGCCATCCCGGATCCCGAAGCCCGGACATGGGGAGTACGGGCCGAGGACCCTTCCCGAGCTGCCACGGAGCGGAGACGCCCCCGATGCCCTCAGCAGAGCACGCCCCCGCACCCCCGGCCGAACCCGGCCCCGGCGCAGGATCCGTGATCCATCTCGCTCACCGCCGGCGCCGCCCCGCGGTCGTCCACCCAGTGCCCGATCCGCCGTCGACCCCGGCCTTCGAGCTCGCCCTCACCGTTCAGGCAATGCTCCAGGCGGACGGCCAGAGCCTCCACGACCCAGCCACCGCACAGGCCTTCGCCACCACGCTGCAGGCCGTCCTCCTCCTCGTCGACGGCGCCCACGCGCAGGGCATTCTGGGCGAGGAGCAGTGGCAGGCAATGCGGGTCATGCTCGACGACATGCGGGCCGCGCCCGACCTCGTCTAGTCGGCATATGCCGAAGGACATTGCGGATGTACCGGGAGAACCCCCGGCAACCTTGATCGCGGCGAGTTGACCGATCCGTACGCAGCGCTGTCAACAGCCGTCACACCTGTGCCACGATGGGGCGTCCGGAACCACCCGGAGTGAGCAACTCCGGCCCCGGGCGCGCGTCCCTGGCACCCCGTCACGCACCCGCGCCCGCGAGGGCCGCACAGCGGACGGGGACACCATGCACAGTGGGGACACCACCACCCCGGCGGAACGCCTCCGCCTCCTCCACGACGAGTACCTGACGCCCGGCCCCGCCCCCCACGCCGAACGCGTCAGCAAGTCCACCGAGCCGTCCACGCCGATCCGCCTCGCCGTGTACGACCACATCAAGGCAACAGTCGACGAGCTCACCGACTTCGCCGACGTCAACCGCGACGGCCGGTCCGCCGCCCCACGCCCCCCGGGGGTAGAGAACGCCTACCGGTGGGCCGTAGAGGAGACCGCCCACCTCGAAGGCCGGCGCGCACGCATCCGGGACGCCGTGATCTACCGGCAGGGCCTCGAGCACGCCATCCTCATGGGCGACACGAAAGCCATCCGCCGCCACGCCTGCCCCGACTGCAACACCTGGGGCCTCACCTGGCACCGGCAGCGCGAGACCGTCGTCTGCCTGAACCGCTACTGCTCCGACGACGACGGCCAGCACACCACCTGGACCCTCGCCCAGCTCGCCGAGAACCACGTCGACCGCCAAGCCGCCACCGCGGCCCGTGCAACCTGACGGCCACCTCGCGAGTCTAGGTAGCGCCCACCCGTACACCCTCATCACCTGACGGGGCTTCCCGATCACCCGTCAGCAACCGCACGACACCCGCACATCGGCCGCCGGCGCTGCGAACGACGGCCAGCCGAGACCCGGGAGCCCCAGTGGCCATCAGCACCATCCAGCCCTACCCGCTCGACAGTGACCTGGTGACGTACAAGGAGGCGCGACAGCTCTTCGCCGAGACCGGGCACGACGTGTCGGAGACGACGATGCGCCGGTGGGTGAAGGAGCGGAAGCTCATCACCGACAAGGCATGTGGCGTCGTGCACGTCTCCTACTCCGACCTGCTGGTCGCCCACGGCGAATGGGTCGCCACGTCAGCCGCCGCATCTGTTCCCTGACACCTTCTCCGGTCTCCCTTCTCAGCCCCGCCCCGTTCCCGGGGGCGGGGCTTTTCGCTGCCCGCAACACCCGCTAACCCATTGCGCGCGCAATAGATTATGACTTACGGTGGTGGAGCCGACAACGCACCAGCCCAACCGGGCCGATGCGGAGTACCTGAATGGAGCGCCGCCATGACCGTGCTCACCACCACCCGCCCCACCAAGCCCCTCGCCCACTACGGGCAGCTCAACACCACCCAGCAGCACGGCTTCGACAGCGCCATGGAATGCGCCGACTCCTCCAACGACGTCGGCCGCTACGACACCGCGATGTGCATCGCCGTCATCGCCCTCGGCTTCCACCTCCCCTTCTTCCTCCCCGACAGCGGCGAGATCGTCCGGTGCGCCTGCCCGGCCTGCTGCTGCGACGCGATCTTCGACACCTCCGGCCCGGACCTGCGCACCGTCGACACCACCGACCACGGCCTCCCGCAGTACCAGTGCGCGGACTGCACCGACGAGCACCCCGCGCCCCACGAGGACTAACCCCCTCCAGCACCGGCCCGGCCGCCAGGTCGAGGACCCCACTCCCTCGCGGTCGGGCCGGACCAACCCGTCACCAGAGACCCCACGCAGCACGCCACGGGAGACACCCATGTCCGAGATCGGCCTCATCCTCCGCACCACCCAGGACATCGCGAACCAGCACGGCCTCATCCCCCAGCCCTTCCCCCACTTCGCCCACCCCGACGGCCGCCTCCACCTCGCCGCCGCCGTCTTCCGCGCCGTCACCGGGAAGACCCCCACCGCCTTCCACGACGACATCCCGAAGGCCGTGCTGCTCCTCGAGACCAACGAGACCGTCATGGCGACCCTCCGCTGGATCTCCGCCGTCCTCCCCACCCAGCCCCCGCACGACGAGGCCACCGGCAAGGACGACTACCTCGAACACATCACCACCTGGCTCGACGAGCCCGACTTCTTCACCAAGCGCCGCCCCAACACCTCCGACGTCATCGGCCTCCTCGGCCGAGCCGCCGAGACCTCCGACACCCTCACCGACGTCCCCCGCCAGCGCACCGCCGCCTGACCCCCCGAACGGAGACCACCGCCATGAGCCTCATGACCACCAACCCGGCCCCCGGGGGATACGCCCACACACCCGAGTACGCCGCCGGCCGCGCCGACGCCTACGACGACGCCCACCACCACACCCTCGACCACCTCGCCGCCCGCGCCGCCCTCTACGCCGAGCACGCCCACCTCCTCACCGCCCTCGGCTACGCCGACCGCGTCCTCGAGATGCGCATGGAACACGCCGCCGTCAGTGCTGCCGAGACCGAACTCGCCCACACCGACCGCGTCGGCGGCGCCGCATGAAGAGTCCACTGACGGACGACTACCTGGACTTGCTCCGATCCATCGGATTCCAGCGCCCCACCCAGCCCTCCGGTCTGCACTGGCTCCCCAAGACCGAGACCGAGATCGACCTGCTGCGCCAGGCCCAGGCCCTCGAAGCCGCCCGCACGAACCTCCTTGCCGAGGTGGACCGGCTGCGGGCCGAGCGGCACACCACCAACGAGGCCCTCTCCGACGTCGCCGAACAGCTCCGCGCCAACCGCGACCGCCTTGCCGAGCTGGAGCTGTACGCCCCCACTGGGTTCGACCCTGTCGAGGACATCGAGTACGAGGTCGTCGGCGACTGGGGAGTCGACGGCGCCGTCAGCGCCGACGCAGCCATCGCCTTCGTCCGCAAGGCACTCCAGGACTACCCCCACTGCGGCGCCCGCGCCCAGCAGCGCACCGTACGCACCTGGGACGACGACTCCCAGTGGTACGGCCCCTGGACCGACCTTCCGCTCCCCGACAACGCGGCACAGCAGGAAGAGAAGCCCCTGCGGCCCGGCGTACAGCGCCTGAACGAACGAGCGGCCACGGAGGGCGAAGCCACCCACTGGCGGCGGCTGGGCATGACTCCCCCTCCCCGGCAGGCCGAGGACCCGCACGACCACTTCCTGCACCAGCGGTTCGAGACCTGCCGCGACCTGCCCACCACTCCCACGGCCATCCCGTGACGGAAGAGGAGATCTCCTGCCTCGGCAAGGTCCGCTACCACCAGCGGGCCTACGCCAAGAAGGTCTCCAGCCGCATACGCCGTACGGGCGGCCCCAACCTCCGCCCGTACCCCTGCCGGTACTGCACCTGCTGGCACCTCGGCCACAGCCCCGGCCAGGCCACTTACCTCCGCACCCGCCTCAACGGCCCCGTCCCCGTACAGGAGCTCACCTCATGACCCCGCCCACAGTCGTCGGAATCGACACCAGCCTCACCGCCACCGGCATCGCCTCCAGCAGCGGCTGGTGCCAGGTCGTCGGCTGGACCGACAAGAAACGCCCCCTCACCAAGCTCTCCCACCCCGAGCGCGCCGCGGCCCTTCAGCACGTACGCACCCTGGTCCTCGACACCATCGGCCGACCCGACCTCGCCGTCCTCGAAACCCCCGCCCTCTCCCGCACCGGCGGAGGCGGACACGAACGCGGCTGGCTCTGGTGGGAGGTCTACAGCGCGCTCACCGCCCGCGGTATCCCCGTCGGCCTCATGTCGACCAACCAGCGCATGCTCTACGCCACCGGCAAGGGCGCAGCCACCAAGAACCTCATCGTCGACGCCGTCGCCCGCCGCTGGCCCACCTGGCCCACCAACGGAGACGACAACGCCGCCGACGCCGTCGTCCTCATGGCCGCCGGCCGCGACTGGCTTGGCCACACCCTCACCCCCATGCCCCAGACCCACCGCGCGGCCATCACCAAGGCCACCTGGCCTGAGCCCACTGCTGCCGCCGCGTAGCCCTGCCAACACCCTGACAACACCTGGGAGAGACCCCGTGAGCACCGAAACCCGCCTCGCCATAACACCGGCCGCTTCAACGCCTTCCGGCGGCTGGAAGGCCCCCTGCCGCGTCGAACCCGACCTGTTCTTCCAGCGTTCTAACCGAGCCCAGGACGAGGTCCGTGCGTACTGCCGTGCCTGCCCTGAACTCACGCGGTGCGCGGCGGCTGTCCTGAAGGCCGGTGGTCACTCCAGCGACCGGTGGAGCGTGATGGCCGGCCTCAACCCGGCGCAGCGGGTCGCGCTCGCGTGGGAGCAGCGTCTTCGTGGGCACGGGCCGGACCTGGAGGTTGCCCGGATGCTGCTCAGGCACGTGTGGCAGTACCGGCTGTACCCCCTGCGGAGTGCTGGTCTCAACCCCGACGAGATTGCCGAGTCGCTGCGGATCGATGGACTGGTCACCGACGGGCTGACGGTACGGCTGGCGGTGTGGTGGCTGGGCGGCAAGGGCGCTTGGGTCACCTGGCGCACCCGCGGCGGACGGGTCGACCGGCTCGTAGCGGAGCACGCGGACGTCATGACCAGGCTCCGCAGCCTCAGGGCCATCCATGCGGACATCGCCGCCTACCTCGGCGCCGAGCTCACGTACGTCTCGCGCGCAGTGACGTCCATGGAGCAGTCGCGGGCTGCGGCGGAAGGCCTGGAGGTGGCGGCATGAGCCAGCTCACCGCACAGGACCGCGGGGACCTCGCGGCGGAGATGCTGCCGGTCGCCGCCCGCCTGGCGGTGATCGTGCAGGGCGACGGGGGCGTGCAGGACGTGGAGGAGCTCCTCGACGAGCTGGACCAGCAGCGGCAGACCGCGCTCCTCGTCGTACTCGCCGGCCTTGTCGATCCGGACAGTTCCCTTGGCACGGTGCTGGGGTGGCTCGACTTCGACGAACACGGCGCGCCCGCCGAGGCCGTGCAGACCAGCCGCCGGACGCTTCGGGACCTGGTCGTGGAACCGGCGCCGATGGATGCCGGGGTGGACGAGGTGGCGGTTGAGCGGGCTCTTTCCCACCCGGCTGGTGCGGCCGGGGTCCGCTTGAACCGGGATGAGCGGCGCCTGGGCGTGGACCGGGGAATCCGTCGGGGCCTGTCGTACGAGCAGGTGGCGGAGCGTCTCGGGATGTCTGTGCCCGCCGTGAAGAGAGCGTGGGACCGGGCGAAGGACCGGGCGCGGGCGGAGGGTCGGTACGTGCCGGCGCAGCCCGTGGGACAGATCAGCAGCGTGGCCTGAAGGGCCGGAAGACAGACGAAGGAGAGCAGGACCATGGCAGGCGAAACGATCATCACGATTGTCGGCAATCTCGTGGACGATCCCGAGCTTCGATTCACAAGCTCCGGGGCGGCGGTGGCGAAGTTCCGGATCGCGTCGACCCCGCGGGTGTTCGACAAGCAGACCAACGAGTGGAAGGACGGCGAGGGCCTGTTCCTGTCGTGCTCGGTGTGGCGGCAGGCGGCGGAGAACGTGGCGGAGTCCCTGCAGAAGGGCATGCGGGTCATCGTGCAGGGTCAGTTGAAGCAGCGTTCCTACGAGGATCGGGAGGGTGTCAAGCGCACTGTCTATGAGCTGGACGTCCTCGAGCTGGGCCCGTCGTTGAAGTCGGCGACGGCGCGGGTGACGAAGAACGCCGGCGGGTCTGGGCGGGGTGCGTACGAGTCGGCGCGGCGGGAGCAGGGTGCGGCGTCGGCGCAGGATCCGTGGTCGTCGTCGACGCCGGGCACGCACGGCGGCGGGCAGGGTGCTGGTGGCGGGTCGTGGGGTGGGGGAGGGGGCGACGAACCTCCGTTCTGACGGTGAGGAGTTGTTGGGCCCGGTCCCGGGTGGGGCCAGGCCTTCGCGTTCCCCCCTCCATCCATAATCCATTGCGCGCGCAATGGATTATGAGTTAGGGTGGCAGAGCCGACAACGACCCACCCACAACGCACTGGGGGACACATGATCGACAACCTCGGCTTCCACACCGACCGCGACTTCCACACCGAACTCGCCACCCTCCAGAGCGAGATCACCATCCTCACCGCCCAGGTTGGCCACTCCCACTCCTGGGAGGCCCGGCACAACGCGCTGGCCCAGCTCGACCACCTGCGTGGCCGCGCCGACGTCATCGCCCGTGAGGCCGCTGCCGCCGACGCGAACCAGGAGCGCCTCGCCGCTGCCGTCCGCCTCGTCGGCGACATCGACCTCGGCTTCATCGCCTACGTCGTCTTCGGCCCCGCCGCCCTCCCCATGCAGCCCCGCTACGAAGTCCGGCTCATCGAGCGTCGCGGCGGCTACACCGTGCCGGGGACGGTCCGCCGCGACCTCACCGAGGAGCAGATCGTCGAGGCGCAGCGGGAGGTGCTCGCCGAGACCCTCAAGCCCGGCGGTCACGCCCGTCTGTGGAACCAGACCGCCCACGACTTCCGTACGCAGGTCACCGCGTACTGACCCCAGACTGGCCCCCACCCCCAAGGGGCCGCCGCCCTCCCCGACTCCCCCCAGCGGGGAGGGCACCGCGGGCAGGCACCCGGACACGCGGCGGCACGGATCCCCCTCCCGTGCACCACCCCGCAGCCCGTCGAGTGCCGCCCACCCCGGCCGCGCGCCCCGACTCCCCCTTCCCGGGGCGCGCGGCCACCCACGAGACCTCGCCGAGAAGGAGCCCGCCATGGCCGCCACCCCGCCCACCGGCTACACCATCCCGGCTGCCGCCGCCCAACTCCTCGCCACCGCGCAGGCCGCCGGCTGGCGCACCTTGACCTCCTGGACCCCACCCGCCTACCAGCGCGCCCCGTTCCTCACCGTCCGCGTTGGCCTCCACGCCAGCAACGGCGGGATCTGGCACTACCGGCTGACCTGGCACTCCCGCGGCTGCGCCCCCGGCCACGTGCGCCTGTTCAGCAGCGTCGCCCGAACCCCGGGCCATCCCGCGTGGCACAACGGCCCGTCTCTCAAGGCCATCCGTGCGGTCATCGCGCAGAACCCCAACACCTGACCAGCAAGGAGGGCTCGTTGAGCTCGCACTACGCCACCGGCGACATCTGGATCGGCAACCTCGACGGCCCTGACGAGATCGCCACCGTCGCCGAGATCGTCGAGGGCGCGCTCCGCAGCGCCGGCTACAAGGTCAGCGTGACCCTCACCGACCACCCGTACGACAACGACAAGAAGGAGGACTGATGGACGCCTCTGACCCGACCGCCTTGCAAGAGGGCGCCTTGACCGAGGAAGCCCCCGAACCCGACATGAGCAGCGAGACGCTCTTGACCGACCTCGCTCAGATCCACACCCGCACCGTTGCCTCCCCGCTCCCGCGCGATCCCGGACTCCTCGGGTGGCAGATGACCGCTGGCGCGCTCGCGGCCGGGTTCTCCGTCGCCCTCCACGAACTGGCCCAGCTGGCGCCGGAACAGGCCGAACGGGTCGCCGCCTGGTACCACGGACCGTTCGGCGACGGCCCGAACGCGATGGCCTACTCGGCGTGGGCGGAGAAGCACGTCGCGGGAAGCCCGGAGAAGTTCCAGGAGTGGGTGGCAGACGCCCGAGAGCGGGCCACTCGGGCGCAGCAGCCGATCGACGGGCTTGCCAAGGGGGCCAGCCCCTACCCCCTGGACCAGCAGAAGCCGTCCTGACCACCTGCCACACGAGGAAGGACCGAGACCAATGAAGCAGCGCCCCGCGAACTCGCGCGTCAACCACGGCGACCCGGCCTGCGCCGACTACGGCTGCAAGCGCGAGGAATGCCTCCAGTCCAGGCGGCGCGTCATGAAGCAGCGCGAGTACCTCGCCCAGACCGGCCGGTCCTGCCTGACCGGCACCGATCGGACCGGCCCTCACATTGCGAGGCTCCGGGGCGCCGGCATGACGGACGCCGCCATCCAGAACGCCGCACGCATTGGTCGTGACGCCCTCTACAAGGCGGCGCGCCCCGGAGGCGCCATCGCCAGGGCCACGGAGACGAAGATCCTCGCCATCGCGTTGCCGTCCGTCATGCCGCGCGCCGCATCCATCAACCGCGCCCGGGTCGACGGCCGCAGCACCCGCCTGCGCCTGCAAGCCCTGACGGCCCTCGGCTGGCCCCAGTACGTCATCGCCAACGCAATGGGCGGCGGCACGACCTCCAAGTCCCTGTCCCGGCTGATGCTGCGCATGCGCCGCGGCGACAGGTACGTCAGCCTCTCCACCGCCCAGAAAGCCCAGCGGGCCTACGAACAGCTGTGGAACCAGGACCCGCTCGAGCACGGGGTGTTCTCGGGGGCGGTTGTCCGGGCGAAGGCAACTGCCGCTGCCGAAGGGTGGCGCCGGCCCATGGACCTGGACGACGACGTCCTCGACGACCCAGGGCGCAGCCGAGTCGTCGACATCTCCCCCCACAAGAAGAGCTCTCCCCGCACGTCCGTTTCCGCTGCGCCTGCCGCCGCCTGACCCGCCCACCACGAAGGAGACCCCATGCCCGAGACCGTCCTGCCCGCCGAGGCAGTTGCTGGCCGGCGCGTCGAGTTCGCCTACTACCGCGACCAGGACGTCTACCTGCCCGGCATCATCACCGCCATCACCGACGACCCCGCCAGCCTCCGGGTGCGCCTCGACGGCACCAGGTCCAACCTGGCCTGCCGCGCCGACTACGAGGGCATCCGCTACCTCGACCAGGTCATCCCGGTCCCCGACCTGCCGATGGGCCGCTTCCACCCCACCGTCCGCGACTTCGACGGGACTCTCTACGCCGGCATCCCCGTGTGCGAGTTCGAGGACGAGGACATCGTGCTCCTGACCCCCGACCCGACCACCGCCCGGGCTGCGCTCGCCGCGTACTTGGACGACCACGGCATGGACCCCGAGTACCACCGGCACCACCCGGACTGCCTGGAGTTGAGGTGGGTGGTCTTCGAGTGGCAGCCCGAAGACGCCGAGTGCCCGTGGCTGATGACGTTCGGCACTGGGGGAGCCGACATGGCCGTGCAGATCCACTACCTGCCGGCTTGAAACCTGGCGGTTCCCCCGCCACACACCATTCCCGCTGTGGCCGCCGCCTGACCCGCCCACCACGAAGGAGACCCCGTGCGTAGCAATCGAACCGCCACTGTCCAGACCACCTGCGACAACGAGGACTGCACCGCCTACGCGATCACTGCCGGACTGTCGGCGACCCGCGAGGAACGGGACGCCAAGCACCGCCGAATGCTGACCGACGACGGCTGGACGGATCTGGAGGGCCGCGACTACTGCCCTGACCACCCCAACACCTGACCCCGCACGCAAGCCGGCCGCCCCGGGGCTATCGGGGCGGCCACCCACAGCATCCCACCACCAGGAGCAGCACCATGTCCGACCTGATCGCCCCCGACCGAGCCGCCGAGATCCGGCGCGCAGCCGCCCGACACGCCGCCGGGATGCTCCACGTCTCCCTCACCGAGTGGGCGCCCCGCGAGTACGCCCCGAATGACGCCCGTACCGACGCCGAGGAGGAACTCCTCCGCGAGGAGATCGGCTGGATTGCGGACGAGCTGAAGGCCCGCGCCGTAGTCGGCACCCGCCAGCCGTGCGCGGTCTGCGGCCTGCCCTACCTGGTCAAGGCGAATGGGCTCATCGGCCGTCACAACGGCATGGACGCCGCCGGCTTCTCCACCGGCCGGACCTGCTCCGGCTACAACCGCCGTCCGAACCTCTCCGCCTGACCCTCGCCGCCGGGCCGTCCTCCGGGACAGCCCCCACCAAGGAGCCACCACATGACCCTCGACGAACTCATCACCGCCCTCGACGTCGCCGACCCCACCCTCGTCCTCCCGCACGGCTTCACCAACCCACACTCCTACCGCGGCTACTACGACGAGCTCGCCTTCGAGCCCGCCACCGACGTGCCCGTCGCCGACATGCTTGCCGATGCCCGCTCCGCCCTCGGTGCCACGTACACCGGGTGGAAGGGCGGCGACTTCGTCATGCGCGGCTACACCGACTGCTGGCTCGCCGAGGAGGGCAGCGCGGGCGGCGAGACCCTCGGCCCGCTGCTGCTGCAGTTCATGCTCGACGCCGGGATCCGGGACGCCGCCCGCACCGCAAGCGGACAGCAGCCCAAGACCGGGAAGCCGGACCAGGCCGTCGTCGACGAGTTCATCCGCGACATGGCGACCCGGCACGTCTGCGGGAACTGTGACGGCATCGACCCCACCACCTGCCTCATGAACCCCGACCCGGCTGTCAGACGGCACCTCGAGCAGCTGCGCGCCGAGTGCGACGCCGTCGGGCAGTCGGCCGACCCGACCATCGCCGACGACCCGATCCCGCTCCGCTGGGGCCTCGGTGACGTCCTCCACGGCGACGACGACACCGTGATCGTCTGCCTTTCCGGGCCCGCTCCCCACCGCGCGCCGTACTGGCTTGAGCTCGACCCCGAGCGCGCCGCCGCACTCCGCGACGACCTCGCCGGCCCCGCTGTCGGGCAGCCGGCCGAAGCACAGGCCGCCCACGAGACGCAGCCCCCGCGTATCCGGTGGCGCGTCGAGCACTACGACCCGCTCGCCAAGGAGTGGGCGCCCGGCATCGCCCTCCTCGTCCGAGAGCGCGCCGTTGAGCGCCTGGAGCACGCCCGCACGCAGGCCCCGCGCTGGAAGGACGACGGGAAGCCCGTCGAGCGCCGTCTCGTGCGGGAGACGACCACCTGGACCGTGGAGAACGAGACCCGATGACCCAGCCCACCCCGCGTACCACCTGGCAGGACGGCGACCCGTACCTGGAGGCCATCGCGGCCGCCGTATGGGAGCACTGCGAGAAGCAGCACGGCAGCGGCATCGTCATCGACGACCCGCGCAACATCGCCGAGGCCGTCGCCGCGACATCCCGGGCCGCCGCTTTCGACGAAGCCGCCGACGCCATCGACGCCACCTACACCGGCTTCGGCATTGACCGATACGTCCGCCACGGAGCTGACCTGCTCCGCCGGATGGCCGAGGAGGCCCGCTCATGACCCCCGTCGCGCCCTGCCCGTTCTGCGAGATCAACACCGGTCGTGCGCCCGCCACGTTCGTGCACGAGTGGTCCGACGCCATCGCGATCGTCCCTCTGAATCCTGTGGTCGCTGGGCACACCCTCGTAATCCCCAAGACCCACGTCACCGACTTTGCCGACAACCCCGACGTATCCGGGGCGACCGCGCGGCGGGCAGCGCAGCTCTGCCGCGACCTGGGCCTGGTGCACGCCAACCTCATCACCAGCCGAGGTGTCCACGCCACGCAGTCCGTGTTCCATCTCCACCTGCACCTCGTGCCCCGCGCGGCCGGCGACGGTCTGGCGCTGCCCTGGTACAGCGGCCGGACGCGGAAGACGGGAGACGCCCGGTGACCGCTGCTTCGTACCCCGTCATCCGCTGCGACGGCGAGGAGAACCTCGGCGGCCCCTGCGACAACGAGGTCGGCCTCCCCGGCGCGACCACCGTTGCCGAAGTCCGCAAGGGCAACCCTGACTGGCACCCACGCCCCGGCGGCCGCGACATCTGCCCCGACTGCTGGAAGGACGACATCCGATGACCCAGCCCACGGACCAGCCCGGCGCGTGCCTCCTCGACGCGTGCACCCGGCAGTGCACCACCGAATGCCGCGACGCCATCAACCGGGCCTGGCACTCGCTGTGCGGCCAGCAGCCCGTCCAGTCCACGGACCGGCCCGGCATCGACCAACTCACCAGCGACCAACTCGACCAGCTGTACGCCGAACGGGACCACGCCGTGCGCGTGGCACGGTCTGCCGCCCGCGACGCCGCGAAGGCCCTGAACGACCAGCTGGCGGCCGAGGAGCGCGCCGAGCGGGCCGAGGCCACCCTCACCGCCATCCGCGCCCGGCACGAGCGCAACCCGGAGGCCGACTACTGCGCCCTGTGCTCCAACCACGGCGACATCACCTGGCCCTGCGCCACCATGGCCGTCCTCGACCAGCACGGCCAGACCCGATCGGGGGAAGGTCGGTGACGGCCAGGGAGCAGCTCCGCGAGGTGGCCTTCAACGCCGTGGAGCCTGCCCTTGAGCCGTGGGGCGAGTACCTGCCTGTCGGCGCCCGGCAGGCCGTTGCCGACGCCGTCCTGAAGGCGATCCACCCGTACGCCGAGCACTGCGTGCACTACGTCGCGGCCCACCGCGCGCACCACGACCAGCCCGTAACCGGCTGCCCCTGGTGCGCGGCCGAGCCCAAGACCGTACCGACAGGAGACCTGCTGTGATCATCCGCCGCGTGTACCTCGACACCGAGTTCCTGCCCGCCGACCCCACCAACACCGGCCTCGTCTCCATCGGCCTCACCGACGACCAGGGCCGCTCGTACTACGCCGTCAACCGCGACATGGACACTGCGGCCGTGCTCGCGGTCCCGTGGATGGTGAACAACGTCTGGCGCTTCCTGCCCCGTGTGAACCACCCTCGCCGCGGTCACCCCAGCGAGCTGGACGTGACGCACGAGGACGTGAAGCCGCTCGAGACGATCCGATCCGAGGTCGCCCGGTACTTCGCCGACACCAGCGCCTCAGAGACCCGCCTGTACGCCTACTACGGCGGCCAGGACATCGGCCGGCTCCACATGCTCTGGGACAACGACTGGGCCGTGATGCCGCAGTTCATCCCGCAGTGGTTCACCGAGCTCCAGGCGCTCATCGTCGACGCCGGGAACCCGCGGCTCCCGGAGCAGCCCGCCGGTGCACACCATGCGCTCGCGGACGCCGAGCACAACCGTCGGATCCACGAGCACCTCCTCAGCCTGGCGACGGGACGCCCGGCATGACTCGAAGGAGCAGCTCGGCGGGCCCGTCACCGGCTGGTGGCGGGCCCGTCCCGTCTCTGACAGAGATTGAGCTGGCTGTCCTTGAGGCTGTCAGCAACGGTGCGACCTACCGAGTTATGGCGAAGCGGTTCGGCATGCATGTGAACACTCCCAACAAGATCGTGTCCCGGGTGTTGAGGAAGTTCGGGGCCCTGAACATCACTCACGCCGTCTATCTGGCCTGCCAGTGCGGCCTGCTGCCCATACGGGGCGCGGGAGACGCAGCGGGTATGACGCAGGCTGGGCCGAGCCTGCGTCTGTTGCGGTCGCTGGTGGTCGAGGGCTTCAGCGTCTCGTTCATCGCCGGTCGTATGGGCATGGGGCAGCCCGAGCTGAGTGACGTGATGGCCCGGACGACGATCACCGTTGCGATGGAGACCCGGGTACGTCGTGTCTTCGCGGAGTTGGCCGGCCGGGACCCGCTGGCGCTAGGGGTGCATCCCCGCGGCGTGACCCGGGCGCGGAATCGGGCGCGCGCGGAGGGCTGGGAGGTCGTGCCAGTCGAGGAGGTTCGGCACGTTGCGTGACCGTTCCTTGATCCAACTATGCCGCCGGTGCGGGCTTGAGACCCGTACCGGCCAGTAGGGCCATCAACGCTGTAACCCAACGTCGCATCGCCCTGGAGGAGCCCCATGACCGAGCCTGAGCACGTCTGCCGTCCCGGCGCGAGCGTCTACTACTGCCCGACGAACGGGAGCACGGAGTCTGACTGTCACGGCGGGTTCGACGTCTGCTGCGGCCGGCCTGACCTTCACGAGCCGATCGTCGCGGCCTCCGACGAGAGCCTGGACGGCCGGCGCCGGTACCTCGTGCCCGCAGGTCAGCTCCGCGTCGGTGGGGAGCCGGACGCCGTGCACCTGGCGCTGTACGTGTGGAACGAGCGGATGGACGGCTGGCTGGTCGGCCAGGGCATTTGTGGGCAGTCCGTCGAGGGAACCCCACGTTTCGTCGACACGGCCGTGGACTGTCCCGGCTGTGCCGAGTACCTGCCGGTGTACGAGGCTGCGCTCGGGCAGGAGCTGGCGGCGCTCCACGGCCGCGCCCGGGACCGTACGGCGCGCGCCCATGCCGGGGACACGGTGGAGAACGGGGCCTGGCACACGGTGTGGCTGGAGACCCGCTGGGAGTGGGTGACGTCGAGGATGACGACGGCGCAGCGGGAGTACGCCGCGGACCGGGTAGCGGCGTACGGCGAGCACCTCGCGGCGCTGGACGGCGAGGAGGGCCGCGGGGAGCCGGACGGTCTGCGGTGGTGGCGGAAGCGATAGCCGGCCGTTGTCATCAGGGGAGGGGAGCGGCCCGCGCCCGGGTAGGCGCGGGCCGTCGTCGTCAGCCCCAGTTCGGGTCGGCGGCCGCGCCCCACTCGGGCTCGTCCATACCCCAGCCGATGTCCCGGCGCCCCCAGCCGACGTCCTTCGGTGCCAGGCCCCATCCGCTGTCGCTCATGCGTGTCCCCTCCCGTGCCGTGGGCTGTGGTGTGCGCCCATTGGGGTGACCGTAATCGCAGGTGGCGCGTGTGACTAGCCTCAGCAAATCGAACAGAGGTACGTTTCTGGGGTGAGCAAGAACGATGCACCCCCTTCCTTCGCTTTCCCCGCAGACCTCACCGCCCTCCAGGCCCGCCTCCACCGAGCCCGTGCCGACTATGAGGCGCTGAGCCGGACCCTGCCGTGGTCGGTCGAGCCGATGCCCGGCTGGGCCCGCACAGTGCACCCCAACAGCAAGGTGGTCACCGACCCCGGTCGCGAGCCGTCCCCCGGCTACACCCCCGAGCAGCTCGCCGAGGACACCCGCCTGCGCGCCCTCGTGCGGGACCTGTCGGACCAGGTGTCCACGCACTCGTACTGGGGCACGCTCGAGCGTGGCCCGCAGCTCGTTGACGCCCGTATCGCGCTGAAGTCCCACCCCGACGTCCTCGCCGCCGGCGAGCCCGCGGTCGCTGAGGCGGCGTGAGCGGGGAGAGGCGCTCGCCGTGGAGATAGATGAGCGGCTGGACAAGCACCGGGCCGTCCGGGACTGGCTGAAGTGGCAGCTCAAGGAGACCGAGCGGACGATCCGGGACCTCGAGCACCAGGAAGCGGAGGACCGACGGCGCCGGGACGTCGCCCGCCGCGAGCAGGGGTGGGTGCTCCAGGCGTCCCGGGCCGTCGAGGGGCACCCGATGCTGCACCGCGGCGGATGCTCGCTCGGCGCCCGCCACGGAGTCAGTGGCCTCCTCGACCGCGACGGTGTCCTGGCCGCGGCCGAGGAGTACACCGACCTGGAGATGTGCGAGGTCTGCGCGCCGTGGGGGAGCCTCGGCATCCCCAAGCCGACCGCAGGCCGGGCGATCTCCGTCGAGGTCGAGTTCCCTTAGGCCTGCTCCTGGCGGCGCAGCGCGCGCCCGTCTGGTGGCTCAGGCCGACTTCGGGCGCCGCGACGCCGGCTTCTTCGGAGCCGCCTTCTTGGCCGTCGCCTTCTTCGCGGCGGTCTTCTTGGCCGCGGCCTTCTTCTTCGGCGCGGGCATCTCGTGGACGGTGGCATGCTCCCCCGTCTCGCCGCGCGACTCCTTGGCCTTGGCGACGGACGCCTCCAGCGCGGCCATCAGGTCGACGACCTGCCCGGCCGGCGCCTCCTCACCCTCGGCGGGCTTCGGCGCCCGGTGCTCGGCCTTGGCCTCGATGACCTCGTGGAGCGCCTCGGTGTAGTGGTCGGTCACGTCCAGGTCGGTGATGGAGTCGACGGCCATCGTGGCCATCAGGGCGAGCGCGCCCTCGATCTCGTCATCGGTGAGCTCGGTCTCGGGCGGGGTGAGCTCGGCGGAGGAGCGGATTTCGTCCCCCCAGTGGAGGCCGGACAGGAGCAAGGTGTCCGAGAGTGGTCGGAGCAGACCGAGCCGCTCGCGCCCACGCAGGGCGAATTTCGCCACTGCGACCTTTTCATTCCGCTCTAGGGCTTTTCTAAGCAGAACATATGGTTTTGCCGCCACCTGGCCGGCGGGAGTGATGTAGTACGACCCGGCGCCAAGCTGCACCGGATCAACCGTGGAGCGGTCGACGAAGGCGACGATCTCGATCGCTTTCGCGGTGGGGAGCGGCATGTCCGCCAGGTCCTGGTCCGTGATCGGGATGACGTGGTCCTTGCTGGCCTCGTACCCCTTGCCGATCTCGTCCTCGGCGAGCTCCTGGCCGTCGATCTCGCACGTCTTGCGGTACCGGATCCGGCCGCCGTCCTCCAGGTGTACCTGGCGCAGGGACACGTCGTGCTTCTCCGTCGCGTTCACAAGCTGACAGGGCACGGTGACCAGGCCGAATGAGATGGCTCCGGACCACAGGGGACGGGGCATCGCACGCTCCTCCAGGACCCCCCTGGACGTGCTCCCAGGCTATGCATCGCGGGCCCGTGATCGCATGCCCCGTGGGCTACCCGGTGACACGGACCCGGAGCTCGTACCGTGCGCCGCTGCTGATCGCCTGCGCCTGCTCGGTCAGGTCGGCGGTGGTGAAGCCGAGGAGCGCCTTGTCGGCGGCCGCGCGGAGCAGCGGCACGATCTCGGCGACCGGCCGGCCACGGTGAGAGACGGCGAGATCGGCGTAGGCCCGCTGGTACGGGGCTCCGTAGGCGCCCTTGGGGTCGTGGAGAAGGTGGTCGATGTCCTGCGCGCTGACGGTGATCTCTCCCATGACCCGCTCCCTGGCGTCGTCGGCCGGGGCGGCTCCCGGCCTTCCTGCTCACGACGCTACGAGCCGCCACTGACAACGACGGTCCGAACGGGCTACTCGCCGGGCTTCACCGGGACGATCTCGATGTCGCTGACGCCGTCCTCGGCTTCCTTGCGCGCCTTGTAGTGCTCGGCGCTCTTCGCGTCGTAGCTGACGACCGAGACCTGCCGCTCGTCCCGCCCCTCCCGTGTCCACATGAGCCGGTAGATCTGCACGTCGTCCTCCGTCGTTCCTGGGGTGGGGCCCGGCGGCAGCATCGGCTTCAAGGATGGGCGCCGCCGGGCACCGTCAGGTTGTCACGGCGCACTGACACCGCCGGTACGGCTGCGCGAGGGTCATGGCCGTGTACGACGACGGCGCGCCTCGGGCCTCCCGTGGGGAGCCGGGAGGTGGGCGCGGCCCCGCCCTCACGAGCGACGCAGGGCGGGACCGTTGCGGTGTCGCATCGGGGGATGTGTCCGCTGCGCTCACCCTGCCACCGGGCCGGTTCGGTACGCCATAGGTGTGCACGAACCGGCCTCTGGCATATGCGGGACCGGCTACCGCTGCGGGCAGTCGGTGGGGTTGCCCGGGATACCGATGTGGCGCGGCTCCTCCCGCGGCTCACCGATGACGTGGACGGGCACCGAGACCGGGCGGTCGCAGCTGGGGCAGAGAGACGTCACAGGGGTCACGAAACTTCCTTCCGTAAGGGGTTCCTACGCCCCTTAGTGCAGCCGACAAGGCCCGGACAGCACGTCGCTCCAGGAATGTTCGGTGTGTCGCACCACGGCCCGTTCCTGCGGACGTGCTACCCGGCGCCGGGTCAGCGGCGTCCCGCGAGCCGCTGGTCGTCGTACGAGCCGGTGCCCGTGGACACGGCGGCCGGGTCCGCGAGCTCGGTGAGCGCGTGCACGGCGGCGTCCATGCGGTCGGGGGAGTCCATGCCCGGGATCCACGTGACGAGCTGGCCCTCGAGACGCGGGTGTTCGCCGACGTGGTGGACGAGACCCTGGGCGTACAGCTGCGCGATCGGCTCGGCCCTCAGACGTTTGCCGACCTTGGCATGTACCGGGATGATCGCGGGCATCAGCCGGCCCTTGGTCTCGCCCCACCGTTCCAGGTCCGCCCATGCTTGCCGGACGATTTGTTCGGCCTGGTCGCCGCCGAAGTTGTCCTCGATGACGATCGCGTCGGCGTCGGTCTCGAGAGCAAGGCGCCCCACCTCGTGGCCGCGAGTGTCGGCGCCCATGCGAGCCGACCGGTCGGCGACCACGTAGTACTGCCCGTCTGCCGTACGGCCGGCAGCGACGAGGCCGGTCTCGTCGTTGTTCGCGCCGCCTCCACCAGCGGTGTCGACAGCTACGACGATCCGGGACAGGTCAACGCCGCGGAACTGGACCGGGGTGATGCGGTGCTCGGTGATCCACGCCCACTGCCATGTGCCGCCTTCGAGCGGCCGCGGCTGCTGCTGGTAGAGCGACCACCAGACCCGCTCGCCGACTCCGCGCCGGATCCGCTCAAGGTCCTGGGTGCCGTACCGCTCGGGCCACAGGGCTTGGCCGGGCTGACGCCCAAGAGGATCGTCCTCGGCCATGGCGATGGCAGGCAGGTCCAGCACGGTCCACTCGTCGCCCTCGGTCTCCAGCAACCGGCCGGAGAGGTCGTCCGGGTTCCAACGGGTGTTGATGACGACGAGCGACCCGTTCGGTTCGAGGCGGGTCAGGGCGACGGACTGCCACCAGTCCCAGACCCGGTCGCGCTGGGTCTGGGACTCGGCGTCGTCCGAGCCCTTGAAGGGGTCGTCGACGATCAGGCAGTTGTGGACGAGTACACCGTCAGCAAAGAAGTTGCTGTTGCCTTCCACCTGGAGGTCATGGACTCGGACGCCTGGCGCGTGTACTCGGCGAACCACGGATACGGAGTCTGCGTGGACTTGTGGTGCACCTGGTGGCAGCTGAAGCAGAGCAGGAGCAGGTTCTCGACGCGGTTGTTCGCGGGGTCCTCGTCGAGGTGGTGAACGATCAGGTTCGACTTCTGCGCCGGCGCGCCGTTCCTGGTGAAGGTGATCGGCTTGTACGGGGCCGAGCAGGCTACGCAGGCGTCCTTGTCCCGCTCGAAGATGAGCGGGCGGGTCTCCTTGAACCACTTGCTGTAGCTGGTGCCGTCCTTGTAGTGCGAGTTCCCCGTTCCGAGCATCCGAATGGAGTGCGCCCTGTCCGCGCAGGGACGCGAGCAGTACACGGTCCGGCTCGACCTCCGCCGGAAGAACAGGCCGCACATCGTGCAGGGATGTTCTGGGTGCTCCCTGGCCTCGACGCGGCACTCCACCGAGCAGAACATCCGGTTGGAGCGCCCCGGCATAGGCGTGTCGCATCGGTCGCAGCGCTTCGCGTTCTTGACCGCATGGTGCGCTTGCGAATGCGGCCTGCAGCAGTAGAACGAGAAATGCCCGCGCCGCATCGCCTTGTTGTAGTCGCACCGGGGTTTCAGGAATTCGACGCCACACCAAAGGCAGCGCAGGCGAACCTTCACCGACCTGGCTTGCTGGTAGCAGTCGTGGCAGGACGGACCCCTGCCATTGCTCCCCTTGTCCTTCCCGCAGAGTATGCAGATCCTGTTCGCCCGGGACGTCGTGTGTACTAAGCCCGTCCCCGGGCCGTAGAGCCTTGGCCTGCCGGTATCCGGATCCGGGGACATAGAAGGGGTGATCTGCGGTAGCCCGTACTCGAAGGCCACGGCGGGTGACGACTTCAACGAGTCCATCGGTCGTGGTTGTCCTTGTCGCCAGCACCGGACGCCATTCGGTTCGCCCGGATTCATGATTGAAGGACAGAACTCGTGGCTTCGGACTAATTTCGACGAGTTCCGCTATCGAAATTCTACCGATTTCTGTTGTGATGAGAGTCGAGTCCGGGAAACAATTCGCTCCCTTTCCCGTGAGGCCTCCGCCCACGCCTGCGGTGACCATTCCCCCCTCGTGGCCCGCGATGTCGAACCGGTTCGCAGCGTGCGAAGCCGGGTTGAGGGAGATCCCGAGTTCCTCGGAGTAGCCGGTGATGGTGTCGCGGATCCACCGGCCGTGGTCGTCGGCGAGGGTGGCACTGTACGAGGCCAGCATCAGCCGGTGGTTGGGGTGCTTCCGCAGGTACCAGACCGGGGCCCAGCGGGATGCCCGTCGGCTCTTGCCGTGCCGCGGAGGCATAGTGAGCATGACCTTGACGCGCTCGCCTCGGGCGATGCGCTGGAAGGCTTGGTCGACGAGGTCGAGGTGGCGCGCCTGCATCTCCTTACCGTTGGTGAGGACGGCCGCCAGCGCGCCGGGGGAGCGGCCCATGGCCATCTGCCGCTCGACGTAGGCAAGCTGCTGGCGGAGGGCAGGGCTGGCGCGACGGGCTACGCGGCGGCGCTCTGCCACGGGAAGAGTGCGGTAGTTGTCGAGCAGGGCGTCTTCAACGAGGTCACTGGATGCTGTCGTCACCCTGCTCCTCCTCCGCGTCGTCCTCGTCGTCGCCGTGGGCATCGGTCTGCCCTGCGAGGCTGATCAGCTCGTTCAGCTCGGCGAGCGTGCCGGCCAGCGGCACGGCCCCGCCGCCGGGTCCGGACAGCTCAACAGCGGCGGGGGCGTCCAGGCCGAGGAGCTTGGCGCGCCGGTCGATGAGGCGCAGGACGGTGTCGACCGCGCGGACGTCGACGCCCTCACCGACCCACTGGCCTTCCTTGTCGAAGACGGGGCGCTTCTCCGTGGCCTGCGGCCAGACCGCCTCCAGCAGGGCGTCCAGGCGCTCGCTCTCCTGCTGCCGGTACACCGACACCTCGGCGGCCTCGTCGTCGCGGTTCGTCTCGAGCGCGCGGACGAGGTCCTTGCGGGCGGCGCCGGGTGAGGAGTAGCCGAGGTCGAGGATCCGCGCGTCGTCGAACGGGATGCCGCGGCGCCGAAGGCGGATCAGGTTCGCGCGGCGGGCGGCGGTGTCGGCCTGGTGGGCCTTGGACGCTGGCACGGTGGGGCTCCCGTGATGTGGTCGGCCCCGCGCCTTACCTGTGATGATCCCCGATCTGCTGGTTTGTGATCCCTCTGCCTGGTTGCGGTGGCATCCTGCGCGGATGAGACATGTACGCAGGGTGGGGGCTGCTGCGGCCGGTGTGGCTGTGGTGGCGGTGCTGATATCGGGGTGTGCCGGGGGTGGTGACGGGGTGTCTGCTGCGCCGTCGGCGTCGGCTGTGGTGAGCGATGCGCCGACGGTTGAGGAGACGGATACGGAGCTGCCGTTCTCGACGGAGGACCCGTACGCCACGGAGGAGCCGACTTTCGCCGCTGGCCCGGAGGGGGAGATCGACAAGCTGGCGCACGAGGAGGACTGGACGGTCGATGAGGTGACGTACGGCTCCGCCTCTGGCTTCGTGACCAGCATCTGCGAGTCGCTGGAGGGCGAGGAGAACGGCAAGCCGCATCCGCAGTGGCTGGTGGAGGGGCACTACCTCGACGGGGACGGGAAGGCCGTCTTGCAGGCGGGGGTCCCGAAGCTGTGTCCGAAGGCGGCGCCGATCCTGAAGCAGGCGGTGTCGGGGAAGTACGACCGCTGGTACGGCGAGGGCACGTACGTGGTGTCGTCGAAGCCGGTGGAGGGGGAGGAGACGATCCCGCCGGGCACGTATCGGGCGGAGGGGAAGATGGACGACTGCTACTGGGAGCGCACCAGTGAGTCCGGGGAGATCATCGACAACAACTTCGCGACCTCGGCGCGGAAGATCACGGTGACGATTCGAGCGTCTGATGGGCAGTTCACGTCGGAGCGCTGCGAGACGTGGAAGCCGGTGAAGTAGCCGGCCGAGGGAATGGGGCGGGCCCGCCAGACGGGGTGACTGGCGGGCCCGAGACAGGTGAGCAGCCGCCCTGCCACAGCGCGGGGACACTAGCGGGAGAGCGGCTGCTGCTACCGGAATTCATGGTGGCAGGCCGGACGCGGTTTGTCTGAGCCGCTATCCCCCGATGCCCCTGGCTATCGCTCGGGCCAGGGGCATCGTGTGTTCGGGGTCAGGCGTTGAGCGCGGGTCCGGCGGTAATGACGAGGTGGTCGCTGGCCTCGATGGCGTTGGCGCGCTGGGCGTTGAGGCTGGTCTGGTCGGGGACGTTGCGTAACGCGTAGGTGGCGTCTGCGGCGTCCTGCGCGGTGGGTGCGAGGCCGGGCAGGAGGATGGACACGCGCAGGAGCGGGGCGGTGATCGCTGAGCGGGTGGCGTGTGAGGCGGTACGGGCGTCCGTCCAGTCTTCGCCGCGGAGGCGGAGGTCTTCGCGGACCCACATTGCGCGGCGGTGGTCCGCCAGGGCGGTTGCCAGCTCGCTCACTGCGGCGATGCCTTCGTTTCGGCGGGTGGTGGCCTCGGCCGTGGTGCGCTGGGCGCGCTGGCTGAAGTGCTGGAGGGCGCCGGTCAGAAGGGCTCCGGCAAGGGTGCCGAGGACGGCAACGATGGCAGTGATCATGGCTGATCTCCTTGGATGCGGCGTGTGGCTGGGGCAGTCGCTTCAGTCGCTGAAGACGTCGTAGCTCTCGGGGGCCGGAACGCAGCGGCTAGGCGGCCTCGTCGCTGGCCTCTGGACGGCTGCCCAGGGCGACCTTCGAGGCTTTCCCTTCCTTGATCCGGTGGATCTTTCCCGCCTTTTCCAGCTTGTTCAGGACGTTCGCGAAGGTCGACTCCGCGACCCCGCAGGCGGCCTGCAGCTGGCCCCGTTCCACGTAGTCGATGTCGCTGGGGTCGATGTCGTCGCCCTCGTCGACCATGTCCACGTACATGGGGTCGGACTCGTCGCGGAGGGCGGCCAAGACCTTCTCCTCCGACGTCAGCTCCTTGGCCTTCGGGAGGTCGACGCCGGCGAACATGGTGCCTGCCTCGCCGGTTGCGCCTTCGCCGTCCTTCTCCTCAAAGCCGGGGATGGGGGTTCGGGCCAGTTCCTCCATGTGCGCCTGGTCGCCCCACCAGGGGACGTCGGCCGGGGCCAGGATGTTCTCCTGCCGGATGTGCTCGGTGGCGTCCTCCAGGGTGTCGATCCGCATCATGCCGGCGCGCCCGCCCGGTGCCGCGACGTAGCCGAGACCGAAGGTGCGGCGCGGGTCCGACTCGTCCATGGTCGGGTCGTACACCAGCGCGTCGTCGTCCTCCACCCACACCGGCGGGATCAGGGAGGGGTCCAGGCCCTCGAAGCCGGGGGGAAGGTCGCCCAGGTTCACCTGGTCGCTGTCGGTACGGAGGATGATCCAGGTCCCGCCAGCCAGGAGGTTGGCGCGGATCGCCTGCTCGCTGCCCAACTGGTCCAGGTTCACGGTCTGGTTGATCAGGACCCAGGGCATGCCCAGGGAGCGGGTCAGGGAGGCGCCGTCCTTGACGATCTTCACGGCCTCCTTGCGGTTCGGTGCTCCCGGGGACAGCATCTGGGCGGCCTCGTCCAGGATCGTGGCGCAGTACGGCCGCATCGGAGACGGCTCGAAGTTCTTCAGTTCCAGTCGGGCGGCCTCTTCGATCCGGTGCTGGAGAACCCACCAGGACAGTCGCATGGCCCCCAGGGCGCCGTACTGCGTCAGGCCGCTGTACGCGGCCATCTTCGGGATCGCGGGGTTGCTGGCGCCCTTGGGGTCGCCGTAGATCTGGGCCATCTTGTTGGCGTGGTACGCCAGGCTGATCATCTGGCCCGTGCCTCCCTTGCCGGAGCCGGTGGTACCGGCGATCACGACGTGGAGGGCGCCCAGCTTCGGGTCGAACAGCTGGATCTTCGCGGGGAAGCCGGAGACGATCTTCCCGATGTTGACCCAGCCGCCCGGGGTGGCCTTCAGGGAGTCCAGGCCCTGGAAGTCGTGGCCGGCCTCCAGCGGGTTGTGGTCCATGACGCGGATGATCGCGCGGCGCGGGTCGCGTCGTCCCGGTTCGTAGGAGACGAGGTCGATGGAGCGGCGGAGCGCGCCGGCCAGCTCCCCGAGGTTGACGACGCGGGGGAGGGCGTCCAGGTCGTCATCGGCCACGACGCGCGCGACCTGGCCGCCAGTGTTCTCGTCCTTGCCGACCTCTTCCAGGTGAGTCTTCGGGAGGACCCGCGCCCGGACTCGTTTCCAGGCGCCCTGGAGGGTGGAGGGGTCCAGCTCCGCGCGCTGGGTGTACCAGACGGTGATGATCGCCTCCCCGGAGTGCGCGCCGTACTTCAGGTCGATGTCCCCGACCTGGCGCCCGAAGAGGCTGGAGACGGTCTCCTTCGACACGTTCACGGAGTCGCCCAGGGCGGCGGTGATCCGGCCTTCCCAGCGGTCCGCGTAGATGACGACGTCGGAGAGGACCTGGTTGCGGTGGCGTCCCGTCTTCGGGTCGCTGATCACGCGCCCCCAGGCCGCGATCATCTTGTCGGCCAGGGACACCGGGCTCGGGTTGCCGGTATTGGCCGGGGCGGCCTGCGCCGTCGGCTGCGCCTGCTGCACCTGGATCTTCTGCCGGCCGAAGACGCGGCGCAGGCGCCAGCCGGTGAAGACGACCGCGGCCCACCAGCCCAGCGACAGGATCCCGGGAATGGTGATCGGCTCGAAGACGCCGGCCATCAGCGCTTCGGACGCCTCGGCTCCGCCCAGCTGGCCCAGGGCCAGGCCCATGCCGGTGGTGATCGTGGAGATCCCCATGGTGTCGCGGTGCGCCCGTGCGATGTCGATCCCGGGGAGTTGGTTCGCCCAGCGGCCCAGGCGGTTCATGTAGTTGGCGCCGGCGAACGTCGCGCCGGCCAGGAAGCCGGCCCCGGCGTAGACCGCCGCGTTCGGGTCCAGGTAGGGGGCCAGGATGCCCACCCCGACGGGGAGGGCGATCTGGAGCGCCGCGGCGGCGCGCTCCGCCGGTTCCGCGTTCGGCACGGTCTTGGTGATGGTGGGCATCGGGAACAACTCCGTGTCTGGATCGTGGGTGATCCGCAAGGGCACGGCCAGCCTGCAGGGTGCGATCCCCGAGGCCCGGCCGTGCCGGTGGTGGGTGGTGCCGGGTGGTGCCGGGTGGTGCTATTCCTGCTCGAACCAGTCGCGCGACACCTTCTCCAGGTCCGTCACGCTGGAGCGGTCGAAGGCTTCCTGGAAACCGGCGTGGGTGGTGCGGGCCTGGTCGCCTGCCGCCTTCGCGGCCTTCGCGGTGTCGGACGTCTTCGAGGCGTAGGTGAGCGCGCCCTCCGACACCCCGCGGATGATCTTCGCCAGCTCCTGGCACTCCGCCAGGGAGTCACGGTCCACGCTCTTGGCCCCCAGCGCGTCCGCGTCGGAGGCGGTGTCGTCGGCCAGTTCCTTGATGTTGTCCGCGGCCTTCTTGACGCCCTCCGCGTTGCGGGCCAGGGCCTTCTCCTTGTCCTGGGTCTTTCGGACGAGGACCTTGTACGTCAGCTCCGCCATGATCAGCTTTCCTGCCTGGTCCTACGCGGCGGGCGCGTAGGAGCCCTTGTCGTTGTAGAAGCGGAGCTCGGCCGGCTTCGTCTCGTCGCTGTCCACCACGGCCTTGTACAGCGGCGCGTACCTGGTCCCGATGTTGGTCAGGACGACCTTGCACATCTCCGCTGCCCGCTTCGCGCGCTTGTGGAGTTCGGCGGCCTCTGCCGCCTGGGCCTTCGCGTGGTCGGCCAGCTTGGTCAGCTTCGCGGCCAGCTTCTCCCCGCCCTCGACGGCCTTCGCCTGCTCGGCGAGCTCCTGACAGTCCTTCGCCTCGTCCTGGGCGGCGGCTTCGAGCGACTTGCACGCGTCCGCCACCTTGACCAGGTGGTTCTCCTTGGCCTCCAGCTTCCGTTCGTACTGCTTGAAGTTGCGCAGCTCCTTCCGGCTGATCGACCCGCGGGCACCGTCCGTGCCCAGGGTCAGCGTGTTGGCGTCGACTTCCTTGACCAGGAGGGGCTTCACGTCCGTGCTCACTCCGTCGTCTCCTTCGTCCGGCGGGGCGATGACGGTCGTCTGGGCGCTGGGCTCGGTGACCGTCGTCCCCTGCTGCTTCGGGTCGTCCTGCTTCGGGTCCTGCTGCTTCGCCTTGTGGTCGGCGTGCGCCTTGTCCAGCCGGGCGTGTTCCTTGCCGTTCTCCGCCTTCTTGTCCTGGTATCCGTCCTTCGTTCCCTTCGCGTACGCCTTCACGTGATCGACCGTGTCCCGGACCACGGAGCCGTCGCCATGGCCCGTCTCCCTCGAGCGCTGGAGCGGGGTCCGGTTGTCGGTCCGGTCGGTCCCATTCGCGCCGTGGCCGGCGGCGCCGTTCTTGCCGTTCTTGCCGGCGCCGCCGCTCGACGAGCCGGATCCGCCGCTGCTCCCGGACGAGCCGTCCGAACCCTGGCCACTGCCGCCGCCCTTCTTCAGGTCGGCCTGCGTGCCCTTGCCCTTGTCGGCCTTGTCCTTCGATTCGCCGGAATTCCCGCCGGACGAGGCGCCAGACGTCGATCCACCGCCGCTTCCGGAGGCACCGGGCTTTCCGTCCTTGCCCGCTTTTCCGCCAGCTCCCGCGTTCCCCGAGGAGCCGTCCTTCCCCTTACTCCCGGAATCCTTCGACGGATTGGAGCTGGTGTCCTTCAATGAACCCCCGCCACCGTTTCCACTGGTGCCGCGCCCGCCGCCGGATCCACCATTCCCATTCAGGCCGGACGAGCCGCGCCCACCGCCTCCCGTGGCGCCGCCGCTTCCGACGCGCCCGGTACCCTTGGAGCCATTCCCGGTTGAATTACGGCCCGAATTCCCACCGCTACTTCCGCCGGAATTCTGGCCGCCTGCGCCGGACCCTCCGGAGCCGTTTCGGGTGGGAAGCCCAGGCGACTTCATAACCGTGGTGGTCCGGGCCTCTTTCACCTGGTGCGCGCCAGCCCTGGCCTTCTCCAGGTCCAGCCGCTTGTTCGCCGTCCCGCCGCCCTTCGCCCAGCGGGTCGCGCCCGCCCGGATCAGCGTTTTGACCACGCCCTCCTTGTACCGGGTACCGGCCGCGTCGGATCCGGCGCCGGTCAGGTCCTCCGGGGCCTTGAAGGACTCGCTGGTGACGCCCGGGGAAGATCGGTCCACCACTCCGTCGGGGTCCGCCTTCGCGGCCGGATCGTCACCGTCCGGCCTGGCACCGGCACCGGTCGCGGCGACCGGCCGGGCCGGCTCCACCGCGGCCATCAGGGCGGCCATGATGCCGGTGTCTCCAGCGGGCGCCGGCGCAGTGCTGGCGGCTGGCGGAGCGGGCAGATCGGGTGGTCCCCCGGGGGCCAGGGGCGCCGTATCGGTCGCCATCATTTCCTCACTCTCCGTGGTCTCCGGTGGTTCCTCACTCCTTGCCTCCCGGCGGAGAGCAGCCGATCAGCGGACCTTAGGGCCCGATTACGGCACTCTCCGCCAGGAAGGAAGGAGTAAGTAATCACCGTGCGTGACTACGCTTCGGCCTTCTTGCCCTTGCGTGCGAACAGCGCGACGGCCAGGCCGCCACCGGCGACGAGACCCAGCAGGGTGGGGGAGTTGATCCCGCCGCCGCCCTCTCCGTCACCGGCATTCCAGGTGCTGCCGGCGGCCTCCATGCCGAACCCGTCGGCGGCCTCGTACTGCTGCTTGCAGTCCGCCACGACGCTGCTCCTCGAGGGCGCTCCGTACCCCTTGCCGAGCTGGCCGGAGGAGTCCTTCACGCACTTGTCGACGGCCGCCTGGATCCTGTCGGCGGAGGCGGCCGCGGCCTTCTTGTCGGTGCTCGCCTGCTCGTTCCGGATCCTCATTTCCTCCAGCTCCAGCTTCTTCATCTGGATCTGGAGGGCGGCGGCCTCCTTCTCGTCCTTCGCGACGGCCGCCGAATGGACCTGGAACCAGATGGTTCCGCCGCCGATGATCGCCACCCCGGCCACCGCGACGGCGACCTTCCCGCGGCGAGTCATACCGGCCTTCTTGTGATTTGCTACCGGGGTTCCGTACGGTCCTTCATCGGCGTACGGAGAAGCGTCCGGAGCGCTATTCCCGAAGGTCATTCCGGCCGCCATTCCGGCCTGAATTCCTTCGAATGCCCTCTCTTCGTCCGGTGTCATTTCAGTCTCCGTTCCTACGTGCAATGTCGGAGGCTGCAGAGATCATGGCCTCCACGCCCTGGAAAGTGTTGCTGGAAAGATCGTTCCACGCCCAGAAATCCATGTTCACGCCCTGGCGCGCCAGCTGGGTCTGGAGGTAATTCACGGACCTCCCCCGGTCGATCGCGGTCACGTGTCCGGTGGATTCCAGAAAGGTCTGGGCACCCCTGATGCACATACGCCCGGTGGGGGAGAAATCGCAGGTCTGGCACCAGCCGTAGCGGTTCAGGACCTCGATCACCTGGGCCAGGTGGAACGAGGGCTTCAAGGGGCGCGGCTCCTGCCAGAGCCCCAGGTCGGCCATCGCGGACCGGATCCCCTTGGGGATCACGCGCTGGCCCCAGGTCGGAGGGTCCGGGGCCGGAGGAGGGACCCGTGGGTAGCGGGACGACTGCGGCCGCACCGGGGCGGTGGGCTGCGGCCCGGCCGGTGCCTGGCGGCTGATGAGCGGGGCCGTGGTCGGCTCAGCGGTGATGAGTCGGGTCTGGCTCACAGGTACATCCCCGTTCCGTCGGTGATCCGGTCGCGGGCGTCCTTGAGACGGCGGCCGGCGGTCGCCGGGCTCACGCCGAGGAGCTGAGCCGCGAGGGTCTTCGTGAGCTGCTCACCGGCCCTGAGCCGCTGAGCCAGAGCCGTGATCTGCTGCTCCCGCTCGTCCGTCTCCGGCTCGGGCTCACCCGGATCCTCGGCGGTGGTCTGTGCCGTGAGCTGCGGTGCCTTGGTGAGGGGCGGCTCAGACGGGATCAAGACGGGCTCACGTGAGACCTGCTGGTCAGAGTCGTGCAGTACCGGGCGGGTGCTGACGAGGATCGGGCTGGCCGTCTCGGTGGTGGTGGCCGGGTGATCCGTGCGGCTCACGCCGATGGGGGCCGTCGCACCAAGGGCGTGAGCCGACTCGGCCAGGCCCTGATCCGCCTCGTCCGGGGCGTGAGCCGGGGCAGCGGTTTCCAGGGCGAGCGGCTCACCGTGAGCCGCGAGCATCGGCTCACCGGCTCCGGCGAGCATTCCGAGGAGAGCCATGTCGGCTCCCTGGGTGAGCCGGGTGCGCTGAACGCCGACGAGCCCTGAGCCGAGCTCGGTGTCGCCGTCGCCGACCTTGCGCATGAGCCGCCAGGCCTTGAGCTCCGAACGCTTCCGCACCCAGCTCCGGGGGTGGCGCTGAGCCTGGGCGGCGTGGAACGCGATCTGCCTCAGGAGTTCGGCGTTGCGGCGCTGCGCCTCGACGTCGGTGTTGCTGGTGTAGGTGACGATGCGGCGGGCGATGAAGCTGGCGCCCTCGGCGGCCGCGGTCATGGCGAGGGGGGTGAGGGCGTAGATGACGGCCTCGCGGAGGCGGGGCGCGATGACGAGGCCCATCACCGAGGCGGCCACGGGGACGAGCCAGAGGGCGGCGCGGGCGATGAGGGGGGCCGCCTGGCCGAGCATGGTGACGGCAATCATGACGATCGCGGCGATGAGCGTGGCACCTTCGCCGGCGGCAAGCATGCCGAGGGCGGTTTCGCCGCTGCCGAGCTGGGTCTTGGCGTTGTGGTAGGTGCCGACGCCGCCTCCGATGCCGACGGCGATCATCGGGATGGTGGCGAGCGCGAGGGCCCAGATCTGCCAGCGGTTCAGCCTCCGCTGCTGGGGGGCGGGCCCGGCGGCGGCCAGGGCCGCGGGGTCCCTGTCGGTGTCGTATGGCGGCTGGTCGCCGGCCGGGTGGGTGCTCATCGGGTTCGGTGTCCTTCCGGTTCGGGGGAGGAACGGGCGGGGTCAGTGGGTGTTGCGGGCGTTGGCGTAGTCGGCGGGGGTGCAGCCGGCGGCCTGCGCGGTGTCGAGGACCTGGTTGACGTGGACGGCGGCCTGCTGGGCCTGGGGGCTGTTGAGCCCGTGCTGGGCGGCGACGGCGACGAGGTGCTGGCCGGCGGCAACGGCCGCAGCGGCGGTGGCCTGGATGACGTCCTGCTTGCTGGTCACGGTGGTCCTTTCAGGGCAAGGGGGGCGGTCAGAACCAGCGGCGCTTCTGCGGGGGCGGGGCGGCGATCGCGTCCTGACGGGCGGCGGCCTGCCGGTACCGGTCACGGCGGTTCAGCGCCGCGTCCCGCTTCTTGGCGGCCTGGGCTACGGTGCCGGGGTCGTGGTAGTCGGTGCCCGGACGGCCGTAGACGTCGGCGGACATCTGCTGCATCTGTGCTTCCTCGTCGGCGGCGTGCGCCTGCTTGCGGGCGATCTCGGCCTGGCGTGCGGCGGACTGGCGGACGTACTGCTGCTCGGCGGTCTCCACCGGCGTGCGGGTGAACAGGCCCATTACGGGGTTCCTCTCGGGTCAGGCGGCGGTGGCGGGGGCGATGGGGGTGTTCTTGCCGGAGCGGGTGGTGCCGGCGATGAGCAGGTGCACGGTGGCCGGGGAGGCCCCGGGGGCGATGGCGTCGATGGCGGCGAGGTGCTCGTACGACTCGTGGTCGGCCGACGACCAGGTGGCGGGGTCGCCATGCGCGGTACGGAACTCGATCGGGGTCGGGATGGCCATGAGGTTCACGTCCTTCGGGCGGGTTCGGCGGTCCAGTGGGTGTTGGTCCGGCGGATGGTGACGGCGAGTCCGGTGATGCGGCCGGCGTTCGCGGTGACGGGGCCGCACTGTTCGAGCTGGGAAAGGAGCTCGGCGATCTGGGTGGCGATGGCCTGGGCGCGCTGTTCCTTGCGGTGGAGCTCTTCGGGGCTGCCGGTGTGCATCGGGCCTCCGGTGATGGGGGTGGTGGGGGTCCGGCCCGTTGTCGGCTCCCGGGCCGGACCCCGCGGGGTGGTGGTGTGGGCTGTCAGCTGCTGCGGGGGTTGAACTTCACGCGGGAGGCGGGCTTCTCGTTGCTGGCGGGCTGCGCCGGCTTCGGGGTGCTGCGCCGGCCGTCAAGGTTGATCCGGACGCGGGAGGTGGGCTTCTGCTCGGCCATGAGGGGCTCCTTGAGGGTGTGGAGGGGTGAGGTCCAGCGGGTCAGCTCATGAGGCGGTACTCGCCGACCGCGTCCGGGATGTCCTTCAGGTACGGGATGGCCTTCCTCAGCAGGGCGTCCTGATCGGTGGCGGTGACGTCGGGGTCGGCGGCGACCCTCAGGAGCGACGCGGCGGTCTCGAACTCCTCGGCGAGGGTGATGTAGGCGGAGGTGAGGGTGTCGCCGGCGGTGGACAGCTGGTCGGCGAACTCGGCGAGGGTGGTGGCCGGCGTCTGGCTGGTGACGGACGCGATGTCCGCGGCGTACTTGGCGACGAGGCTGTCGGCGGTGAGGACGGCGGTCTTCGACACGGCAGGACTCCTTCGGGGAGAGGTGGCAGGCAGTGGAAGTGGGTCTGGTCAGGAGGTGGTCTGGTTGGTGAGGCTGCCGACCTTGGCGACGTGGGCTTCCTGCTCCTTGATCAGGCGCTGGGCCTGACCGGCCGCCGTGTACCGGCCGTACTCGCCGCGGTAGTCGGCGCCGTACTCGTCGACCGAGGAGATCAGCCAGTCCTTGGCCTCGGGGAATCCGGCCGCGATCAGTGCCTCGTCGTAGCCGAGCATCTCCTCGTGCATGTTCTGCTCGTGGACCTCGGCGATCTCCCGGGCCCGCTGGTCGAAGGCGATGGCGGCGGCCAGGTAGGTGTCCTGGGTGTCGACCAGGCGGGAGACGGCGGGCTGCCACTCGGTGGCGGCCTGCGGGTCGCGCAGGTAGGCGAACGCGGCCTCGACGGCTCGCAGGGCCTGCTGGTGCGCCTTCCACAGGTTGCTGGCGTCCTTCACAACCTGCTTCAGCTGGGCGACGTGGCGGGCGTTCTTCCACTCGACGCGGGCCTGGCTGTAGACGTCGTCGAGGATGTGGCGGGCGATCTCGCGGAGCTCGTACTCGGCCTCGGCGGCGATCGGGCGGCCCGCCTTCTCGTCGAGGTGCTTGTAGGCGAGGTTCGGGTGCTCCCAGCACCGGTTGGGCTCCGTCGGCTTGGGCTCCAGGCCGGTGAACGGGGTGAAGGTGTACCGGAGGCTGCCGTAGGCCGGCGTCACGGTGGTCAGCTTGGCCGGAAGATGCGGGCGCAGGCGGTCGAGGATCTCGGTCAGCTGCTCGCCGGTGAACTTGTACGACGACATGCGGTGCTCCTTCAGGGTGTGGAGGGGGAGGGGCCCGGCCATACGCCGGGCCCCGTGAGGCAGGTGGGGCGGGCTCAGAGGCCGTCGATGCGGGCGGCGGCCTCCGAGAGCCGCTCACCGGGTGCGAGCTCGGCCAGGTCGTACGCGAACTGCTCCCCGAGCTGTTGCACATCCCGCGCTGTCTGGGCCGGGAGACTGTCGAGAGCCGGGTTCGAGGCGCTCGTCAGCCGCTGGACGAGGAGGCCGATGGCGCTCAGGACGTTGGCGTCGGCACCGGCGAGGGTGACGAGCGCGGACTGGGTCTGGTCGGCGCTCAATTTGTCGAGTGCCAGGAGGCGCATGGCGTCGGCCATGAGGTCGATCGCGGGGTGGATCCCGACCATGTCGTCCAGGACGCCGGCGAGCTCGTCGTCGAGCGGCGGGACCGGCGCGGTACGGGACGGAATCGGGGCCGCGAAGCCGGGGACATGGGTGGAGGGGTAGTCGTTCACTCCTGCTCCCCGTCCCAGTCGCCCAGGACCATGTCCTCGTACGCGGCGACCGACGCCTGCGGGTTGTCCCCGTCGAGGACGTCGTCGAGGAACGACGTCGGGTCGATCAGGTTGAACACGTCCTCGACGTTGTCGACCAGGTCGAGCGTGTTCTCGACCTCGGGGACCTTGGCGAACATGTCCTCGATCGCGGCGATGAGCAGCGGGTCCAGCTCGTCGTACTCGATCCCCGCCATCACGCCACGCTCCGAAGGCCGACACGGGCGGCGGCCGGGACCGAGGCGCCGAAGCGGCAGTCGGTGCCGTCGCACGACCAGGACCCGCAGAGACCGCAGGAGTCCTCCTGCGCAGCGGTCGGCAGGAACCGGACGTTCGGGGCGAGCCGGAGCACCGGCTGCTGGACGTAGCCCGGCTCCATCGTGGCGAGTGTTCGACGGGCCGGCCGGGTGACCAGTTCGTCGTCACGCTTCATGCGGCACAGCGCGTCGGCGAAGACGTTGGGGGTGGGGTGGGCGGTGTGGAGGGTCAGACCGCTACGGTTGTTCATGGCGGATCGCTCCTGGTTTGTAGGTGCGCGTTCGCCGGGTCCTTCGGGGCCCTGAACGGCCCAGGTGTCCAACCACCTGGGCCGTTCGGCGTTTCCGGGCTCCCGCCGATTCCGACAACCTCAATGTAGACTAGTTTCCCAACGTTCCGCTACATGTAGCGATAGAAGTTTCCGTGAACTACTCTCAGAGGGCACACCACTGCACACAACGACGTGGGCAGTACACGACAGAGAAGGGAGGCAGGCCATGCCCAGGAAGCCCGGGTATGCGGTGATCGCTGCGCACTTCCGGCAGCAGATCCAGGACGGAACGCTCCGTCCTGGGGACGAGATGCCGAGTTACCAGAACGTCAAGGACCAGTTCGACGTAGCGCACACGACCGTGAACCGTGCGTACCGGGTCCTCAAGATGGAGGGATTGGTCCTCGCCAATCCAGGCGCCAACATGGTTGTGGCCGCGCCGGCCAGCAACAACATCGGGACGCGAGTCGCGCTGCACGCAGCCACTGGCAGCGCCCTCGACGGGGGCGAGTCGTCACGGATTCTCGAGGTGGGAACCGTGGGTGCGGATGCGCTGGTGGCCCCTCGGCTCGACATCGCGCCTGGTACACCGGTGCAGGTTCGGCGGCGAGTCGTTAGCAGGGGCGGTGTACCTGTGCACCTGAGCAGCAGCTACTACCCCGCCTATGTGATCGCGGTGACGCCTGAACTCCAGCAGCCGGTCTCCACCGGCGCCTCGCGGGAGCTGGCAGCTGAGCGGCTTGGTGTCGCTCAGGACGAGGTCCTCGAGGAGGTGACCAGTCGGCTCGCCACCGAGGCCGAGAAGGAGGTCCTGGGGCTGACTGCTTCTGAGGTGGTTGTAACCCAGGTCGTCCGCACCGTGACGCTGGAGGACGGGCGGGTCGTTGAGGTGGCGGTGAAGGTTGCCGAAGGATCGACCATCCTCCGATGGACCACGTCGCTCCGAGCGCCGGAAGGGGGCGATGACGCCTGATCCTGACGCGCTCAAGCGTCCAGCTTGAACGCGCAGCGGCCGACCGGCTTCCCAACCGGCCGACCGCCCTTATGGCCGCTGTCCTGCGAAGACTTTCGCGGCCACGTGAACCACCCGTTGCAGAGAGGTTCGGCATGAGTCTACTTGGAGATCCTCCAAGCGATTTTCTGTTCGGTGGCCGCCGATGAGCAGCTCCGACGCCCCCCTGCCCGACGACGATCCCCGCATGCCGCCAGCCGTGACCTTTGCCTCCGGAGCCGAGCTTCTGATGCAGCTGGGCATCGTCGAGAGCATCACCCGTGAGGGCGTCCGCCACATCGCTGACACCGACCCCCTCTGGCCGTTCGGCAAGGGGCGCGCGTACCCGTACTGGCCGCTCGCGAACGCCAAGGTCATGGCCACGCAGCCGTTCCTGAAGTTCTTCCGCGAGCGCAAAAGACGGCCCAAGACCACGTAATTCCGCCGGGCTGTTCTTGCGCCCGGACATGCCGAAGGCCGGCGAGCTAACGACTCAACCGGCCTTCGAAGCGCAACAGCGGGTTCCCGCCCGCTGCATCAAGACCCATCTCGCGAAAGAGGTATCTCGGTGTCGAGAGTACCGGTAGGTAGCGCTTGCCCCGCAAGCCCACGCTGCGTGATCGCCCGTGCGGCAGGGGTAAGCCGGTGAGCGGCGAGGCGTTCGGATTCGACGACGACTCGGACGAGGGCATCCCCGAGGAGTGGCCCACCTTCTACACGCCGGTGCCCGTGTGGGTGCTTCTCTGCGGATGCAGCGCGCAGGGGTACCGGATGTACGCCTTCCTGGCCGAGCACATCAACAACCGGACTCCCGGGAAGAGGATCGCGTTTCCCTCGCAAAAGGCGATCGCACGGGCGCTGAAGCTGAAGGACTACCGCGACGTCGCCAAGTACCGGGAAGAGCTGGCCTCTGTCGGAGCCATCCGGTTCGAGGAGTTCCGGTACGCCGGTGGGATGCGCAGGCGATACCGCTACTGGGTGCGCTTCAACCCGCCCGAGGGCTACCAGGGGCTGACGTCTCTAGCCGACTTCTACGAGGCAAACCCGGACGTGAAGTCCCAGGGGAAGGAGTCGGTGAAGGCGGCCGCAGAACGAGAAGGTGCAGGTCAAAGCGGAGGTGGGAAAAAGCCCACCTCCGAAGGTGGGAAGAATCCCACGTTGCGCGGTGGGAAATCGCCCACTGCCCAACAACCAGACCCACAGCAACCAGACCCACTCGAACCACAGGATGCGCCTCCGGCGCGTAGCGCCCCTGGACGCCGTCAGGCACCTACAGGTAGTAGGGGGCCGGGGGAGGGCGGCTCCGCCGCGCCCGCGACAAGCAAGCTCCGTCTCTCGAAGCCGCAGAGGGACCAGGTGCAGGCCGTACGGGACCTCCTGCCGCGCGAGCTCGACGCCGCGCTCGGCGACAGGACGCCGGCGAACGTGTCCGCGGCGGTCTTGGCGGCGCTCGCGACCGGGCAGCCGAGGGAACGGACCGTGCAGCAGCTCGTCGAGCACCGCGTGCTCCCACGCTGGAACGGCTACTGGGCTGAGCAGCTCCTCCCCGCGTGGAAGGCCGAGCGGGACGCTGGCCGGTCTCCGCGGGCGCCGTTCGGGCCGTTGGTGTCGATGCTGAAGGACACCCCGGAGTGCGGCAGTCTCGTCTGCGACGACCGGACCGACGTTCACACCCGGCAGCCGTGCGGGGCCTGCGCAATGCGGGCAGAGGACCGGCGTGCCAGCCGCCAGGCGGGACACGAGCGCCCCGAAGTACCCGCGGCTCCGACCGGAGGCATCCCCGGGCCTCGAGAGCACAGGCCGTACCAGGAGTGCAGCTGCGGCAACCCGCTGCCGAAGGACCGCGACGACGACACGTGCTGGGAGTGCCGCGAGCAGCAGGAAGCTGAGGTCGTCGGCGCAGAGTTGGCCTCCCAGTGGGCTGCCGAGGAGGCCTACGGCGCCGAGCAGGCTGCTGCCGGGGCACGGTTCGCCGCCGAGCTCGATCAGGAGGCCGCCGAGCGTGCTGCCCGCGAGGCGGCCGATGCACAGGAGCGGGCCGCTTTGGCGGAGGAGCGCCGGCGCGGGGCGGCCGAGGAGGATGCCCGGCTGCGGGAGGAGTTCGCTCGGCAGAACCCGGACCTTGCCGCGTACGGAAGCCAGGGGCCCGCGCCGTTCTGACGGTGCCACACGAGTTGTCTATAGCCCATGGCGCACGCAATAGGTTATGGGCTAACGTGAGTCTCGGCAGTGGCCGCCCCGCCTGGGCTAGAGGTGAGGCGGCTCACTGCTGCCTACCACCTCGGTAAAGGTCACACGGCAGGCGCCGCCCACTCAACCGCACGACGCCTCCCGAAGGATCGAAATGACCAACACCAGCCACGCTCACGGCCGAATCCCGACGAACGACCCGTACCTCTGGGGGTTCCTCGCCACCCTGACGCTGCTCTGCCTCACTGCTACCAAGGCGGACGCCGAGCACCTCGTCGTTGCTCTCAACGGCGCGCTTGCCGTCGCCCAGGCCGGCCATCTGCTGCGCCGCCCATAACTCCTGCGGTTCGTACCCAGTACGGCCTGTCACCAGCCGGCGCCGGGCCCGTGGTCAGGGCCCGGCGCCGTAGCACCGTGGGGGTGAGGTTCCGCAGGATTCCGCCCCCCAGGACCGGCGCGCGCGCCAGGATGGCGAGCCAGGAAGCAGCGCCAGCCCGAGAAGTGAGAGAGAACGATGATCGGCAGCGACACGGACACGGTTCCCCAGAACATCGCCAAGGAGCTCGAGGTCCTTCGCGTCAGCGTCCACATGCTCGACACCACGTTCGAGGACGACACCGACGGTCTCGAGAAGGGCTCGGACGCCCTGGACGAAGTCGTCAGCTGCCTCGAGGAGCGCATCCAGACACTGACGGACATCGTGGAACGCCTCGAAGGACGCTGAGCAGAAGGGCCCGCCACCGACTGGTGGCGGGCCCTCGGTTCGTCAGGCGAGGACGGCGTGGCCGGCTTCGGTGACCTCCATGAGGTCCCCACGCTCACCGTTCGAGGGATGCACGATCCGGATCAGCCCTCCCTCGTGCAGTTTCAGCATCTCCCCGTAGAGACCGATCTGCTTCTCCACCCACACCTCCCGGCGCGGGTCGTCCTCGGCAGCGCTTGCGTCGAAGTTCGGCGGGTGGATGGTGTGGAAGTAAGTCGAGGGCGCTACCGGCTCAGGGGACCCTGCGATGAGGCCCAGCAGTTCGCGCGCGTCAGCGTTCAGCGTCATGACGGCAGCGTAGGCCGCGGGCAGCGATTCCTGGGGCAACAGCGTGGGGGTGGTGGTCTTGGGCCTGACGGTCGAGACCACCACCCCCGGATGGGCGTCAACTAGAGCGAGAGTGCGTGCCGAGCAGCGTCCATGAAAGCTGCCCGGGCGGCCCGGAGCTCGTGGGTGACGCCGTCGGTCGCCAGGTCGGTAGCCAGGAACTCGTCAACCAAGAGATCTGCCGCCCGGAACACGCTCTCAGGCCCTTCCAGTTCGACCTGCGTGAGAGCTGTAAGCATGGTGCCCCTGACTCCGTCTTCTCCACCTGGGCCGCGGTTTTCAGGCCGGGTTTGTACAAAGATGATGACGTTGTCGGTAGCCGTCACGAACTGCAGGTATGCCTGTCGCTGTTGGTCGAGTGTTCGCGCCCTCCGCTGTTCGTCCAGTGTGGCCTGCACGGTCGAGATCAGCGCGCCCGCCTGTGCACGCCCCGCGGCCTCTGCGGCGCCGGCTTGTCGGTGGCCGGCCTTCCACGCGAAGAACCCCGTCGTGATGCTGCCCAAGATGGCCGACCCAGCGGCGATCAGGGCGATCCCCCACTCACTCATGTCGGGGATCCTGCCATGCGTGCGCGGGGGCGTGTCGCCGCTCAGCCCTGCTCGTTGGACCGGCATGGACATGGCGGCGAGTAGGGGAACCGGGATGCAGCGCGGGAATCGGCAGGTCGTCTTCCCTCTCTTCAAAGGCCCTGAGGATGCCTTTGATCAGGCCGAGACCTGTGTCAGGAAGCTGGTGACGCTGGCCAACCTCATCGAACTTCACACCCAAGACCTGGAGCCGGGATCCGAGGACGCCGAGGTGTTGGTCGATGATCTGGAGGTCTCCGTCGAACAACTGGCGGCTGTTCTGGGGCGCCTGCGGGGGTAGGCGGCGATCAGGGCGATCCTGCCGCGGGGTTCGGGCAAGTCGGCCCGGAGTGTCGGTGGTGTTCGGTACGCTGCTCTCGCGGCCTTGAGTCGTGGGCCCGGCTCGTGGCCCGGCAGTGTTCGGCCCAGACCGGACGCGGACGCCGAAGGTGCCCCGCACTGAGCCGCCACCCCCTTTCTGCTTCGCCTTCGCTGGCCTCGCTCTGTGCGGCCGTGAGTCTGGGATCACCGCAGCCGCGGAAACGAGCTCGAGATGCCGAAGAACCACGCACGCAAGAAGGAGCTCGCCGACCTCAAGGCCGAGCTCGGCATCAAGCACACCTGCGCCATCGCGCTCCTCGACCACCCCGATCCGGACGAGACTCAGATGCTCGTCGAGTACCTCGAGACGTACAGCGACATCAGCACGTACAAGGAGGCCGTCGACTTCCTCCGCCAGGAGCAGAACAACCCGCTCAGCCAGATCCTGTGCGAGAAGTGCGACTGGACCGTCGGAATGGCCTGCCCGGAGTGCCCCGGATGCGGCTGCTACAACGGCCGGTGCTCCGGCTGGCGCCATGAGGAGTACCAGGCCCAGATGGACGCGGCCACAGGTGAGGACGCGGACCACGACCTGTACGGCTGCGACGAGTGCGGCGCCGGCTCCGGCGGCAGCCCGTACGAGGAGTGCGTCTGCTACGACGAGGACGAGGAGGGCCAGGCCGCGTGAACACCCGCGACGTCCAGGCCATCATCAAGGCCAGCGAGTACGAGCGGCACGGCAGGCCGTACGGCGGCAGCGCCTTCCCCGGCTGCACCTGCCCCAAAGCCAGCTGCGGGGCCGTCGCCGCCGACAGCGAACGTGACGACTGCCCCGAGCACCGGCGAACCCCGGCACAGCTCTGGCACTGGTCCGCCGAGTGCCCCCAGGTCCTCACCGCCGCACGCACGGCGATCGGGCGGGGCCTGGCCGTCTTCCCGCTCCCGATCGGCGGCCGGGTCCCGGAACGCGGGTGGCAGCGCCAAGCCACCCTGCTGCCCGAGCGGCTCCCAGAGCTGCTCACCGGGCGAGGAGTCGGGATCGGCTGCCGGGCCTCCCACGTCGTCGCCCTGGACCTCGACGTCCACGGCGACAACGACGGCTCCGGAGTCCTCGCTGCCCTGGCCGACCGGCTGGGGGAGAAGGTGCCCGAGACGTTCACCGTGGCCACCCCGTCCGGCGGCCGGCACCTGTACTTCCGGGCGCCCATGGGATGCACCATCGGCAGCGTGTCAGGCGGGCGCACGGCGCTCGGGCCCGGGATCGACGTCCGCGGCCCCGGCCACCGCAGCGGCGGATACCTCGTCGGCCCCGGCTCCGTCATCGGCGGCCGGCCGTACGTCATCGCCCTCGACGTGCCCGTGGCGCCGCTGCCCGCCTGGATCGCCGACCGTGCCGACCGTCAGCAGGCCCTCGACGCACGCCGGTAGGAGACGCCGTCCATGACCAACGAACTGATCCAGCGCATGGCGGCCTGCGGCGACTGCCGGAAGCTGGCCGTCGACTACGGCACGAACCTGATCATCTCCCGCCGCCCCGGTGCAGACCAACGCCACTGGGAGCTGCCCCTCACGTCGACCGGCATCCGCCTGGACGACCACCTGATCACCGAGCACGCCGAATGGCTGCCCGACCGGCAGCCGGACTGCAACGTCTGCGAGCTATGGCGCGAGGACTACAAGATCGGCCCGATCGAAATGGCCGAGGCGCTGCACCGGGCCTGGCACCTGTGTGAGCCGCTGCGGGAAATCTGCACCCCTGGCAACCATCAGCTGACCCGCCTCATGTGAGGTCACCCGTAGGTTTCGACTGGGCGCCGTTGTGCGTCTCGCTGGCAGCGGCCGTCAGGACGGCCAGGACGCGCCTGGAATGCCGAGGGCCGCGTCGACCCGCGGGGCGAGTTCGTCGTTCAGGTAGAGCACCACCTCGAGTAGAGCCTCCTTCACCTCGGCAACCGGCGCCTCCGCCGAGACGTGCGGGAACTTCGCAGTAACCGGCACCCGGAGGCGTCCCTCCGCCAGGAAGAACGTGCCGTACGCAGAGCTGTCCGACACGCTCGGCTCGTACAGGCCCGCAAAGGGATCGCCGGCCAGCCCATCGGTCGCCCAGTCCGTCATCTTGTACGGCACCCTGCCCTGCAGCTGATGGTGCGGGAGCGGGAACCGCGCCTCGGCGAACAGAGTGCCGTCCCACTCCTCACGCCCCAGGCGCAGCGAGAACAGGTCCGGGCGGAGACGTACGTAGCCCGGCGACATGACCGGCGAGGTCGCAACATCCCACGCCCAGACGAGGACCCTGCTCTGATTGTCTCGGTCTTCCTCGAACATCCGGTCCCGGTGGTCGCGCAGGTACGTGGCGAGCCGGCCGCTGCGCCCGCTGCCGTACTCCTCGTCGTATGCGTTGTCCACTCGCGCGATCAGGCCGCGCCGCCAAGTCGAGTTGCTCATGAAGCCACGCTAGTTGGGCGCCGTCCTCGGGGTGGGGAAACGCGCGATGGCTCACCGACGGCGCGATGCTCCTCGTTGACAACCTGGGCAATCAGCTTCAACAGGCCGGGTCGCGCTGTCAGGATGGTCGTGAGCGCAAGGAGGCTGTCGTGACCGATCCGCTGCCCATGGACGGCAAGGGCCCTAAGGTGCCGCCGACCTATCCGCCCCGCACCCCGCCCCCGCAGAAGAAGCCCGTCGAGGCGCCCCGGCCCCAGCCGTCGACCAAGCCCGTCACAACCTCCCTCCCGCTCCCCGGTCCCGGCCAGGCCCGCCTCGAGACCCGCCGCCCGCGCATGACCATCAAGGACCGGCGCGCCGCGAACTGGGCCCTCACCGGCTACCCGTGGGTCGGCGGCCAGGCCGTCGGCAAGGTCACCGAGACCGTTCGCGCCTGGGGCTACGCCCACCCGCAGGACGACGTCCTGGAGAAGTCCGTGCGGCTCCTCGTCGGCGCGGCCGCCGCCGACGACGGCCGGCGCATCAGCGTCCACCTCGCCGACCAGGACGGCATGATCCTCATCGCCGTCCTCAGCCACACTGGCTCCGAGCCCGACGAGGCGATCCTGTCCGACCTCGCCGCGGTGCCCGGTACCGCGAGCTGCGGAACCGATGCCGCCGAAGACGGCCGCCGCGTGTGGGCGGTGCTGTCCACCGAACGCCCGCGCTCCCGCACCACCCCCGCAGCCTGACACCGCCCTACGGGATGACAGCCGTCAACAAGCCCGTCACCAGCCGTACAGCTCTGTAACCCGTGAGAGCGGCGGCGAACCGATACGCCGGCCAACCGCCGCTCGCAGGCCGCTACGGTTCCCCGTGGGGAGTCGGGCCGACTGGTCGTTGATCCGCCTCCCACGCGCCCCCGCATCCAGTGATCCCCGGTGCGGGGGCGCAATGCGTCCACCCGCCCTCAGAACGCCTCCGCGCGCGCCTGCGGCCGTCCTGACGGACGATGAGGACAGAGCCCGCCCGGGAAGCCGTCGCACGTTGCACCGGGCGGGCGCACTCATGCCGGGGGATCAGTCGGAAGGCTCGGGCTCCCAGCTCCCATTTCGTTAGCCACCGCCTCAGGCGGACTTCTTCCCGTCACCGTGCGACACCGCAGGGAGCGCCGGAGTTACCGGACCTTAGTTCTGCTCTGTGCTGGGCGCCGTGCGGATCACGGACCGGGCCAGGTCGAAGAACTCCCTGCGGCACTCAGTGGCGTTCCTCCGTGCTTCGTTCCAGAAGGCATGGTTGGGCCAGTCCTGTAGTTCGTCCTCGCCGGAGTTAGCGCGGATCGCTCCACCGATGCCCTTCAAGGCGTCCTCCAGGTTCTTCGCTGCCCTCTCCACTGGATCCGGACCGAGAAGTCGGACACGCTCCAGGGCTTCGTTTGAGGGACCCGAGATCCGGTCCACCTCGGCGAAGAGCACCGTGCTGAGGAACGGGTTGCTGCCGACGTTATCGGTCTCCCACCCGTGGGCCTCCTTTCGCTCTTCCGACCCGTCGATGATCGTCTCGAAGGCGCTCATCGCCCTGTCCCACGTGTCGAGGACCTTCACGTAGGCCTCCTGGCGCTGGTTTCGGAGCCATTGACCGTGTTCGACCTGCGCCTGGTCGCGGACTGTTCGCCTGCCTGCCCGGAAGCCGACGACGAGGCTTCCGAGCACTGCTACTCCGGCCGCTGTGACGGCCGCCCACCCCTGATCCATAGGCGCCATCCTGCCGTACGGGCCGCCTCGAACACCCATATTCCATTGCGCACGCAATGGAATATGGGATACCGTGTGGATCCCGGCCATCCCCACAGGGCAGGCCGAGCAGGGGCATCAACCGCGCCCAACCGCGCAACCCTTGACCCACCCCGCCCTTCCCCGGAGGAGACGCCCCATGGCCGACCCCGACCCCCTTACCGACCGACAACGCGCCCTCGCCAACAACGCCGTCAGCACCACCCTCAACGCGGCCGGCCACTGGGTCGACGTCGAGACCAGCAACGCCATCGTCAGCGCCGTCCTGACCGCCCTCGCTACCGACGACATCAGCGAGCAGGCGGCCACTCACTTCTGCGGGAACTGCGACGGCATTGACCCCACCACCTGCCTCATGAACCCGGACCCGGCCGTCCAGAAGCACCTGGAACAGCTCCGTACCGAGTGCGCCGCGCAACCGGCCGAGGAGGACGAGCCGCAGTGACCGTTGACCTCCCGATCCCGATCGTCGTCACCCGCCACCAGTGCCCCCACTGCCGGGCCACCCGCAGCAAGAAGACCGCCGCCATCGCGCACATCGGCCGCTGCTGGAAGAACCCCGCCGTCCGCTCCTGCAAGACCTGTGACAACTACGACCCGGGCGGCGTGGACTGCGGATGCGACTGGCGATGCAGCCAGCCCCAGCCGCCTTCGTGCGGCGCGAAGGTGCCGCTGCCCGACGGGCCCACCGTCGTGACGGACTGCCCGAAGTGGGAGCCCCGAGAGGACTGGCCGTGCTGACCACGATCGCTCTCACCGCAGCCGCCGCAGGCGCCGCCGGATACACGGCCGGCCGGTACGGCCCAGGCCCCCGGCTCCTGTCCTGGGCCGAGGACCACGCCCGAGGCGGCTGGAAGAACCCCGCGAACTGGGCCGCCCAGGTCGTCTTCGCCGTCGCCCTCGCGTTCGTGTGGACCGTCCACCCACGTAGAACCCTCGCCAACGTTCGGGCCTGGAGAGAGGCAGCCCGCCGCGCAGCCGAACCCGCCCTGCCACTCCGGCTCGTCCGCATCACCCCAGACCCCGAGGAGCCCGCGCCGTGACCGGACCCGACGACCCGAACTGGCGGTGGGAGTTCCGTTGCGAGGACTTCGTCTACGCCCGCCTTGCCGAGGAGGACCGCCACGCCGACGAGGCGATGCTGTCCGGACCCCCGCAGCGGCAGGAGCTCAACCGCATTGACTCCCTCTACTTGATCGCCTCCCAGCACAACATCTGGGTCGACGCCCGAGGCCGCTCCGCCGGCCACTGCATCACCTGCGCCCCCGCCGCCGGTGGCGTCCCCTGCCTCACCATGGCCGGCCTCGCCCGCCTCTGGCGCCACCACCCCGACTACATGCCCGGCTGGAACAAGGCCATCGACCTCCCGTCGTCCGGCAGCGGCGCCACCTACCGCGAGTACAAGCAGCGCTCCACCATCTGGACCCGCCGCGAAGCCGAGCTGAACGCCTTCTACGACCGGTTCGACCTGTCCAAGACCCCAGGCGGCGGCGAGTACTGGAGCTGCAAGACCTGCGACGCCCGCGGCGAGGAGCAGCGACCGATCAGAGGCGCCTACGACCATCCGTACGCACTGACGGACGGACCCCGACAACACCCCACCTGCCCGAACCACCCGAAGGGAGCTGCGGCATGAGGGCCTTGACCATCCGCCAGCCGTACGCCGACGCCATCGTGTGGGGGACGAAGCGCACCGAGAACCGTTCCCGTCCGATCCCCGCTGGCCACCTGGGCACCACGATCCTGATCCACGCCGCGAAGGACCTGCACGCCTCGGGCGTCGTCGCCTCCGACTTCACCAGCGAAACGTGGCCCGACACCCGCAGCGCCATCATCGGAACCGCCGTACTCGACTCCTGCCACCAGGCCACCGCCGACTGCTGCGTGCCGTGGGGCATGAGCGACCACTGGCACTGGATACTTCGCGACTGCCGGCCTCTGCCCCGGCCCGTGCCGGCCACCGGCGCCCTCGGCCTGTGGACCCCGCCCGCCGACGTCCTGCACGACGTCCAGGTCCAATTCTGGGAGCCCACCCCCACCGCCCCCACGGGAGCCGCCTCGTGACCGACGAGACCGTCCGCACCCCTTACGCCCGGAAGATTCGCTATGGCGTCACGGGAGCGCCCATCCTCCCTTCGCAGAACCCGCACACCGGCGACATGGCCGTCAGGCCCTCGCTGGTTGAGCTCGTGTACTCCGCCGCCCGGGACGGCCGCACAGCCCGTGTCAGCGCGAGCGTGACGGGCCTGTGCATGCGAGACGGCAAGCCAGTCCAGCCGGAGGGGCAGGTGGCGCTGCACTACAAGAACGGGCCTGACGGCTGGCCCGCGTGGCTCGCAAACGAGGCACGTCTACATGCTGCTGCCCCGCCCGTCACCGACCCCGAGCCCCGTGTCCCGCTCGCCGAGCACACCCAGCAGACCCTCGACGAGCTCTACGACCGGGTCCAGGAAGCCGACGCCTACTACGCCGAAGCACAACACGTCGCCCAGGCCATGTACCGCGCCTGGAACGAGCAGCGCACCGCCCTCACCGAAGGGGCCACCGTCGCGGCTGGCGTGCACAACACCCTCCTGGTGCTCCGTATCAGGCTGGCCAACAGCTCCCGCGACTGGGCCCAGAACAGCGACGACGCCTGGATGTACGCCGTCCTCTACGGCTGGGACTGCGAGCAGCAGCACGACCACACCCCCACCTGCCCCAAGCTGCTGAACGAGGTGGCCACCAAGCACGGCTGGACCCCCGACCGAGTCGAACGCATCCGCAAGCACCGGGCCGTCTTCGCGAAGGTCGGACCCAACGGCGAGACCGACGCTGCCGCACGGCGCGCCGTGGACAACGAGGAGGACTGATGGGACGCCTGATCCGGCGGGTACCGCTCGACTTCGACTGGCCTCTCAGCAAGGTCTGGGGCGGCTACCAGATGCCCTCCCAGCTCAAGCAGAAGCCCTGCCCCGACTGCGAGAACGGCTCCACCCCGGCAGCGGAGTGGATGAGGGCCCTGTGTGGCCGCATGGAGATGCTCGCCACGGACATCGCGGCCCAGCGCGCCGGCCGCCCCATGCACCCCTACCTCGCCGAAGACCCGGACCCGTTCACCACCCGAGGCGAAATCGGGGGCCACCCCTGGCGATGGACGAAGATGCCAGAGATCATCCGACCGTCCGACGACATCCTGCCCCTCATCGCCGGCCTGACCGACAGGCCAGCCGAGTACTTCCTCGGCCCGATGCCCGGCGACTGCAGTTACACCATCCTGAACAAGCTCATCCAAGCCGCCGGCCTCGACGCGGACACATGGGGCACGTGCACCACCTGCACTGGCCACGCCCTCCTGGACGCCTACGAAGGCCAGTCCGCTGACATCGAAGCATGGGAGCTGACCGAACCGCCGACCGGCGACGGCTGGCAGGTGTGGGAGACCGTCAGCGACGGATCCCCGATCAGCCCCGTCTTTCCGAACGCCGACGACCTGGCCGCCTGGATGTCACACCCCGACCGCGGCGACCGCTGGGTCCCGCAGGAGACGGCCGCCCGCTTCATCACTGAGGGCTGGGCCCCCACCATGGCCGACACCGGCACCGGACCGACGTCGGGCGTTGAGTGGATCGGGCACCACACCACAGAGACGGAGAGCTGACCATGCGGATCCCGCTGCACGTGCTCCGCCAGTGGCGCCCCGACCAGACCCGGAAGACCGGCTACCTGCCCATCGACGGCATCGCACCGCACCTGAACGAGTCCGACTACTCCACCCGCATCCGGCCCGGCACGATCATCGTCTTCGGCGAGCGCCGAGCCCACGAAGTCATCGACGTTCAGGAACGCCCCCTCGACCTGTGGCCCGATCTCTTCAACCGCGAGTGGGACCGCTACACCACCTGGTGGGCGGAGCAGGTCCTCGCAGGCCACGACATGGGCAACCAGCCGGAGAAGAGCACCTGGGAGCACCGCCCTGTCGTGCTCAGCGTCCGGGCAGCCGACCAGCCCACAGCCAAGCCCAACCACTACGCCATCCGGGCCGGCCGCACGTTCTACGTCCTGCCCGAGCACTACAGCGTCTGCCGCCTCTGCAACGAGATCCCACCCTGCACCCACGCCACCACCGAAGCGCAGGTCGAGCACGCTGTGCGCAGGACCGACGAACTCATGGCCATCCCGGCCGGAGCCTGCCTGTTCTGCGGCCAGGCCATCACCTCCCGCATGAACGCCACCCGCTTCCCGGGACCGAACCTCTGGCGCCCCGACCTCGGCAACGACTCTGCGGTCTTCCACGCCCGACGGGCCTGCGAGGAAGGCGCAGACTCCTACCGCCGCCAGTGGCAGGACAAGGGCCACAGTGAACTCCAGGCCGAACTGCCTGGAGCCGCTGGTGACGACTCCTGAGACTCGCGCCCGACTGGCCACTCTCCACCAGCAGCTCACCGCCCCGACACCGGACCCGCTCGCCGGCCAGACCGCCATCGCCCTCGACTGGACATGCCCGCCCTACGACCAGGAGCCCCTATGGACGCCACCGACAGCACCTTCGACCCCGGCCCCATCGTCCTGCTCGGAGACCCGGGAGTGGTCGACTGCTACAACCCGGACGACCACGTCATCAACACCTTCGTCATCCAGGCCTCCGGCGGGCAGCCTCTCTTCACCCTGAACACGCAGACGGGGCAAATGGAGTTTGGCCCCGGATACACCCCGGACGAGGCCGCTGAGGCGTTCTGGGCCGCTGTCCGCCGCGTGGGTATGGCTTCGGTCCTTCCCGTCCAACAGGAGGCCGTACAAGCCGGCCATGTCCAAGGCGAGGTGATCCGCTACGACTGCCCGCTCTGCGACTGGTACACCAACCCCGCCGAAGGCGGCACCCGCCACAGTGCCGTGCAGCAGATCGGCGGCCACATCCTCGGCACCCACGGCCTCGACACCGTCACGCTCGTGCACCGCCTCGTCAAGCTCCTCCCGAACAACGCGAACAACCCGACGCCTCCGCCGAACCGGATGACGGAACGCCTCGCCGACGAGCTGTGCCGGACGTACGACTTCCTGCCCCTGTCTGAGCTCGAGGAGGACGACTCCGACCGGGCTCAGGAGCACTGGGCGGCCGCCCACGACCTGCGCGGCTGGATGAAGCGACTGCCGAGGGGGGATGAGGAGGCCGCGTTCAAGCGGGGATTCGACCGGGCGATGGCCCGTTCGAAGCGGCGGATCGCGGAGCTGGAGGCCGCGCTCGCCGCCCAGGCGCACGATGACCCGGCGCTGGAACCTGCCACCGCGGTGGCAGGCGCCGTGGCCCGGCAGGACCCGCGATACCCGACGATCCGGCGCGCCATCCTCGGCCTGGAGACGGTCGACGGCCAGACGGCGCTGTCGGCGCCGTTGCAGGAGCTCCTGGCACTCAAGCTGATCGGGGCCCTGCACGCCGAGGAGACCGCGGCGGCCACGCGGGAGGAGGGGCGGATCACCGACTTCAACCCCGGCGCCCGTAGCGACGCCCGCAAGGACCCGCGGTACGGCGCGGTTCTCGATCAGGTGCGGAAGATGGCGTGGCCGGCGGGAAATCCCATGGTCCCTGGGAGTTGGGCGGACACGCTGGCGACGGACGCGATGGCCGCGGTCCGCAAGGCGGAGGGCCAGCACCGGCTGATCACTCACCACGCCTACGTGGGCCCCGGGCCGTGCACCGCGCAGTTCCTCGGCGCCGAGCCGTGCGGATGCGCGGCGGGGGAGCATGCCCCCGTTGTTACCGGCGGGAACACGTGAACCACCGCAGGGCAAGACCCGTGCCAACCTGCCACTCCTTCGAGTGACTTCACGTGCCGAAAGCGGTTTCCAGGGCAGGCGACCAGACGCCACCCCCAGGCCCTGCCCAACGGCCGTTCACCACGGCCCCGCACGAGACAGGAGACACCAGTGCCCCGGATACGCACCCCCTCCAGTCCGCCCAGGGCACGGGAAGGCCCCGGGCAGCCGGTGGAGGCTGCTGCCCGGGGCCTGTGGGGTCGGTCAGACGGCGCCGGGGGAAGCACCGCCTGACCCGTACGACACGGTCGTCGCCGAGGACGCGACATCGGGGCGATTGTCGACAGCGACCGCAGAACAGTGGGCCCTCGGCGCCCCGGCATCGGCGAACCGGAACGGTGCCGAGCTGCGAAATCCGCACCGAGGCACGGAATACAGCACCGTCCGGCAACGCCCCTGCCGGAGCCCCGACGAGGGCAACAGGACGTTCAGCAAGCTGATTTGACGGATTCTCGACCCGCCGCTCGCGGGAGCGTCCTGGGGTGTTGCAGTGTGGCCGCCCCGCCCTGCTTCCCGGCAGGTCAGCGCGTCCACGCAGCACAGCTTCACCGTTCAACTGACAGAAATCCACGTGCAGTTTTTATTACGAAACCACGTACCAATAAATACACTCCGGTGGCACGCGTGCACGGTACACGGGGGAAAGGCGACGATGAAGACGAACAAGCGGGCGCTTAAGGCGCTGCTCTCCGAGCGGCGCGACCTCATCGAACCGGAGGACCACGGCCTCTCCCGCCCGACGAAACAGGGCCGCCGCGCCGCAGGACTGTCCCAGCAGCAAGTCGACGAACTCACCGGCCGCCCCGCGAACACCTACTACCGCCTCGAGGCCGGCCGATACCCGAACCCCCCGATCGACTACCTCGTCCAGGTCGGACGGCTCTTCGGCCTCAACGAACAGGAATGGGGGATCCTGTGCCAGCTCGCCGGCATCGGTAACCCGCCTCACCCCCTGAACCCCTCCTCTGGCCTCGAAGTCGCCGGTGTCTGGCAGGAAGCTCTCGACGGCATCAGCCACCCTGCCTACGTCAACGACGCCTCCTGGGACCTGCTCGCCTATAACCAGGCATTCGCCGACCTCTTCCCCGGCGGCCAGGTCCCCACCAACACCATGCGGTGGATGCTCCTCGACCCCGACGGCCGACAGATGCTTCTCCAGTGGAAAGAGGTGTGGGCGCCGCTCGTCGTGCCCCAGCTCCGTGCCGCGCTCGTCCCGCGCTCCGACGACCAGACCCTCCTGCAGATAGCGAAGGAAGTCGTCGCCGACCCGGACCTTGCCCCCCTCTGGGAAGGCAGCGGCGCCCACATCCACCCCGACGGCGACGAACGCCCCATCCACCACGCCCTGAAGGGCCCTGGCCACGTCACCATGTGCGCAGCCATGCCCCTGGGAGCCCCCGGCGCCCGGCTGATCGTCCTGATCTACCACCCCGGCCACAAGAAGCAGCACACCAGAGTGCCGATGCTCCGCTCCCGTCGATCTGACTGAACCCACAGGTCAGGGGGACCACCTGGCCGGGATGTGTCGTACGTTGTCCGAACCCCCACGCCGCTCACTCATGCGCCGGAGGCCAGCGTGCCCTTCATCTCCCGCCCCTTCACCACCCTGCCCGCCCACAAGGTGACGACCGCCGAGATCATCGACGACATCGTCGGTCGTCACCCCGGGCACCCTCGCCTCCGAGTCATCCCGCGTGCCATCGGAAACCTCGGCGTCGAGTCCCGCTACTTCACCCGGCCACTCACCGCGCCCACCGTGTCCGGTGGCGCGTCCATCGAGGAACGGTCGAAGGCCGCGTTCGACGACGCCCTCGCGATGGCCACCCGGGCGGCGAAGGACGCCCTGACCGCCAACGGCCTCGCACCCGGCCCGGCCCCCGGCTCCTACGCCGACATCGACGGCATCATCACCACCCACTCCACCGGCTGGGCCGTCCCCAACCTGGACATCCGGCTCATACCGGCCCTCGGCCTCCGCCCCACCGTCCGCCGCATCGCACTGACGACCATGGCGTGCGCCGGCGGCACCCAGGCCCTGATCCGGGCCGTCGACTTCGTCACCGCCCGCCCCGGCTCCAAGGTCCTCGTCGTCGCCGCCGAAGTTATTTCCTCGGTCTACAACCACAACGACACCTCGATCGAGGCGATGATCTACAAGGCACTGTTCGGCGACTCCGCCGCCGCCTGCATCGTCACCGACGAACCCCTCGGCCCCGGCCTCCGCATCGCCGGCCCCGACGACACCCTCGAGTACGTCCTGCCCGACAGCCTCGACCGCTACAGCGGCCGCATCGCCGCCGACGGCTTCCACTTCGACTCCACCAAGGAAGCCCTGTCCGCCGCCGACGACGTCCTGCCCACCGTCCTCGACTGGATCGGCCCCCATCAGCCCGTCGACTGGGCCGCCATCCACCCCGGAAGCCCCCGCATCATCACCGACACCGGCCGCGCCCTCGGACTCGACGACATCGACACCCGCCACTCCACCGCCACCCTCGCCCACGAAGGCAACCTCGGCGGCGTCAGCGTCCTCCGCGTCCTCGAACGCACCCACGCCGAGCCGCCCGAGCACGGCGCCCACGGCGTCGTCATCGCCTACGGCCCCGGCTTCAACACCGCCGCCCTACGCGGCACCTGGCACACGCCCTGACCCTCGCACCGTTCTGTCGCAGGCCGCTGACCAGGCCAAACGGTCTTCCAGTGGCCGCGGAATGACCGCGACGAGCGATCTGAAATGCCGGATTGGGTCACCTACCGATTTTGGTATGTGACCCGGATGACGAATTGGTAGCGCCGAATCACTACCCATGAATCCTGTAGAGCCGCCGACATTCATCTGCGCAGATTGCTAGATTGGCGTCACAAGCCAGCGCACTAGCCAGTGCGCTAGGTTGGCCGGCTGCCCCTACGACGGGGCCGATGGCCAGCAAAAAGGGGCCAGCGCCCGACTGGTTGTCGGACGCTGGTGTGTGTGAGGCCGTCAGGTCAGCAGCCGCTGATCCACTGGGTCAGGTCCAGCTGGAACTGGGCCAACGCGACCAAGAGGAACATCAGCTGAAGTCCTGACGGCTTTTCCTCGTGCGGCACTTGCACTCCTACCCTCAGTTCGGATCCGACTGGCTGCCGGGCTTCACCCTTCGGCTCCGCGCGCGGGAGCCGAAGTAACTGAGCGTGTGCTGCAGTTCGCAACTCTAGTAGCCGACGTACGCGGATCCGGGCCGATTCCTGTAAATGGGGTACGGAGTTGCGCTCTCCGCTCATAGGGATGACCTGGAGCGTCCACCGCTACGCTGATCACAAGGCGCGGGGCCTGTACCGGAGGGGTGTGCCCCGTGGGCCTCAAGCAGCTCGTCATCGACGCCTGGTCGGCGCTCAACTTCAAGCCGATCTACAGCGACGACCGAGGCATGCCGCACCGCCGCGCGTTCCCCGAAGCCGCCGCGACCTGGGTCCCGGCCGCCGACGAACGTCGCCTCGCGGCGTACAAGCTGCTTGCCGCCTACGACAACAACCAGGCCGGCGAGCTCGCCGAGTTCCGCGACGGCCCGGCCGCCCGCGAACGCCGCGAGTTCGGCGACCCCTCCATGTACATCGAGGCCGTCCTCGCCCACCTCCTCGGCCGCGAGCAGCGCATCGTCGTCCCCGGCGCCGAACAGGCCGACGGCCAGCAGTCCGCCGAAGCCGCGGCCGCCGCCCGCGTCGAGGAGCTCCTCACCACCTGGGCCGAGGACGAACTCCTCACCATGCGCGTCGTCCAGTGCGAACGGAAGGCCGTCTCTCTCGGAGACGGCGTCTACCTCCTGGCCTGGGACCCGGCCAAGCGCCGTGCCCGCTGCCGCGTCTACGACCCCGGCTTCTACTTCCCCGTCCTCCCCGAGGACGGCGACGCCGACTTCCCCACCCGCGTCCACCTCGCCTGGGAACTCCCCGAGGACAAGGCCCGCGACCTCAAGCCCCGGCTGCGCCGCATCACCTACGAGCTCGGCTGGATCGGACCCGCCACCGCCTCCGGCATCACCCCCGAAGGGCGGCCCGTCCGCGCGCCCGTCCTCACCGAAGCCACCGACGACACCCCCGCCCAGCCCGCCCTCGGCCGCGGCGACACCATCGACCCCACCAGCGGCGCGATCGTCCGCCAGTACCCGTGGAACGACGAACCGACCCCCTACACCTGCTACCTGACCGACGCCACCTGGAACCTGGAAGACCTCAAGGGCCCCCACGACGTCGACAACCTCCCCCTCACCGATGCCCGCTACGGCACCGGCGCCGACGGCGAAGTCCTCGACCGCCTCGACCTCTACGTCGACTTCATCCCGCTGATCCACGTCCCCAACACGGTCCCCGAGGCCGAAGAGCACTGGGGCCAGTCGTCCCTGCTCAAGCCCCTGCAGATCTTCGACGAGATCGCCGGCACCGACACCGACAGCAGCAAGGCCTCCGCCACCACCGGCTCGCCCCTCCTCACCATCTCCGGACGTCCCGCCTCCAACAAGCAGTCCACCCTGGCCATCGCCCCCGGCAAGGTGATCGAGGTGGGAGAGAACGGCCGCATGGACGTCCTCGACACCTCCCCGATGCTCGCCGAGCTCCGCAACCACGCCGAGCACCTCGCCGACCGCGCGGCCACCGTCGCCCGCCTGCCCGCCGTCGCCCTCGGCACCACCGACCCCTCCAAGGTCCCCTCCGGCTACGCCCTGGAGATCTCCCTCGGCCCCCTCGACGCCCTCATCGGCGCCATGCGTCTCGCCCGCGACCACAAGTACCGGCTGCTCCTGAAGTTCGTGCAGCGCCTCCACATCGCCGGCCAGCACCCCGACTGGACCGGTATCACCCCGCTGCCTGCCGAGTACGCCTTCGGGCCGTACACCCCCACCGACAAGGCCGCCGTCCTTACCCAGGTCACCGAGGCCTTCGGTGCCGGCGTCATGTCTCTCGAGACCGCCGTCCGTATGCTCCGCGAGTCCGGCTGGCCCATCGACGACATCGAAGCCGAGATCACCCAAATCCAGTCCCGCCGCTTCGAGCAGGCCCGCTTCCTCGCCGACGCCACCGGCTCCACCGACGCTGTCGGCGACTACCTCGGCCTCGACATCGAACCCGACCCGAAGCCCCCCGTCGTCCAGCTGCCGGCTGCCGGCGATCCGGCCGAGGACGCCGAGGAAGACCCGGCCCAGGGGAGCGGGGGGAACGAAGCGTGAGACGTGTGCTCTCCTTGGATCAAGGCGCGGGGCCTGAATTCTCCTTGGGAGGTTGTGCCCTCATGCGTCGCCCCGCGCAGAACGCCGCGCTCCAGCAGCACGCCGCGACCTGGTCCCGCCCATACGCCGGCGTCGAGGCCCTCGCGGTCTTCTACAACTCCGGCGGCACCCCCGACCCGGCGAACCCGCCGACCCCGCCCGCCGGCGGCGGCAACCCGGACCCGGCGCCGAAGCCCGGACCCCCGCCCGTCACCACTCAGGTGACGATGAGCCAGGACGACCTGAACGCGCTCGCCGCCCGCGAGAAGGACCAGGGCAAGCGGGCCGGCGCCCGCCAGGCCCTCGAGGACTTCGCGGCCGAGCACGGCTTCACCAACGTCGAGGACGCCAAGACGTTCATCGCCGCCGCCCGCCAAGCGCAGCAGGACGCCCTCACCGAGGAGCAGAAGCGGCAGGTCGCCCTCGACGAGCGCGAAGCGCAGGTCGCCGCTCGGGAGCAGGCCGCCGCGGCCGCGCAGCGTGAGGCCGACCGCCGTTCCGCGCTCGTCGGGCTCGGCGCCACCGGCGCCGACCTCGCCGACGCCCTCGCACTCCTCCAGATCTCCCTCACCGACACCTCCGAGGCCAAGGCCGTCGAGGAAGCCGCTACCGCGCTCAAGGCCCGCCGGCCCGAGCTGTTCGGCACTGCCGCGCCCGCCCCGACGCCGCCGCTCCCCCCGGCCCCCGGCGGCGCCCCCGCAGGGAACCCGCCGGCCCGACAGGCACCCAACGGCAAGCCGGGAGACCGCGGCCGCGCCATCGCGCAGGCCCGCGGCCACCGCCAAGCCGCATAACCCCGCCGCCCCGCGCGGCACACACGCCAGGGACCACGCCCGCTCCTCGTGGACGCGCACCACCCGGTGCAGCAGGACACGCACCACCCCCGTGACATGAGGAGCGAGGTCGTGAACGACTTCCAGCCCATGACCGTCCTGAACGAGACGGCAACCTCCGGCCGCCCCTGGCTCGCCTCCCTGGTCGGCACCAACGACGGCAACACCATCGCCCTGGACCTCACGAAGTTCGTCGAGGGCGTCCACTACGACAAGGGCACCTTCCTCCAGGGACGCAACGTCCTCAAGAGCGGCCTGCCCCTCGGCAAGGTCACCGCGTCCGGCCTGTACGCCCCGTACTCCGGACCGACCTCCGAGGTCCAGAGCGTCACCGTCACCGGCTCCCCGACCGGCGGCACCTACACCCTGACGTGGAGCGGCCAGACCACCGCCGCGATCCCGTACAACGCCACCGCCGCCCAGGTGAAGACCGCCCTCGAGGCGCTGTCGAACATCAACGTCGGCGACGTCACCGTCACCGGCGGCCCACACCCGGGCACGGCCATGTCCGTCGCCTTCGCCGGCCAGTACCTCGGCGAGGACGTCGCCGCGATGACCGCGACCGCCTCCCTCACCGGCGGATCGACCCCCGGCGTCACCATCGCCACGCCCACCGCGGGCGGCGCCGCCAGCGCCTCGGACGGAACCCAGGTCCTTGCCGGCTTCCTCCTCGACGAGACCTTCTTCTCGCCCGGCTCCACCAAGTGCGGCGGCGTCCTGCTCTGGCAGGCAGAGGTCTACGCCTCCAAGCTCCCCATCCCCATGGACGCCGACGACGTCGCGTCCACCACCGCCTTCATCCACTGGCGCTAAGACCCCCAGGAGAACGCCACCATGGACCTCGACCTGCTCCTGCGGGAACTCGACGCCGCAGAGATCAACGCCTTCGCCCGTGAGCTCACCACGCGCGAGGACTACGAGCTGACCCGCAGCATCTTCCCCGAGCGGAACATCAACAACATCAAGTTCCGCACCTCCAGCAGCAAGCGCCGCGTCAACGCCGCGAAGTTCCGCAGCTACGACGCGCCGACCGCGCTCGCCACCCGGCACGCCTCCCGTGTCGTCAACGAGGGCCTGCTCCCGCCGCTCGGCCAGACCCTCCCGATCAGCGAGATGGAGACCATCCTCTTCAACATCTCGCACGGCTCCGACACCGCCGAGTTCATCGAGAAGCTCTACGACGACATCGAGCGCCACTTCGAGGCCATCAAGACCTCCCAGGAGATCGCCGCCGGCAAGCTCCTCGCCAGCGGCGTCGTCCCCCTGCCCGGCCTCGGCCTCGACGTCAACTGGAACGTCCCGTCCGCGAACCGGCCCACCGCCGCCGTCAAGTGGGACCAGGCCAGCGCCACCCCGCTCACCGACGAGCTGGCCTGGCTGGACTACCTCCAGTCCATCGGAGCCCCCCGCCCCCGCGAGGTCGTCACCTCCCGCCGCGCCCGCTCCAACCTGGCCTCCAACCAGGAATACCGCGCGTCCTACTACAACACTCCGATCGGGGGGACCACGCCCACCGCGATGCTCGCCCCCGACCAGGTCAACGCCGTCCGCGCCCGCTACAACCTCCCGCCGATCCGCGAGTACGACGTGCAGGTCTATGACGACGAGGGCAACTTCGTCCGCGTCCTGCCCGACAACCTGTGGTGCATGATCCCGGGGGTGTCCGCCAGCCAGTGGGGCGAGACCCAGTACGGCCTGACCGCTGAGGGGATCCAGCTCTCTACCGGCTCCAACCCGGCCCTGACCGCCGAACAGGCCCCCGGCATCGTCATCGTCACCAAGGTCGAGGACAACCCGGTCCAGGTCTACACCCGCGGCGCGGCCGTCGGCATGCCGGTGCTCTACACGCCCGACATCCACATCACCGCCACGGTGCTCGACTGATGGCCCGGCTCATCGCGGCGGTCCACCTGACCGACCCGGAGACCCGGCGCCCCATCGTCCTCCAGCCCGGCGAGGAACCCGCACCACACCTCGCCGCCCTCATCACCAACGAGGCCGCCTGGGAGGACGGCGTCCTCCCCGATCTCGCGGGCGCGGACGCGGTCGACGGGCAGGGCGAGGGGGACATCGGTGCCACTGACGGCGATGACGGCCAGGAGCCGGACGCCGACGCCGAGACCACCGAATCGACCCCTGAGAACACGCAGGACGAACCCGCGGCCCTGGCCGAGGCGAAGCCCGCGCGTAAGACGGCCTCCCGCAAGCCGGCCGCCAACTAGCTGACCGCCCCGAGGGCACGGCGGTCACCGCGGTGTACGGGCCCGGCCCCTCGGTGGGGGCGCCGCAGCCGGGCCCGTACCCGCACCCCCTTCCCACCCGAACACGCCACCCGGAGGAGCCGCATGGACGCCGCCGTACGCGCCTGGCTCATCTCGCAGCTCGGCACCAGCACCGACCTCGCCGACCTCGACACCCGCTACGCCCGCCTCGGCACCGCGCGCGCCGTCGCTCTCGAGGTCCTTCGCGAGCGTCTCGCGGCGCTCGTTCACGACCAGCCGAGCACCCTGTCGGTCTCCGGCGTCGTGTCGCTGTCCTTCTCGGAGAACATCAAGGCCATCGAGCGGCAGATCGAAGCGATGGAGAACGGCGAGCCGCCGGCCCCCGACGACCCCGGCACCGGCGGGCCCGACGACGGCGTCCCGGACGGCTACGGCGTCATCCAGCTCGTCGAGCGGCCCCGCCGATGACCACCCCCACCCGGCGCCGCTCCCTGCGCACCCGGCTCCTCGCCCTCATCACCACCGCCACCGACCAACTCGCGGCCGCCTGGCGGATCCTCACCCGCGCCCAGCAGACACTGCTCACCGTCCTCGCCCGCATCCGGCCCGGCCGCACCGCCCAGGCCGCCATCCGCGCCGCCAGCGAAGCGTTCACGCGGGCCATCGCCGCCTTCGACCGCGCGGCCATGGGCTTCGTCGAACGCTGGGCCGCGACCGACCTGCCCACCGCCTACCGCGCTGGCGGCGCCGAAGCCCTCACCCTCGCCGGCCGCGACCCGGGGGAGTGGACGTGGACCGGGCGCCACCAGGCCACCATCACCGCGGTGTCCGCGCAGTACTACACCGACCTCACCAACCGGATCCGCGAGTCCGTACGCCGCGCCCGAGCCTTCCTCCGCGACGCGCTCGCCGCCGCCCGCGGCCGCGTCGACCGCCTCCACCCCACCCGCTGGCCAGGACGCGCCACGCTCCTGCACGACCACCCCCTCGACACCGTCATCTACGCCGGCAACACCCGCCACCCCGCCGCCGCCTGGGCGCACGCCGCGCTCTCCTGGCAGACCTACACCACCGCCAACACCGGCCTGCTCCGCACGACTGCGGACGAGGTCGGTGCTGACTGGATAGAGGTCCGCGATGGGCCGGGCTGCGGATGGACCTCCCACAAGGACGGCGACGAGGCCGACGGCTCCCTGCGCACCGTCCAGGACGCGCTCGCCCACCCCGTCGCGCACCCGCACTGCCGCCGCTCCTTCCTGCCCCGCCCCGACGTCATCTCCCGCCCCGACTACGCCTTCGGAGGCCCCTTCTGATGCCCATCACACACAACGCCTCCGAGACCGACGAAGAGCCGCCCGCCATGACCCGAATCACCTTGGTGCCGAATCCCATCGACAGCTTCATCACCACGGTCGTCAGCGGTAATGCCGAGATCAGTGAGGAGCAGCGCCTGCGGGTGTGTGCCTGGCTGAAGGCCAACGGAATCGACCCGAAGGACGTGTGCTCGAGCAGGCCCATCACCGTCGAAGGGCGGATCTACCAGGGCAGGAAGCGGCACCAAGTTATCTGCTTCAGCGAGTTCCACCTCGATGAGACGGGACACCGGTACGCCGACCCTCGTGACTCGACCACCGCCATGGTGATCCAGCGCGCGGTCCGCCAGAAGGTGGAACTGGAGCCCGATCCGGAGGCCTCGGCATGAGCACCCCCATCGAGCCGAGCACGCACGGTGTACAGATCGATGCCCAGCCCGGCCGGGCCGAGATCCGAGTAGACGGGAGACCTCTCCCGATTGACCAGGTCACCGGGTACGTCTTGGAGCACGACGTCGCAGTCGCGCTCCCCACGTTGATCCTCCACACCCGGCAGCCCAACCACGTGCAGTGGCAGGGTCTCGCCCGTGTCGCCGTTGCCGAGCAGGCCGATCCGGGCCCGGCCATCGCTGCCTTCCTCCGCAGCGTGGACGCCGCGGCCCTCGAGAGCACGGCCCTCAACCGTGACGACCTCGACGGCACCCGTCACGAGTTGACCCGGGCCCTGCTGGCCCAGCTCGCCGACTACGCCCTCGGCAAGGCGGCCGGCTGATGGCCGGCCTCGACAAGGCACTCGCCGGCGCCACCCGCTGGATCGAGGGCAACCTGTGCGTCGACACCGTCCGCGTCCGCGGCGCCGCCCCCACCGAAGCCGTCCTCGACCCGGACACTGGCGACCTCGTCTACCCCGAGCGGCCTGTCCTCTACGAAGGCCCTGGCGCCGTCGTGCCCTTCTCGATCGCCATCGGCCGCTCCGTCACCCCCGACGAGTCCCGCCCTTGGATCCAACAGAACCGGTCCGCGTACGTCCTGATCACCCCCCTCACCGCCCCCATCCCACCCGAGGGTGCGCTCGTCGACGTCACCGCAGTCCACGACCCCTCCCGCACCTCCCTCATCGGCCGGACGTGGCTCGCCGCCGACCGCGGGCAGGCATCCACCGTCGAAGTCGTCCGCCGCACCGCCCTCGACCAGAACCACAGTCCCCGGACCACCCCATGACCCCGGACGAACTCGCCGACCGCCTCGAGGCCGCCGCAGACCGTCTCCCCGACCTCATCGCCAACGGCGTCGCCCACACCGCGATGATCGGCATCGGGCACATCCGCGCGAACGCATCCGGCCGACCGGGACCGAACGTCATCACCGGCGTCTACCGCTCCTCCTGGGAGCCCGACGGCCGCCGCATCCCCTACGGCGCCGAGTGCACCATCGGCACCCGCCAGCCGCAGGGCCGGCGCCTGGAGTACGGCTTCCACGGCTACGACTCCATCGGCCGCTTCTACGATCAACCGGCATTCCCCCACGTCGGACCCGCCATTCCCGTCATGGAGGACACGCTGAAGGCCAGAATGCGGCACGCCGTCGAGGAGGCATTCGAATGATCGAGCGCCGCCTCGTCACCCAGGCCGTCGTCGCCATGCTCGCGGCCGCGTCCGGGAAGCCCGTCGGCCACGGCGCGATCCCGGTCGGGGCCGAGCCGCCGTACTACCTGCTCACCGTCGTCTCCACCACCGTCTCCGGAGCGCCGCTCGCCGACGAGAGCGAAGACCTGAGCGTCGTCTACCAGGTCACCGCCGTCTCCGGACCGGCGCCCAGCAAGCCCGGCTCGCACGCCGACGCCGACCAGGCCGAATGGCTCGCCGACAAGGCCCGCGCCGCGTTCCTCGCCCGCGACCCCGGCACCGGCCTGTGGCTCCACCCCATCACCGTCGCCGGCGCGAAGGTCTTCGACCGCAGCCTCGACAACGAACCGGGGGGATCAACCGACTCATCCGATGCCATCATCAACAATGTGCAGCGGTTCAGGCTCGACCTGACCCCCGCCTGACTTTCGGTCAGGCCCACACCGCACCGCGGCGGGACCCCACGCGGACGCCACTCCACATCGGTGGCCGCCACACAGCCGTACGCATCAAGGGGTCCCCACCATGCCGCGTTTCTCCCGCAAGGGCGTCACGAAGATCCTGTTCCTCGAGACGATCGCCGACACCAACTACCTGCCCACCCGCGCCGAGCTGACCGGCGCGACGAAGCTGACCAAGCAGATCGCCGAGGTCGAAGGCTTCGCCTTGGAGAACCAGGAGATCGAGACCCCGGACCTGGAGTCGACCTTCACGTCGAAGATTCCGGGGGACGACCAGGCCGCCGACTCCTCGCTCACGTTCTACGAGGACGACACCAGCAACACCCTGGAGCTGGCGCTCGCCAAGGGGACCACGGGCTTCGTCGTCATCCTCCGCAAGGGCGACGTGCCGGCCTCCCCGTCCATGGACATCTACCCGGTCCGTGTCGCGTCGAAGTCCTCGCAGATCACCGTGGACAACGAGGCCGCGAAGTGGACCGCCCGGTTCTCCATCACCGACACCCCGGTCCTCGACTCCGAGGTCCCGGCCGCAGGTGCCGACGAGGTCCAGACGATCACCATCACCGGCACGCCGACCGGCGGCACGTTCACCCTCACCTTCTCCGGGCAGACCACCGCCGCGATCGCCTACAACGCGGCCGCGGCCGCCGTGACGGCGGCCCTCGAGGGTCTGAGCAACGTCAACCCGGGCGACGTCGTCTGCGCGGGCGGCGCGCTGCCCGGCACGCCGGTCACGGTCGCCTTCGGCGGCCAGTACGACGGCCAGAACGTCGCCGAGATGACCGCCACCGGCTCCCTCACCGGCGGCACCACCCCGGCGGTCGCGGTCACCACGACCACGCCCGGCGGCTGATCCACCCCACCCCCTCATCTCCCGGCCGGGCGCGACGCGTTCGGGAAGGGACGCCAAGCGTCCGGCCGGGACCCCCTTCCCACCCCACTCCGGAGATCGCCCTCATGCCCAAGACCCCCGCCCCCACCCCGCCGCTGGCCGCGGTCGCGCAGGACGCGCACTGGACGGCCACCCTGGCCAAGCTCCGCGCCCGCACCCGGCCCACCGCGATCCTCACGATCTGCGACGACGACACCGCCCGCCGGCGCCTCGCCGAGGCCCGCCAGCGCCACGCCCGCGCGCAGCTCACCGGCGAACCCGACCAGCTCGCCGCAGCCGAGGTAGCCCTCGCCGCCGCGCAGGCCACGTTCGACGACGTGGCGATCGTCCTCACCTTCCAGGCCCTGCCCCGGACCCTGTTCGAGGAGCTGAAGCTCGCCCACCCGCCGACCGAAGCGCAGGCCGAGGACGGACACCCCTTCAACGTCGAGACCCTCGGACCCGAGCTGATCTCCACCGCGTCCCTCGACGGCCTCACCGTCGACGACGCCCGCACCTTCCTCACCGAATGGGCCGAAGGCGAAGCCACCCAGCTGTTCCACGCCGCCTGGGACATCCAGGACACCACCCGCGCGGACCTGGGAAAAGGCTGATCCACGATGACCACCTGCGCGCCGATCTCGAGCTGTGCGACCGCTGGGGCATCCCCCACTCCCAGTTCCTCGGCGCCGGCGACGGCCGCTGGACACCCCGAGACCGCGAGAAAGCCCGCGCCTACCGGGACTACCAGCTCACCGTCTGCTCGCAGTGCGGCACCCGCCACGACGACTGGGACCACGGCCAAGACGGCGAGGAAGACGCCTTCGAGGTCACGGTCCAGCGGTGCGTCGGCTGCCAGGTCATCGCCGACAAGCAGGACGAGCTCTCCAAGACCGGCATCGACACGCACGGGCTGAAAGTCGGCCTGCAGCCCGCCGCGGTCAAGGCCGCGCTCGACGCACAAAAGGCCCTGCGCCCCACCCGGCGCGACGAAGACACCGACGAGTAGACGAGGAGGCAGGCGCGATGGCCCAGTGGAATCTGTCGGTCGACCTGCGCGGCCGCGGCCGCCACCTCGCCCAGACCCTCCGCGACAACGCCGGCCACGCCCGCGACCTCGGCGACGCCGCCCGCGACGCCCAGTACGCCGTCGCGGGCCTGGGCCGGACCTCGAACGGCGCCCGCCAGCGCCTGGGCCGGCTCGGCTCCCAGGCGTCGCGCACCGCCAGCCACATGCGGGACCTGGCCCGCGAGATCGACCAGGTCGAACGGCGCCTCAGCTCCCTCGACGACGACATCCGCATCGCCGTACGCCTCGACGACCAGACCGGCACCGCCGCCGGCGCGCTCCGTCAGGTCCAGGAAGCCGCGCAGGACACCGCCCGCGCGCTGCAGATCCTCCGCAACCGCGCCAGGCGCACGGCCGCCTCGTTCGACGACCTGGGCGCCCGCGCCCGCATCGCCGCCAGTGGCGTACGGACCCTCAACAACGCCGCCCGCACCGCCGACGACCGTCTGGACACGCTCCAGGGCCGCGCCATCACCCTGGCCGCGGCCATGAACGGCCTCAACAACAACCTCGACCATGTGGGCCGCGGCCTGGGCGGGCTGCAAGGCGCGCTGAACTCCACTGCCCAGGCCACCACCTCGGCCACCAGCAGCAGCAAGCAGCTCCTCGTCGTCGCCGCGGCGCTCGCCACCGCACTCCTCCCGATCGCCGCGTCCATCGCCCCGATCGCGGCCGGACTCGGGGCCGCCGGCGTCGGAATCGGCGTGTTCGGCGCCGCGATCGCCGGGCAGATCAAGGCGCTCACCGAAGCCGCCGAAGCGCAGACCGCGTACGACGACGCGGTCCGCGAACACGGCCGCACCTCCCCGGAAGCAGCCGAGGCGGACATGGCCCGGGTCCGCGTCCTGGAGGACATGCCGCCCGCGACCCGCGAGGCCGCCGCCGCGTACGAGGTCCTCACCGACCACTACAACGACTTCTCCGACAGCCTGGCCGGCGACACCATGCCCGTCGCCACCAAGGCGATGGGCATCTTCTCCCGCCTCCTGGACCGGACACGACCGCTGGCCAAGGGCGCCGCGAAGGAGGTCGACCGGTTCACCACCATCCTCGCCGGAGGCCTGGAGACCGAGGCGTTCGGCCGCTTCATGGACGACTTCAGCGTCTTCGCCGTCGAGACGCTCGCCCGGGCCAACGCCGGCGTCGTCCGGCTCGCCCGCGGCCTCGACACCGGCGAGATCGGCGGCAACCTCCGCGAGTTCTTCGCCTACGCCCGCGCCAACGGCCCCGCAGTCGCCGAGACGATCGGTGAACTCGGCAACGCCCTGCTCAAGCTCCTCGCGGCCGCCTCCGACGTCGGCGTCAGCATGCTCACCGTCGTCAACACCTTCGCGAAGCTCATCAACGCCATCCCCACCGAAATGCTGTCCGCGCTGCTCCAAGTCGCCTTCGCGTTCAAGGCCATCCAGCTCGCCGGGCTCGCCGTCGGCGCCGTCGCCCCGATCATGGGCACCCTCGCCACCAACACCTCCCGCTTCGTACGGGCCGCCCGCTTCGGCGGCGTCGCCTCCGCCATCGCCGGCGTCACCCAGCAGCTCACCCTGATGCAGCGGGCCTCCGTCGTCCTCGCCGTCCTGACCGTCGCCGTCATGGCCATCAACCACCTCGCCGACGAGGCCAAGGGCGCGCCGCCGGACATCGACCGGCTCACGACGTCGCTGAAGGACCTCGGCAAGGCCGGGAAGTTCTCCGGCGAGCTCGCCAAGACCTTCGGCGACATGGACGGCCTCACCAAGTCCCTGGGCCTGCTCAACGCACAGGTCAAGGCCATGGACGAGGTCAAGAAGGTCCTCGACTTCGTGCCGGCCGGAAACGCCATCGACTGGCTCGGGAAGAAGGTGAACACCCTCATCCAGGGCGACCAGTCCCTCGACGCACTGAAGGACGACTTCACCGCCCTCGACGAGGCCATGGCCTCCCTCGCCACCTCCGGCCACGCCGACCTCGCCGCCGAACGGTACAAGCAGTTCACCCAGGCACTCACCGAAGCCGGATACTCCACGAAGGACATCGCGGCCGTCTTCCCTGAGTACCAGGCCGCGCTCGCAGGCCTGAAGGCCGAGCAGGAGCTCACGGCCCGCTCCATGGGCGTCTTCGGAGCCCAGGCGCTGGAGACCAAGTCGAAGCTCGACGCGCAGAAGCTGTCGGCGGACGGGCTGCGGCAGTCGATCCAAGCCCTCAACGACGTCAACCGGGCCGCGCTCGGCGGCATGATCGGCTTCGAGCAGGCTATCGACGACGCAGCCGAAGCGGCCAAGAAGAACGCCGGCGCACTCACCATGACCGGCGGCAAGCTCGACCTGAACAGCCAGAAAGCGCGCGACGCTGCCGCCGCACTTCAGGAACTCGGCACGAAGACCGACGAGGCCACGGCTGCCGCACGCGCGTCGGGCGCCCCCTGGGCAGAGGTCAACGCCATCTACGACCGCGGCCGCGCGGAGATCATCAAGCTGGGCGACGCCATGGGACTGACGAAAGCCCAGGCCGAGCAGCTTGCCCAGTCCATCCTCGACATCCCCGACGAGAAGGAGACGCGGGTCGAGATGGACCGCGAGGACGCCCTCGCCGGCCTCAACGAGGTCATCGCGAAGATCGAGGCCACCCCCGACGCGAAGTCCGTCACGGTCACCGCACTCACCAAGGACGCCATGGCACTCCTTGGCGACCTCGGCTACAAGACCGAGCAGCTCCCCGACGGGCAAGTGAAGGTCACTGCCGTCACGGGCCAGGCCCTGTCCGGTCTTGCCAACGTCAAGGCCGCCCGCGATGCCCTGTCCGACCGCACCATCACCGTCACCACCGTCCGCCGCACCGTCACCGAGAACATCCTCGGCCGCCCCCAGCAGGGCGAAGGGAACTTGTCGAAGTACGCGAACGGCGGCATCGTCCACGCGGCGAACGGCCTGTTCGTCCCCGGCTACGCGCCCCGCCGCGACACCGTCCCCGCAATGCTCTCCGAAGGCGAAGGCGTCCTCGTACCCGAGACCGTCCTCAAGCTCGGCCGCGCCACCGGCCTGGGCAGCGCCGGCACCATCAAGGCCCTCAACGCATGGGGCCGCTACGGCACCACCATGCGCTTCGCCGAAGGCGGCCTCGTCCCCGGCGCACCCGTCCAGCACTTCGCCTCTGGCGGTTTCGTCTATGCCCCCACCAGCCCGCTCGCCCCGCGCCGTGACGCCGGCGCCGTGCAGGACCGGTACACCGCCGCCCACCAGCCGATCACCCGCGACGACTACAACAAGGCGCTCCGCAACCAGGCGAACGCCGTGGACCGGCTCCGCATCGCCGAGGCCCGGCTCCGCCAGGCCCGCAGCAGCAAGCGGTCCACCCGCGCCGAGATCGAAGCCGCCGAACGACAGGTCGCCGTCTCCCGCCGCACCCTGACCACCGCCACGGAAGCCGCGACGAAGGCCGAGGCCCGATACCGCCAGCAGTTCTCCCTGACCGACTGGGCCAAAACCCTCCAGGACGCCGTCAAGGCCAACGCGGCCTGGGAGACGAACCTGAAGAAGATCGCGTCTCGGGGCGGCGGCGACGTCATCGGCATGCTCCGCGACCTCGGCGAGGAAGGCGCCTCCCTCGTCGCCTCGCTCGCCGGCGCCACCAGCAAGCAGTTCACCGAGATCCTCAACAACCTGCGCAAGCTCGGCCCCGCCGCGAAGGCGTCCCTCACGGACTTCACCACCCAGCTCAACGCGGCGAACAAGACGAACGGCGACTTCCAGAAGAACCTGACCAAGCTCGCCAGCATGGGCTACGCCGACCTCGCCGGCATGCTCGCCGCCCAGGGCGACGATGCCGCCGTCAAGCTGGCCGCCGACGCCGTCAAGGACAAGAAGAAGGCCGACACCGCGAACAAGGCGGCCCGCACCAACGGCGCGCAGCTCTCCCAGGACGAACTCGGCACCCTCCTGCGGGTCATCGCCGCGGTGAAGACTTCCAAGACCGGCATCCACGCCGTCGCCGAGGCCACCGGCCTGGGCGAGGACGAGATCATCACCCTCGCCAACAAGGCGAACGCCCAGCTCAAGACCTCGCTCGGCACCCGCGCCACCCGGTTCCTGTCCGACCTGGCCCGCGCGAACAAGGGACTGGCTTACGCCAACGGCGGCATCCGCGAAGGGATCTACTCCACCCGCGGCGGCGCCGTCACCTTCGCCGAGGCCAGCACCGGCGGCGAGGCGTACATCCCGCTCGGCGCCCACAAACGCGCCCGCGCGATGCCGGTCCTCGCCGAGGCCGCCCGCCGCATGGGCGTCGGCCTCACCGACGCCCGCGCCTCACAGCAGATCGTCGTCCTGCCCGGCAGCGCCGGCGACACCAACATCACCGTCTCCACGGTCCGCTCGGGCGCCACCGCGTACGACATCGCCGCCGAGATCGACCGCCAGCAGCGCCGCGCGCGCCGAGGGGGAATGGCAGCCCGATGACCGACCCCACCCTCACCACAGGCCAGCTCGACCTCGCCGGCGTCGTCATCGGCGCCGACACGGCCGTCCAGGTCCGCGACATCACCGGCCTCGGCCGGCCCCCCGTCCGCGACAACGACGCCGACCAGCCCTCCCTGGACGGCGCCTGGCCCGGACCCGACTACTACGCCGCCCGCCCCGTCCAGATCGACGCCGCGATCCGCACCCCCGGCGACCGCGCCGCCGCCCTCGACATGCTCGCCGCCCTCCAGCAGCCCTCCCACACCGCCGCCGTACGCCTCACCGCGGGTGCCACTCAGGCCCTGCGGATCGCGTGGCCCGGCCGCCCCGTGAAGCGACTGCATGGCCGGCTGCGGCGCGTCGACGCCGACGTCACCCGCGCCGTCCACGGGTTCATCCCCTGCGACATCGAGTTCGTGGCCACCGACCCTCTCTGGTACGCCGACACCGAAACCGTCGCCGAGATCCCCCTCGGCTGGCTCACCGGCGGCGGGTTCGCCGCCCCCGTCGTCGCACCCGTCTACGTCCAGGACGGCACCGTCGCCGCCGACCGGCCCGGCTGGGTTACCAACGCCGGCACGACCGACACGTGGCCGGTCATCCGGATCACCGGCCCGTGCACGCAGGTCACCGTCACCCACGTCCCCACCGGCCGCACCCTCCAGCTGCCCACCCTCACCCTCACCGCCGGCCAGTGGGTCGACATCGACACCCGGCCCGGCTACCGCACCATCACCCGCGAGAACGGCGGCAACGCCCTCTCCGCCCTCGCCCCGGCCTCCCGCATCGACCAGTTCTCCCTGCCACCCGGCCAGTCCGAGATGCGCTGGACCGCCTTCGACTCCACCAACACCGCCCGACTGCGCCTGACCTGGCGCGACGCCTACACCGCCCTCTGAGGAGACGCGACCATGTCCCTGTACCCCGCGCCCATCCTCGTCAACGGCGCCACCCACCCCGCCGAGGTCTTCCGCATGCTCGTGCGGGACCTGTCTCTCGGATCGGAAGGAATCACCCAGGGCGACGACTTGAAGGTCGCCCAGCTGTCCACGCCCGGCGGCGGCGTCCAGATCGGCGACGGCAGCGGTATCGTCCGCGGCCGCGCGAACACGTTCCAGGGGTCGTACGCGGTGTGCAACGTCGGCGCCGACACGATCGCCATCGCCCCCACCGCCGGCTCCCCCCGCTCCGACCTCGTCATCATCCGCGTCGAGGACCCCCAGTACGAGGGCACCCTCGACCCCGAGACCGACCCGGTCTGCTACTTCCAGGTCATCCCCAACGTGTCGTCCAGCGCCACCACGATCCCCGACGGCCGCACCGGGATCCCCCTCGCACGCATCGACATCCCCGCCTCCACCGCGACAATCACGAACGCGATGGTGAAGGACGTACGGAAGATCGCGAACCCCCGCCGCGAGGCCCGCCAGCTCACCCAGACCCCATCCGGGACCTCCACCGCCATCGGCGGCACCGCCTCCACCTACTCCTACTTCTCCACCGCCGCCGGCTGGAACATCGCCGTCCCCACCTGGGCGTCCACCGCTCGCATCCGCCTCGACATCGGCGGCCTGCGCCTGTCCGCGGCCGCCGTCTACGGCGACATCTCCGCGACCTTCGGCGCCTCCCTCATCGTCGAAGCCGTCGGAGTCGACGACAACCAAACCAACGTCAGGCGCTACACCCACCTGATGGGCGACACCCTCACCATCCCTGCCGGATACCGCGGCACCACCCAGCTGCTGCGCGCCCGCGCCCGCTGCTTCCCCGGCAACGCCGGAACGATGATCGTCGACTCCTCCTCCACGCTCATCACGAACATCGAGTTCGAGGAGGCCCCCCGGTGACAGCCGACCGGCGGATCCTCACCCAGCACGTCCTGACGGGGGAGTGGCTCACCCACACCCTTCCCCTCCAGGACCTGGAGTACGGCCCCGAACTGTCCGGCCCCGGCTCCCTCACCGGCACCCTCACCCCCAAGCTCGCCCCGCAAGCCGTCCGCCTCGTCGACCCCGGCACCACCTGCATCTACGTCGAAGAGGCCGGTCAGATCACCTGGGGCGGCCTCATCTGGGACGCACGCCCCCGCGGCAGCACCCTCAGCATCGAGGCCGCCTCCTGGTCGTCCTACCTCCACCGCCGCCACGACCTCCACGGCCAACTGAACGCTCGCGGCCCCTACACCTACGCCGACCGCACCAAGGTCATGCGCGACATCTGGGCCTACGCCCAATCCGTCCTCGACGGCAACCTGAACGTCCTCGTCGACTCCACCACGTCCACCTCCACCGTCGGCACGCCCGCCGACCCGTACAAGCTCAATGCGTGGGAGACCCCGAACCTCGGCGAGAAGTTCGACGAGATGGCCGACGGCGACGCCACCCCCGACTACACCTGCACCACCACCTGGAACACCGGGCGCACCGAGGTCGTCAAGCGGATCCGGATCGGCTGGCCCCGCCTCGGCGCCCGCCGCACCGACATCAGCTTTGCCTCCGGCGTCAACGTCCTCGACGACCCCGAGATCGTCCTCGCCGGCGACGACTACGCCCAGGTCGTCATCGCCTCCGGGCAGGGCGACGGCTCCGCGAAGAGGCGCCAGACCTCCGCCGTACGCGATGGCCGGCTTCGCCTGGAGCACGTCCTCGACCTGCCCGACATCAAGGCCAACGACGTCCTCGCCTCCCGCGCCGCCCGCGAGCGTGTCCGCAGGCAGAAACTCGGCCACGTCGCCGAGGTCATCGTCCGTGACCACCCCGCCGCTCCCCTCGGATCCTGGCAGGTCGGCGACGACATCTACGTCCGCATCCACAACGCGTGGACGTCCTACACCGGCTGGTGCCGCATCACCGGCTGGACCACTCGACCCGACAGCCCCGGCGGCCCCCAGGCCACCGTCCATCTCGCACCCGCTGACTCCTTCCAGTACGGAGGCACCACGTGACCGACCTCGGCACCGAAATCCAGCGACTGAAGGCCCGGATCACCGCCGTCGAAAGGGCTTCCCGCCTAGGGGCGGCCGCCATCGACGACACCGCCCTCGAGGTCCGCGACGACGCGGGATCCCTGCGCGCGCTCGTCGGCCAGCAGGGCGACGGCACCACCGCCGTCAACGTCGTCAACGGCCCCACCCCGGCAGCGCCCACCACCCCGCTCGTCGCCTCCGTCGTCGGCGGCGTCGCAGCCGAGTGGGACGGCCAGCTCGTCGGCGGCACCAGCGTGCCCCTGGACTTCGCCCGCATCGAGGTCCACGCCGCCGCAGGCGCCGGCTTCACCCCGACCTCCGCCACCCTGGTCGGCACGGTCGAAACCCCTCAGGGCGGCATCGTCGTCATCCCCACCGCCACCCCGGTGTACGTACGACTCCTCACCCGCACCACCTCAGGAACCGCCTCCGCCCCCTCCACACAGAACGGGCCGATCGCCCCCGCGATGATCGTCGCCGACGACGTCGCCGACGGCATCATCACCGGCACCAAGCTCGCCGCCGACGCCATCGACGGCAAGACGATCACCGGCGCCACCCTCCGTACCGCCGCCACCGGCCAGCGCATCGTCATCGCCCCCTCCGGAACCCCCGGCACCAACGCCGTCCAGATGTACTCCGGCGTCGCAACGGAAACCGAGCCCGGCGAACTCCTCGCCTCCGTCAACAGCGATGCCGGACACCCCAGACCGCAACTCATCCTCTGGTCACCCACAGCCGGCGCAGCCGGATCCAGCGCCGCCATGCGCCTGATCGGCGGCGGCGGAACCGAAAACGACCAGGGCGAGTTCTACCTCACCACCGGGTGGGGTTCCGGCTCCGAAACCAAGATGCACGCCTTCTCCGCCGACGGCGACACGCAGCTCGGACAGTGGAGCGTATGGATTCAGCAACCCGACCTGCCCAACGGGTACGGCGAGCTGATGCTGACCGGCGACACCTTCGAATGGGTCGACGGCCGCGAGAAGCGCTTCGGCTTCTCCTCTCACCCCGACTTCCCCGTCGGGCTCAGCACGAACGGCAGCCTCTTCGTCGACGACACCATTCAAGTCGGCGGGGTCGACCAAGGCCGAGGCCGGAAGTCCTTCACCGGACTCCAGACCAGCACCAGCACCACGACCACCACCGAAATCGCGGCCATCACCACCCCCAGCCTCACCTTCACCGCCGGCCGGGCCTACCGCATCACCTACCACGGCCTGCTGCTCTCCTCCGTGGCCAACGACATCGTCCGCTGCCGAGTCTGGCGCGGCTCCATCGGCGGAAGCGGCGTCTCCCTCGTCGACTCGATCAACAGCTACCAGATACCCGTCGCCAACCAGCACGTCCTGATGGACATGTCGCAGGTCGTCACCAACACCACCGCCTCGAACATCACAGCAGTGCTCATTGGCACGGTCCTCCGCACCACTGGCACCGGCAACGTCCAGCTGGTCGCCAACGCCTCCAACCCCGCCTGGATCGACGTCCAGGACATCGGGCTCGCCACGGACTACCCGTCGGCCCGAGCCGTCTGACGCCAGGGGAGCAGAGGGAACGATCCGCCACCCCACCCCTACGCTGATCACAGGGCGACCCTCCGCCCTCCGCTCCAACCCCCGAGGGACCGCACCACGCAGGTGCGCGCCGACCACACCACCGGCATGGGGACAAGGAGCCTGGCATGCCCGCCACCGCGAACACCGAGAACGACTCGGCCGACCTTCCCGTTCACGACGGGGACACGCCGCCCGAAGACCAGGTCAGCCACATGGCCACCGACGACGACCTCGCCGGCCGAGGTGACGTCTGATGGCCCGCATGCCGGGCGCCATCTGGCGCCCCGTCCCGAACTTCCGCAAGGGCGGCCAGGAAGAAGTCCGCGGCCTCGTCGTGCACATCATGGCCGGCACCCTCATGGGCACCGACTCCTGGTTCCGCAACCCCGTCTCGGAGGCCTCCTCCCACTGGGGCACCGGCCGTGACGGCCAGCTCCTCCAGTGGGTCGATACGGCCGATCGCGCATGGGCCCAAGGCAACGGCAACCGGACCTGGCTGTCGTCGGAGAACGAAGGCCGCGGCGGACAGGCGCTCACCGAGCAGCAGATCGATCGCAACGCCGAGATCTTCGCCTGGGTCCACCAGACGTACGACAACGTCCCCCTCCGACGCTCCACCGGGCCCGACGACAGAGGCCTCGGCTGGCACGGCATGGGCGGCAAGGCATGGGGCAACCACCCCGACTGCCCGGGACCGAAGGTCGTGGCCCAGCTTGACGAGATCGTGAAGCGCGCCGCTGTGATCGTGGGCAAGAAGCCCGCCCCCGGCGGCAGCACCGGCGGCGGGAAGCCGTCCACCGGCACCGGCACGACCACCTCGGCCCGCTACCAGGTCACCATCAACGGCCTGAAGTACGGCTACGGCGCCACCGGCACCCACATCACCAAGGTCGGCCAGGCCCTCGTGAAGGCCGGCTGCTCCGCGTACAAGACCGGCCCCGGCCCGGAATGGAGTGACGCCGACACCCGCTCCTACGCGAAGTGGCAGGCCAAGCTCGGTCTGACGGGCGCGGCCGCCGACGGCGTCCCCGGCGAGCAGAGCCTGAAGAAGCTCCTCGGCACCCTCCCGGCCAAGGCCCCGGCCACCCCGAAGTACGAGCCGTTCCCCGGCGCCGGCTTCTTCAGCTCCGGCCGGCGTTCCCCGATCATCAGCGCCATGGGACGCCGCCTCGTCGCCGAGGGCTGCTCCGCCTACACCGACGGGCCCGGCCCGCACTGGACTAACGCCGACCGCGCGTCGTACCGCCGCTGGCAGCAGAAGCGCGGCTTCTCCGGCGCGGCCGCGGACGGCATCCCCGGCCAGAAGACGTGGGACGCCCTGCGCGTCCCCAAGCAGCTCTGACCCTCAACCCTCACCCCGCACACCCTCGTGAAGGAGACCTCTGTGCGTACCCCGCTTTTCCTCGGCCGTGAACCGGCGGCCTGGCTGTCGCTCGTCGCCATCCTCGTCAAGCTCGCCGCCGCGTTCGGCTGGCAGGCCTCCCCGGAGGTCCAGGCCGCGGTCAACGCGATCGCGGCGGCGGCCATGGGCATCCTCATCGCGCTCGCCGTCCACGACGGCCTCGGCGTCGCGATCGTCGGCCTCGCCCAGTCCGCACTCGCCCTCTCGATCGGCTACGGCCTCGACTGGTCCACCGAGAAGCAGGCCGTCGTCATGACCGCCGTCACCATCGCCGTCGGCATGTGGGACCGCACCCAGGTCACTGCCAGGGTCCCGGCTAAGAGCCCCCTGCCGACCGTCTGACCTCCATCACCCCCACGCACATGGACTGGACCTCGTGAATGGACCCGACCACCGTCACGCTGGTGGGAGCCCTACTGGCTCTCATCGGCGTGCTGGCGACCGCCGTGGTGGCTTACGTGGGCAAGCGCGGGGAGCTGTCCCTGAACAGCCTGAGCACGCTGACCGACGAGCTCCAGGAGGAGCGCTCGAGCCTGAAGGAGGAGCGGACGCTCCTGAAGGAAGAGAACGTCGAGCTACGGGGCGCGCTGGCCGCCGCAACCGTAGGCCGGGCCGTGGACCAGGCGGAGATCGCCCGCCTACGCCTGATCATCATGCAACTCGGAGGAGATCCCGGATGAGCAGCCGCACCGAGCGGTTCCTGGCCGCGCGCTGGCGTGGCCTCGCCACCGTGTGCGCCCTCGTCGCGCTCTTCGGGATCGCCGCCATCCTCTGGGCCCGTATCGACAGCAGCGACCGCCGCGCCGCCGACCTCGCAGCCGAGGCAGACCTCCGCGGCAACGCCGTCACCACGCTCGCCACCGACGTCCGAAAGCTCCGCACCCAGCTCGAGGCCGACGGCAAGACACCGGTGGCTCCCGACCCGACCGCCGCCGTCGACAACCTGCCCGACCGCGCGGCCGTCCCCGTACCGATCCCCGGCCCGAAGGGCGACAAGGGAGAGAAGGGCGACAAGGGAGACCCCGGACAAGCCGCTCCCACCCCCTCTCCCGGGCGAACCGGGCCAGCCGGACAGCCCGGTGTCACCGGTCCCACGGGCGCCCCCGGCCGTGACGGCGCCGACGGCGTCGACGGGAAGGACGGCTCCAACGGCGTCCCAGGCCAGGACGGCGAGGACGGCGCGAACGGCAAGGACGGCATCAACGGGAAAGACGGCGCCCCCGGCCGAGACGGAACCAACGGCACCGACGGGCGCCCGCCGGCCGGATGGACATACACCGACCCCCAGGGCGTCACCTACACCTGCACCCCCGCCACCGGCTTCGACCCGACAGCCCCCCGTTACACCTGCACCCCCACCGCCG
>NZ_JBHJUO010000027.1:0-102176 GCF_042268445.1 Streptomyces sp. NPDC056169 | reverse complement strand
ACTTACTCACCCCCACTTGATATTCTTTGTTTGTTTTGTGTCTGGTGTGCTCTTATTTTTTCATAAGCCCCCGGCGGCGGCGCCCCCCCCCCCACCCACCCCGTCGTCGTCGATTCGGTTGTTCTGCCGTTCTGCCGTTCCGTGTACGCGGGCGGCGGCTACCTCGCCACCTCGGCCGGCACGCCCTGGTCGGACACCGGGCCCCGGGCCGGGGCCGTGTCGGGTACGGGGCCGGTGCCGGCGCCGCCGTCCCCTGCCTGCGACAGGGAGTGGGGCCGGGCCCGGGTGCGCAGGCCGAAGGCGCTGATGACGGTGGCGGCGAGCGCGGCGACCAGCGGCACGACCAGGGCCGCCCGGTAGCCCTCCAGGAGCGCCGCCGGGGACGTACCGTCCGTCGCGGCGATGTCGACGGCGGCGACGAAGGACAGGCCGAGCGCGGCGCCGAACTGGAACGACGTGTACAGCAGGCCGCCGGCCACCCCCTGTTCCTCCTCCGCGACGCCGTCGGTCGCCAGGATGGTGAGCGGCCCATAGGCCAGGGAGAAGGCCAGGCCCAGGATGATCAGGCTCGGGAACATCGCCAGGTACGTCCAGTCCGCGCTGACCGGCAGGAACAGGGCGTAGGCCAGGGCCGCCAGGAGCAGGCCGGCGAAGATCACCCGGGCGTTGCCGAACCGGGCCACGAGCCGGGGGGTCAGCGTCGGGGACAACACGGCGTCCACACCGATGACGATCAGGGCGAAACTGGTCTGCAGCGCCGACCAGCCGCGCAGCTCCTGCAGGTAGAGCACCGCGATGAACTGGAATCCGAAGAAGCCCGCCGCGAACAGCATGCCCGCCAGGTTCGCGCGGACCAGCGAACCGCTGCGGAAGATCCCCAGGCGTACCAGCGGCGAGGCCGACCTGCGCTCGATGGCGACGAACACGGCCAGGAGGGCCAGGCCTCCGGCGATCGTGGCCGCCGTCCAGGCCGCGGAGGCGTGCGCCGCGCGCTCGACACCGAAGACGAGGAGCAGGATCGCGCCGGTGACGGTGAGCGCGCCGGCCAGGTCCACACCCTGCCCTGCACGGTCCGGGCGCGGCGACTTCGGGATGAGGACGAGGGCCGCGACAAGGATGAGGAGCGTGAGGATCACCGGGGCGAAGAAGACCCAGCGCCAGTCGACGGCGGCGAGCAGACCACCCACGACCAGACCGACGGAGAAACCGCCGGCCGCGGTCCCGGAATACACCAGCAGGGCCTTGTTGCGCTGCGGGCCCTCCTCGAAACCGGTGGTGATGATGGACAGGCCCGCCGGAGTCATGAACGCGGCGGCGACGCCCGTCACGAACCGGGCGACGATCAGCATCCAGCCCTCCGTGGCGAACCCGCCCAAGCCGGAGAACAGCAGGAACACCACAAGCCACCCGATGAACATCCGGCGGCGCCCGAACAGATCCGCCGCCCGGCCGCCCAGCAGCATGAACCCGCCGTAACCCAGCACATAGGCGCTCATCACCCACTGAAGCATGCCCGTCGACATCCCCAGATCCTCACGGATCGACGGCAGCGCCACATTCAGCATGGCCACGTCGATGCCTTCGAGGAAGATCGCGCCGCACAACACGAACAGCACACCCCACGCGCGCCCGCTCATACGGCCCGTACCGCCGCCCGAGAACGAATCCACACTGGACACAGAAATCTCTCCTTGCACACAGAGGAACCAACGAAGACGACCGCCCGCACCCCTGACGCGGACGAGCGGAATCCTCTTGAGACACAGGCGAGAAAGGGCGAGGGAGGTCGTGAAGACCCGAACCGACCCGGTTACCTTTCGTCACCACAGGAATCATGCGACGCCCCGGGGAACCGGGGAAGAACGCACTTTGAAGTCACCCAGGCACCTCGGAGGAACCGCCCCCGCACGACGACACGCCTGGGCCGGAGAGCGCCGGAGCCGGGGCCGGAAAAAGATCGGGCGGCGATGTCGAGAAGCCGTGGCCCGCTCCGTCCCCGTAGTGAACACGGCCACAATGGGCCGCACCACACCGAGGAGAACCACCATGGCCAAGTACCTGCTTCTCAAGCACTACCGCGGCGCCCCGGCCTCCGCCAACGACGTCCCCATGGACCAGTGGACTCCGCAGGAGATCACCGACCACATCCAGTACATGCAAGACTTCGCCGCCCGGCTCGAGAAGACCGGCGAGTTCATCGACGGCCAGGCCCTCGCCCCCGAAGGAACCTTCGTCCGCTACGACGGCGAAGGCCGCCCGCCGGTCACCGACGGACCGTTCGCCGAGACCAAGGACCTCATCGCCGGCTGGATGGTCATCGACGTCGACACGTACGAACGCGCCCTCGAACTCGCCGGAGAACTCTCCGCCGCCCCCGGTGCCGGCGGCAAGCCCATCCACGAATGGCTCGAAGTGCGCCCGTTCCTCACCTCGCCCCCCACCATCACCGAGTGACGTCCTCCATGAACGACGCCCTGCTGCGCACCCTCACGCCGAGCGTCCTCACCGTCCTCGTCCGCCGCGGAGCCGACTTCGCGGCGGCCGAGGACGCCGTACAGGACGCCCTCATCGAAGCCGTCCGCCTCTGGCCCGACCAACCACCACACGACCCCAAGGGTTGGCTCGTCACCGTCGCCTGGCGCAAATTCCTCGACGCCACCCGCGCGGACACCGCCCGCCGCAGGCGCGAGGAGCGCCTCGACCAGCAACCCCCGGCCGGGCCCGCGGCCGACGCCGACGACACGCTCCAGCTCTACTTCCTGTGCGCCCACCCCGCCCTCACCCCCTCGTCCGCCGTCGCGCTCACCCTGCGCGCCGTCGGCGGACTGACGACCCGGCAGATCGCCCAGGCCTACCTCGTCCCAGAAACGACCATGGCGCAGCGCATCAGCCGCGCCAAACGCACCGTCTCCGGCGTCCGTCTCGACCGGCCCGGCGACGTCGCCACCGTGCTGCGCGTCCTCTACCTCGTCTTCAACGAGGGCTACTCCGGCGACATCGACCTCGCCGCCGAGGCCATCCGCCTCACCCGCCAACTCGCGACCACCATCGACCACCCCGAGGTCGCGGGACTCCTCGCCCTCATGCTCCTTCACCACGCCCGGCACACGGCCCGCACCACACCCGACGGCAGCCTCATCCCCCTCGCCGAGCAGGACCGCAGCCGATGGGACACCACCGCCATCGCCGAAGGCATCTCCATCCTGCAAGCCGCCCTCGCCCGCGACCGGCTCGGCGAGTACCAGGCCCAAGCGGCGATCGCCGCACTCCACGCCGACGCCCCGACCACCGAGGAAACCGACTGGGTCCAGATCGTCGAGTGGTACGACGAACTCATCCGCCTCACGGACAACCCCATCGCCCGTCTCAACCGCGCCATCGCCATCGGCGAAGCCGACGGACCCCACGCCGGCCTCACCGCGCTCGCAGCCCTGGACCCCGCACTCCCCCGCCACACCGCCGCAACCGCCTACCTCCACGAACGAGCCGGCGACCACGCCACCGCCGCGCGCCTGTACGCGGAAGCCGCCCACCACGCACCCAACCTGCCCGAACGCAACCACCTCACCCAACAGGCCGCCCGACTCAACAGCCACCCACACCACTAGGTGCTGTCCGGCGGATCATGCGACTCAAGGCACCGGCAGACCCGAGCCCCGCGCTCAACCGCCTTGCCCCCCTACAGCTGGTCACCCCTGCCGGCTGGTTCCGGAGGATGCGGCCCGCCACCGTCCTTGATGTCCTGCTCGCAGGATCGTCCGACGTAGGACTGGTCATTGGGGATCAACAGCACGCCGGCAACCTGCTCAGGGTGCTCGACGGAGAGCCAGTCGTCGCCCGTGAGGGCACCGTCCGGCCCGAACGCCTGAGACGAGTAGACCGTCTGGCATCCCAGCGCCACGCGGTCCTTGTCGACCGCGCAGGCGTCCACCGCAGGGCCGGATCTCTCGTCGGCGCCGTCGAAGCGGTAGTGGAAGTGGACCCGGTCACCTTGGGAGGGCACCTGCGGGTGGGGCTCAAGGCGCCAGTCGACGACCTCGGCGGTGACGCCGAGAGGCCGCCCGGACGTGTCCTCGACCTGCACCCTGACACCGGCCTCACCGCGAGCCGCCGTCGTGTCGGTGCACAAGAGGGAAGAGCAGCCGGTCAGAGCGAGAATCACCAGAGCCAACGGGGCACCGGCAAGTACCCGTGCGGCGGGGAACACTGAGACGACCTCCGGTCGGGGTGGCGTCGGAGCAGTTTATCCCGGGGCCGGCGGACTCGGACCGCCCTCCTCGTCGAACAGACCCACCCGCCAGACCCACCCGCCGCGCACGACACAGAGGGGCCCCGCGGACGTCGTGGTCCGCGGGGCCCCTCCTGTCGCGCGCGGCGGCTGTACCCGAGCGCTACGGGATGCCGGGCTGTGTGCCGCCTGATGTCGCCAGGCTGAACGCGTCCTGGTCGATGACGCGTTCCTCGCCGTAGAACTTGCCCAGCAGACTGCCGCTGTGCGAGTTCTGCTTCGCGTCGATCATGCAGACGCTGTATCCGTCCGGGCCGGTGGTGATCGTCAGATCCTTGACGTTGCAGTTGGCGTGAACGGTGCGGCCCAGATCGGGATGGGCCGCTGCGCCTTCGTTGCTGGACGCGAACGGGTATTCGTCGCAGGACCGGCCCGCCAGGCGTCGGGCGTCAGCGACCGGGCCCTTGCGGGGGCAGGACTGCTGACGGTTGATGTCCCGCTTGGACTTGTCGGCCTGCCGGTGAAGAGGCCTGCCGGCCGAACCGGGAAGACCGGATGCGATCGCCTCGGCGACGTGCCAGGTCTGTTCGGGGGTGACGGACGTCAGCTTGAACTCGGGCTTCGCCCCGTAGAACACGCACCCCTGACGGAACTTCCCGTTGGACAGCTTCATCGTGGAATCGCACCGAACGGTGGCGACTCGGATGTTGCCCCACCGCGTGCCGGGGATGATGTCGGGGTCCAGGTTCCCGAAGTTCCACTCGATGTTGACGACCGGGTACTTCAGCGCCTGGTCGGCCATCGCCTGTTGCTTCCACTTCACGACGATGACTTTCGACTGGCCCGATTTGATCAGCGACCCGTCGTCGGCTCCGTCGACGCTGTACGACCCGGCAGGCGTGTTGTTGTACGTGAGCTTGTACCGGAACGTGGGCTTGCCCGTCTTCCCCGTCAGGCCGTGGAAGTCGACGCGGAACTCCTGCTGGAACTCGCCCGACTTGTGTGACGTCAGGACACCGGTCTTCACGGTGAAGGGGATCGACCCGGTCTCGGTGCCCCTGGTCATGACATCGACGGCCAGGTCCTTCCAGATCATGCACGCGTGCTTACGCTCCATACGCCACTGCCCGTCCCACGGCTTGTCGAGGCACAGCGGGGAGATGAACGTCCCCTGCGTATCGGGGCCGTCGATGATCGGATCGTCCGGCGGGTCCTCGTCGGAGACCGGCGTCGTGTGCATGCAGGACTCGCCCGCGACGCAGGGCTCCAGCGAGCCGGGCCCCTCCTGGATCACCGGCCCGCCGACACCTTCGGTGTTGGCGTCGACGGCGAAGTCCCCCCACGTCACCGGGACCTCGTCGCCCACGATCGGGTCCGCGTCCCCGTCGTCGGGGTCGACGGCCGCGACCGGATCGGTCGGAAACCCCATCGTCCCGAACTGGAAGTCCTGATCCCACGATGATCCACGCGGCTGCTGGTCCGCGACCGGATACCCGTACGGGCCCTTCTCGTAGCCGGACAGCTCCCACTTGGTCAGCAGCCCGCCGCTGACCGGGTGCGCTCCGTACGCGGCAGTCCAGTAGATCATTCCGCGCTCGAACCTGGCGCCGCTGCCGATCCCGTCCGGCGTGGCGAACTCGTCGGATGTGGGGTAGCCAAGGTAGCCGGCCTCCCATCCGGCTTCGGCCCACTTGTCGCGGATCGCGCCGCGCACGGCGTACGCCTCGTTCAGCTTCCAGTAGATGTCACCGGATGCGAAGTGCTGCCGGCGTCCGACACCGTCGGGGTTCACGATCTCGTCCGATGTGGGGTAGCCGATCGGTCCGGCCTCCCAGCCGTTACGGGCCCACGCCGCGAAGAAGTGGTTGACGACCGGGTGCGCGCCGCCCTGCGGGGACCAGTAGATCGGCCCGTTGATGAACTCGGTGCGTTTGCCGACCCCGTCGGGGTTCGTCAGCTCGTTGGAGTTCGGGAACGACAGGAAGCTGCTCGGGCCGCCGAGCTCGTTGTACTTGTCGCGGATCGCGCCACAGACTTCGTAGGGGGCAGGCCAGTACACCTGGCACCCGTCCGTGGCGCGGGCCTCCATCGTCTCCGCCTTGTCGGCCTGCGCCTTGCTGAACCCCTTGGGCAACCGGTCGCTGTCGGACCGCATCTGTCCTGGGGCGATCGTGGCGTGCGGCCGTAACGTCGGCTTCCACCTCTGTGCCTCCGGGCTGCCGCTGTCGGCCGTCGCGGCGGTCGTCGTCGCGGTGATCAGCAGCGCCGACGCCAGGGCAGCGGCTGCGGCTCTCAACAGGGGCACCGTACGGGCTGGTCGTCTTCTTCTCGTCATCCCACCAGTAGCGAGATGAACGGTCCCGATGGCAAGGCCCGGTGCCCGTGTCGCCGAGGATGGGCGGGAGGTCTTCCCGGACCGATGAGTAGCATGATCGATCATCGATCAAATGGTCACGGACTTCCACGCGGACCCCGAACGGCCCGCCAAGGTCGCCGCCAACATCCCCATGGGCCGGGCCGGGCAGCCCGAGGAGGTCGCCGGCGCCGTCTCCTGGCTCCTGTCCACTGACGCCGCCTACACGACCGGCGCGGTTCTGCGCGTCGCCGGGGGCATGTAGCGAGGGTGACGACGAGGACTGGTCCTGGGGGCGCCGTGGGTGGCGTAGTGTTGAGCCTACCGACGCGGGGTGGAGCAGCTCGGTAGCTCGCTGGGCTCATAACCCAGAGGTCGCAGGTTCAAATCCTGTCCCCGCTACTGAAGTGACATGAGGCCCGGATCCTGTGGATCCGGGCCTCATGCGTGCTCCCGCTGGCCGAAAGCAGGAGCCGGATGCACGGCGCGGGCGCCCGTGCAGCGAGTCCGCGGTTCTGGAGCTGCGGTCTCGCTGCACGGATGCCTGGGTGTGTCGCGGCGCTAGCCGATGGTGAGGAAGGTGTTCCAGAAACCTGGTGCTCCACGCCGACGGAGTGACCACCGGAACGATCACCGACCAGCGCGGCATGACGCACACGCTGGGGTACAGGCCGGAGGCGAAGGGAGGCGACGGGTCCGGAGACGTCGCCTGGAAGGCCCTCAACGACGACCTCAAGGCCGCCGGGAAGCACGTCGACGCCAACTTCCAGAACGGCGAGGTCTACTTCCACCAACTGGACGACGGCAGCGGATCGCCGAAGGGATACACCGACGACGCCGCCACCGGCAAGCACGTGGTCGTGGGATCGACCTCGGACTACGTGAAGGCGACCTTCGTCAACGGGAAGATCGTCTCCCTGGAGTCGCACGACGCCCTCTCGACCAACCTCAACTCGACGGCGCTGCAGACCGCCGACAGCATCCAGAACAAGATGCACAGCAAGAAGGTCCAGACGGAGAAGGTCGTCTACGTCGCCCCCTCGGCGGAACGGGCCGCCGAGATGGCGGAGATGTTCAAGAACGACCCCAGAGTGCGCGTGATCCATCCGTCGAGCGGCTTCGACAACCAGCGCGTGTACAAGGCGCCGGTCGAACCCGCTCCCGTCACCGGCACCGGCAAGTCACAGGGCGGAAAGGTCGTCAGCCGGTCGCTCAGCGGTCCCCGCGTACGAGGTGGCCCGTTCGTGTTCCTCACAGCGCTGCAGAGCCCGCTCTACGTCCGTAGCTACGGCTGGAAGAATGGGGCGATCGAGATGGCTCTGGACACGGTGGATCCGTTCGGGTTCCGCTTCGACTCCTATCCGTTCGCGCCCGACCCCGGACCCGCCTGACAGTCCTGTCAGGCAGGGCCTGCCTGACGGGCCCTGCCTGACACAGGCCCCGCCCGCCCGAGAGAAGAGTTCCCATGGCCATCGAGATGCTCACGGTCTGCCTCCCGCCCACGGACGTACCGGCAGTCCATGCCGCGGTCGACCGCGCCATGGCCCCGTTCGACATGAACGGTGCCGCCGGCTCCCGGCAGGGCGAGTGGGACAGCTGGGGCATCGGCGGCCGGTCTCCTTTCGCGGTTCGGCCCGGGGCCGAGTACGACCCGCGGCTGATCCGGGGGGAACACCTCCCCGGACCGTCCGCGACCCCGCCGCTCCCCCCGTCGCTCTGCGACGGGGGGCCGCGGGGGCTCCTGGACCTCGACACGGCACGCGACGCCGTGGCGGCGCGGGCGCGTGAGGAATGGCGGACCTGGCACGAGTACGCGAGCGCCTTCCCTCCCGCCCGCACCATGGACGACTTCCGGCAGGAGTTCAACGAGCTCCACGGAACGGGCCCCGATGCCCGCTTCCGCGGACTCTTCGAGGAACAGGACGTCATCCGGGCCGTTCCCGGGGACCCTCGCGTCCTGGCCCTGACCACGGACATGTACGACCCGGTCGCGCGTTTCTCAGGGTCCGAGGACGGCCATGTCCGGCGGGCGAGCACGCAGGTGAACACGACTGATGCGCTTCTCACCGTGGACGGGCGGTGGCTGGACGTGTCCACGGATGTCTGGCAGGAGCAGTCCGAGAACCACGGCAAGGGGTACTTCGGGTTCGCCGACGCCTATCTGCTCGGTCTGCCCGGCGACTGCCTGCTGATCAGAGTGCGCTTCCGCTGTTGGCCGCCCGCGTCGGCAGGCCGGCTCGCGGGCTGTTACGCGCCCGGAGCCCGATACCGGATGTGCTCTGCTCTGCGCAGAGCATCCAGCGTTTCATCGACGCTCAGGAGAACGGTCGTCTCGAACGAGCTGAGCGCGCCGCCTCCGCTGATCGCCAGCGCGACCGCGGCCATCGACACGTTGTCCGGCGCTTCCCAGAGGTTGTAGCCGTCGTGCGTGCCGAAGGCGTACCAGAAGCCGTGCAGCTTCCCGCCGACGGACTCGATGTACGCCTCAGCGGCCTGTGCTCGGTCCTCAGGGTGGCCGATCAGCCTCGCCCACGTCTCCGGCGTGTAGCTGAACCTCGACAGATAGAGCGGCATCGTGTCTCTCTTTCGTTTCGTCGACGATGCCCGCGCCGGGTGGGAGGACGGCCCGGCCGGAACGTGGTTCCCCCGAACGGCCGGGGACGTTGACCGCCATGGCCCACAGTCTTTCTGCTCTCGTCAGGGCAGGATCTCGACGTACCCGTCGGTTCCGTGCACGCGGATCCGCTGCCCGTCCCGGATCAGCCGGGTGGCCTGTTCCACGCCCACGACGGCCGGCAGGCCGTACTCCCGGGCGATCACCGCGCCATGCGTCATCAGGCCGCCCACTTCCGTCACCAGGCCCGCGATGCCGACGAACAGCGGCGACCAGCTGGGGTCCGTGAAGGTCGTGACCAGGATGTCGCCCGCTTCGAGATCGGCATCGGCCATGTCAAGGACGACGCGGGCCCTTCCCTCGACGGTCCCGGCGGAGACCGGTAGGCCGGCCAGAGCGCCGGCCGGCACGTCGTCGCGCCGGTACGCCCCGGTGACGGCCTCGCCATCCGATGTGAGCACCCGCGGAGGTGTGAGCGCGTGGTACGACCGGAACGCGTCCTTGCGCTGCTGGATGAGCCGGCCGTCCACCTGGTGCGAGCGCACGACGTCGTGGAGCTCCTGGAACGTGAGGTAGAAGATGTCCTCCTTCTCAGGAATCACGTCGGCCTGCACAAGGCGCTCGGCCTCCTCCAGCAGGGCCTGCTTGTAGACGAAGTAGCGGCTGACGATGCCGTACTTCGGGTACTCCCGGTACCCGATGAAGGTTCTCACCCGGTCGATCATCCGCTTGGCCTCGTCGGCCTTCCGGTCACCGTCCGGCAGGGCCCGCAAGCGGGACAGCACGTCCTGTTCCTTCTTCCGCGCCTTCTGCCGGCCTTGCTCGAAGCGCCGCCCGGCGGCACCCGGCTCGAAGTTCCTGACGTTGTCGAGGATGACGGGCACGATCGTGGCGGGGTGCTCGCGCCAACGGGGCCTCGTGATGTCGATCTCGCCGACACAGCGCATGCCGTACCGATCGAGGTAGGCCTCAATGGCGTCGCGCGCTTCGGTCCCGCCGTCGAGCTTCGCCAGCTCGTCCAGGAAGCCTTCGTCCTCGACGCCGCCCTGCAGGAACGCCACCACCTCCGGCCGCGGACGGATCACGTCGGCTACGTCGAGCAGCGCCAGTCCCATCTCCGACGTGATGTTGTCGGGGGCGGACAGCGTCAGGGTGTCAGCCGCGTTCTTCTCGCCGAGCCACTCCCGCAGCTTGTCGTTGAGCCACCACGTGGCCTCCATCCCCGCCATGATCGCCTGAAAGCTCAGCGGATCGCCGAGGACCCGCTTGTGCTCCTCGAAGGCCTCCAGCAGGAAGTCGAACAGCGCCGGTCCGCTCTTCGTCCGGATGTCCCGCTCCAAGGTGGCGATGGACACCCGGCTGCGCTCGATCAGCGCGGTGACGACGGCCGGATCGGTCTCGATCGGGGCGGGCGCACCGCCGGCCGGTGGCCCGCCGGGACCCGCGTCCGGGAGGGACGGGACGAAGTCGTCGCGGTCGAGGACGGTCTCCAGAGCATCCCTGACCAGCGGATCTCCCCTCCCTATGACGTCCAGGAGGCCGGCACGGCTCGCGGGCGAGGCCAGGCGCCGGGTGACATCCACGAACAGCCTCCCGCCCGCCTCGTGCATCGGCACCATGGCCGTCAGCTGCCACATGGAGAACCCCAGGGGCCTCATGGGGTCGGTCATCATCTGCTGATGGCCGACGGAGACGTAGACGTGATTCTCCTGCCCGCCGGTCTCGGGGGCGGGTGCGGGGACGGGGAACAGCGTGGTGATCGGCCGACTCTGAACGATCTGGAAGTCGTCGTCGACCAGGCACCATTCGATGTCCTGCGGGCGTCCGAAGTGCGCCTCGATCCGTCGCCCGAGCTGCACGAGCCGCACGGCCTGGGAGTCCGTGAGGGCCGGCTCCTCCTGCCGCTGCGAGTCGATCGCCACTTCCCGCGTACCGCCGGTCGGCAGGGCGTGAACGGCACGCTGTTTGACGGAGATCGCCTTGGCGACGACCTGGCCGTCCCGCACCTTGAAGTGGTCCGGGTTCACCAGGCCGGAGACCAGGGCCTCGCCGAGGCCGAAGCCCGCGTCCACGGTGGCGACCTTGCGGTTGCCCGTGACGGGGTCGGCTGTGAACAGGACGCCGGCCGCGTGCGGGAAGACCATCCGCTGCACGACCACGGCCATGTGGACCGTACGGTGATCGATGCCGTTCCGCCGGCGGTAGGTCACGGCCCGCTCGGTGAACAGCGATGCCCAGCAGCGGCTGACGTGCTGGAGGATCGCCGTCGGCCCCACGATGTTCAGGTACGTGTCCTGCTGGCCGGCGAAGGAGGCCGTCGGCAGGTCCTCCGCCGTCGCGCTGGATCGGACGGCGCAGGCGGCCTGCTCGCCGAGCCGGGCGAGCTCGCGGGTGATCGCCGACACGAGATCGCCCGGGATGACAGTCCCCTCGATGGTCAGACGAATCTGCGCGCTGAGCGCGCGGATCGCCTCCCGGTCCTCCGGGTTCTCGCGCGACAACCGATCGAGCAATTCGTCGATCGACGGCGCTTCCGCCATGATCCGCCGGAAGGCGTCCGTCGTCACGCAGAACCCACCCGGCACGCGGATGCCGTCGATCTTCGACAGCTCGCCCAGGTGCGCGCCCTTGCCGCCGACGAGCGCGACCTGCGTCTCGTCGACCTCCTGGAGATCCCACACGTACTGATCGGTCATCGTGATCCCTCCGAGGCAGCCGTGCTCCGTCGTACTGCAGTGGCCGATCGGTTCACCGACGTCTCCCACTCCATCGCACCATCCCTGGTCGTCTTCCCTCCGACGAGTCGCCTGCCCGCTCGTCCCCAGTCGTGCGGCGCGCACCCCGCACCTCCGCACCGGGCACCCGCGAACCGCACCGCCGGTCCCACCACTGATTCGACGTCACCGAGTCCCCGATACGTCGACAACGACACACGCACGTCGGGCCCTCATCTCCGCAGGCTGTGGCATCGGCCGACCATTCTGCGCCATGCCCCTCATCGCCGTCGCCCCCCGATGCGTTTCTCCTGACGGCCACAGCACCCCGGCCCTCACCGCATACCGATGCCGAACTAACCTTCGCACCATGGCTTTGCGACCTGACGAGTTCTACGACCACGCACGCACCGCCGCGGATGGCGAGCGCCGGCTCCCTCTCGCCCGCATGACAGGCTGGGACATCAGCCCGTTCGAACCCGACGGACTGCGCGTCGCACCACTGCGCCCTCCGGTCCTGCCCGAGCCTCCGCGACACGGCGAGGACCCGTCGAACTGCGAGTCATGCCGCGCACGCGGCGACGGGATCTGGTTCAACGACAATTGGCGCCTCACCCGGATCACGGGAGTCGGTGTGCCCCTGGTGCTCATGCTGCACCCGATCGAGCACTACGACATGGCCGACCTCCCCGATGAGCTCGCGGCCGAGCTCGGGGTCCTGTCCACCCACATCGTCCGCCACGTACAGGCCCTGCCACACATCTCGCGGGCCCACGTCTACCGCATCGGAGACGGAGGCGCGCACCTGCACATCTGGTTCTTCGCCCGGCCCGAAGGACAGACCCAGCTCTACGGATCGTGGATGCCCGTCTGGGACGACCTCCTCCCGGAATACCCGGCAGAAATCGCCGAGGCAGACGCCGCGATCGTGGCAGACGCCTTGATCACCTCCATCGGAGGCCGCCGCTCCGCCTCCGACGACACACCACACCACTGACCTGCCTGCCGACTCAGCCTTATGCATCGGCTCACCGACGAGGAGCAGTGAGCCAACACCGCTTCCGCGCCTCACGCGACAAGCCGGCAGTGACGCCGGTCGGGTCTTCGGTTGGGGATCACGGCCGGGTGATACGTCGCCACGGGATCGTGTGGCAGTTCCGGACCGGGGTGGTCTGGCGGGACGTGCCGATCGGTTCGGCTCCTGGGCCACGCTCCACACCCGCTTCCGCCGGTGGGCCAAGGACGACACCTTCGAGGGCATGCTCAGAGCCGCCCAGGCCGAGGCCGACGCGACCGGTGACATCGAGGGGCTGGTGTCGGTCGACTCCACGACCGTCCGAGCCGACCAGCACGCGGCCGGGTCCCTGGGCAACCCTGGACCCGGCCGAACGGCGCCGGTGATCCTCGCCGCAGTGACACGCGGGACAGCGCGCACGGTCGGAGAATCCCCCGACGGCCTTGCCCAGGAGCGTGTCGGCCTCTTCGGCGGACAGACCGAGTTGCCGCAGGAACGGCCGCAGGATCTTCTCGTAGATCAGGGCCTCCGAATGCACTCCGGCCGCGTCGTACGCCCCCTCCGTACGGCTCACCGGAACGTTGACCGCGATGAGTTCCAGGACGGTTCGGTCCGGCGACATCCCCAGGCGCTCGAACAGCGCTTCCTTGCCCGCGTGACGCAGCACTCTTCCGCGCCCTTCGTAGCGGCGCCGGTCGGTCTTCCCGCTGCTGCCAGGAAGACCGATACCGAAGTCGAGGTTGTCGAACTGCTTGGTGATCCTCCGGTAGACGTGGCGGGGGAAGTCGGTCACGTCGAACCAGATGATCGCGAGGTTGCGGCCGCCGTCCTCCACGTGGAGCGCCTCGTGGGCCTCCATGCCCGCCCGGCCGAGTGGGTCCGCCATGACCTTCCGGGCGATCTCCGCGTGTTCGCGTCCCGGGTCGGCCGACGACGCGGCGGCGGGCAGCCTCGTGGCCGCCGAACTCGACGCCTGCGCGGAGGGCGTCAGCAGGCCGGCGGCCAGGACGCCCGCTGTCAGCAGGGCGGCACCGGACAGGAGTGCCCGGGCGCGGGGGCCGGAGCCACGTGTCCTCATGACGGCGGCCTGTTCCGGGCTCACCACTCACACCCGCTCGCCGTGCCGAGTCACCGCCGGCGCCCCTCCGGCACCAGCCGTCCGGCGCCGCCGCAGCGGCTGCGCCGCCCTGTCCCTGACGAGGAACAGATGCAGCGCCAGCGGGCACAGGAGGAGAGGAAGCGCCGCCCACATCAGCCCCGGCAGACGCAACCGCCCCAACGGCGTGAAAGAGTCGGCCCGATAGCCGAGGGTCACGTACGCGTCGTCCCCGACGGCCTGGGTGTCCAGGAAGGCCAGAGTCGGGTCGTTGTCGTCTCCGGGCTTGTAGAAACCGCCGAGCCGGTAGTAATGCCCGTAACGGTCCCTGCCCTCCGGGCTGAAGTGGACGGTGACGACCTGATCCTGGGCGAAGGCGGGGGACGACCCGTGCTGCGCCTCGTTCCACGTGATGACGCACCCCATCCCCTCGCCCGCCACGCAGTGGGAGGGCAACGGCATGCGCACGGGTTGCCCGAAGCGCATGGCGTAGCCCGGCGAGTCGTACACGGAGTGTGCGATCGCGCCGAACACGGCGACCAGTACGGCGACGGCGACCGGCACCACCGTGAGCGTCACCTGTGCCCGGACCAGGGCCAGGACGGACGTGGTGGCCACACCTGCCGCGGCGACGGCGAGCAGGATCCACCCCGTCGCGTACGGCGGCGGTCCGGTGACGAAGGCGGCGACGCTCAGACACGCCGCTGCCAGCGTCAGCGCGCCCGACGCGTGCACCGCCAGCAGCAGACCGCGTGCGCCCTTGCGGTACCGCAAAACCGGTACCGCCGCCGCCATCAGCACCGGAAGGGTGGCGACCGCCCGGACATGGCCATCGTTCGGCCCCGGGTCGGCCACCGCCAGTTCCACCAGCACCATGGCCACGACGACGGCGAGGGCGACGCAGCAGCCCAGGGTCGCCTCGCCGTCCCAGCCGTCGCGCGTGTCCGCCGTGTCCTTGTCCAGAGTGACGCGCTTGACGTCCGTGGCGGATCCGCCGCCCCGGGGCGGGCTCGCTTCCGGTCTCGTGTCCCCGACCCCCCAGCCGGCGATCAGGCCCGCGAAGGGCACGCCCACCACAGCTGTGACGACCGCCGCGAAGATGCCCTGCCCCAGCGTCATGTGTGCCCTCCGAACTCGCATGGGTGGTCGGTGGACCAACGAGGATCACTGGCCGACAGTCACACGAACAGCGGTGTCCGCCATGCCCGGGACCCGCGGACCTCGTCCGGCGCGTACCCCTGAGTACGGAGCCAAGCGTCCTCAGGTCATGACGGCCGCCCCCCGAACTGCCAGTTGTGCACCTCGATGTCGGCGTACCGGTCCGGCGTCAGGATCGCGCGTGCCGCGTGCGGGTCCGGCGCCCGGACCAGTGCCGCCGTGCCCAGCCAGGTGGCGCCGCTGTCGGACAGCAGCGGCCCGTAGGCGATCAGCTCGTCCCGGTCTGACGGCACCGTGAGGTCGGCGGCCTGCTCCGCATCGAGACCGAGACCGATCACCAGGTAGCGGTTGCCGCCGGTCCGGCCACCAGGGAAGTCCCACATGGTGCGCCCCAGCAGGTTGCGCCACCGCCGTATCAGCACGTCCCGGTAGATGCCGGCCTGATAGCCGGGCTCGTCGAAGGCGAACGCACGGGCGGCGGCGGGATCGGGCAGGTCGAGGATGTGCACGCTGCCGGTGAGCGTGTCGCCGTCGTCGCCGAAGGTCGGGCCTCGGGCGATCATCTCCTTCGCGTACCGGTCCATGTAGGACCAGTGCTCTTCCACCAGCTCGTAGCGCAGCGACAAGGATCCGGGCCGGTCTCGGTGGTAACAGAGGAATTCCATGCGCATAGGGTCCCTCCAAGGAGGAGCCCAGGGCGAGCGGGTTTCACTGCGATCGCCCATCGGCACGCTCGCCCGGAAGCACACGCGCCGACTCCGCTTGGCGGCCGGCGGTCTTCTCCTCACACGGCCCCGTGGCCCCTCCGCCCGGAGCATCCCTCAGCGGACGCCCTCCCAGAGGAGCCGTTCCCGTGCGCGCGGGTCGGGGACGGCGGTGGGGGTCGTGGTGAAGGTCATCGTCGTGCGGGTCGTCTTGTCGTACGCCTCCCAGCCGGGGTCGCCCGTCTTGGCGAAGGAGATCCAGGCGCCGTGCATGGCGTCCGCGAGGGCCTGGGGTGGGCGGTCGCCGAGCAGCGGCGCGTACGACGGGTCGTGGAGGCGGTCGAAGACGAAGGGCAGTTCGAGGGCGTGGCAGGCGCCGAGGGTGCCGTCGAACCGGGGGGAGCGCCAGGCGAATTCGTAGAGGTGGGACCCGGGTACGGCCTCGGCCAGGCGGATGGCGGGGATCCGGTAGAACCAGTCGGTCGCGACCGCGTCGAGGAGTTCGCCCGGGGTGGCGTCGGGGCGGGCGTCCCGGTAGACGGGGAGGGCCTCGCCGGGGTCGAGGCCGTAGGCCGCGGTCATGGCGCGGAGCGAGGATTCCGGGAAGGCCTGGAGGCGCCGCGTCGGGACGAGGAAGAGGCGGTACTCCTCGCGGTTGCTGCCGATGAGGAGGTCGACGTCGCAGTCCGGGCCGGGGAGGGTGAGGCCTGGCCGGACCGGCTCGAAGGGCATCATGTTGAGCACCGCCTCGCCCCACCGCGCCGGGTCGGGGTCGGCACTCACCGCGGTACGCAACTCCCCTTGGGCGGCGAGGAGTTCCGGCAGCGGAACGGCCTCGAAAGCCGCCGGGGTCGGCTCGATGCCCAGTCGCTCCGCCAGGCGGGCCGCGATCAGCCGGGCCGATGCCGGGCGCAGGTAGTGGTGGCAGGCTCCGCTCTGGAGGACGGCCCGCCGGAACAGGCCTCGGGCGGCTTCCGTGGTCAGCAGCGTGCCGATGCTCATCGCACCCGCCGACTCGCCGAAGACGGTCACCCTGTCCGGGTCGCCGCCGAAGGAGGCGATGTTCTCGCGGATCCACCGGAGTGCGGCGATCTGGTCGAGCAGGCCCCGGTTGTCGGGGCGGTCGGGCAGGTGCAGGAAACCGTCCGATCCCAGGCGGTAGTTGACGTTGACGCAGACGACGCCGTCGCGTGCGAAGGCGCTCCCGTCGTACCCGGACGCCGAGCCCGAGCCGTTGGTGAACGCGCCTCCGTGCAGCCAGACCATCACGGGGAGGGCGGCTCCCGGCTCCGGGGCGGGGGTCCGGATGTCGAGGTTCAGACAGTCCTCGCCCGGGATGTGGTTCTCCGGGATGAGGGCGTCGAAGGGCGGGGCGTAGGGGGCGTGCGGCGCCGTCGGCCCGTGGGTCGTGGCGTCGCGTACGCCGGTCCAGGGGTCGGGCGGGGCCGGCGCCCGGAAGCGCAGGGCGCCGAAAGGCGGAGCGGCGTACGGGATGCCGAGGAAGGAGGTCACCCCGTCGGGGGAGGTCCGGCCGCGGACCTCCCCCTGCCGCGTGCGGCAGACCGTCATGCCGACAGGACCTCGACGAGTGCCTTGCCGAACTCCTCGGGGCGTTCGAGGTGGACGGCGTGTCCGGCGTCGGCCACGGCGACCTCCCGCACCGCGCCGCCCGCCGCCGCGTAGCGGTCGAGGAGGTGACGCGTCTGCGCCACCATCGGCTGGGCCGGGGTGCCGTCCCAGCCGGGCACGGCGCCGACCGCGCCCAGGTGCGCCAGGTCGAACATCGAGGTGTCCGAGACGATGACGTCGTCCTCGCCCCGGATCCACAGGACCGGCGGCTTCGGGTCGATCAGGTGCAGGTCGTCGACACGGAAGTGGGTCGGGGCGAGGCAGTTGAGCACGCCTCGGGTGCCAGGGGCGATCCCGGGCCAGGCGGTGGACGTCGTGCTGTCGCCCGGGTAGTGGTCGTCGCCGAGGCGGGTGGTGAGCATGGACTCGACGTAGGCGTCCTCGTGCTCGGGCTCGAAGCGGAGCGGCGGCCTGACGTAGCAGGCCGCCAGGACGGAGCGCGGCGAGAGCGGTGAGTCCTCGCCTCGGTCGCCCTCGGCGAGCAGCCGGACGAAGTCCGGGTTGGCCGTGCCGCCGCCCGATCCCGCCCCGTCCTCGGAGTTGAGGGTGCCGTCCGCTCCGTGCGTGCCGCCGAAGCCGTACGGAGAGACCGGGTTGACCAGGGTCAGGGAGCGCACCGCGGCCGGGTGGTCGCGCAGGAACTGTGTGACCACCCCGCCGCCCATGGACCAGCCGACCAGGTGGGCGCGGTCGATGTCGAGGGCGGTGAGCAGCTCGGCGAGGTCGTCGGCGTAGTCCCGCAGGCCGCGCGTGGCGTCGACGGGGAGCGGGTCGGTGCCGCCGAAGCCGCGCAGGTCGACGGCGATGGCGCGGTAGGAGTCCGGCAGCGCGGCCAGGGCGGTGTGCCAGAACGGGGAGGACGAGACGTTGCCGTGGACGAAGACGACCGGTTCGCCCTCGGCGCGGGTCTCGGTGATCTGCTGGGTCAGTCTGCCGGTGGCGACACGGCGGGTGTGGAGCGTGGTCATGTACGGGTCCTTCTCGCGGGTTCTGGTCGCGGGGGCTGGTCGCTGGTTCTGGTCGCGGGCTCTGGTCGCCGGTTCTGGTCGCCGGTCGTTCAGGAGAGCCAGGTGGCGACCTGGGCGGCGGCCGAGCTGTGCCAGCCGAGTTCGAGGTGGTTGGCGGTGGCGACGGTAGCCTTGCCGCCGACGGTGGGGATGCCCGTGGTGTCGAGCGCGCTGGAGATGAAGACGACGCCGTCGCTGGGTCCGCGGTTCTCGTTGAAGATGCCGACGATGTCGGCGGATCCGCCGGCCAGCAGGTACGTGGTGACGGAGGCAGGCACCCCGGCGGCATGCAGCGGGGCGATCAGGGATCCGGCGTCGATGGCGGCCTGGATGCCGGTGCCGGCGGTGTAGAAGCCCTGGCCGCCGTAGTAGGTCGTGTACCAGTCCTGGGCGGCGCCGTCGACTCCGTACGTCCCGTCCCAGCGGGCGAGCATCTGGCGCTGGCCGGGGTAGTTGTCCTGTCCGCCGGACGGGGTCATCGAGAACTCGGGGTGTGCGGTGTACAGGCCGTAGCAGGTCATGTGGGAATGCGGCGAGGGCGCGTTGACCTTGCCTCCGCACTCGGGCCAGATGGAGAAGTCGTGGGCCCAGCCGTGGGCGTACGGGTAGTCGTAGCCACCGTTCGGGCCGCCGATGGTGACGAGCCGGCGCACGTCACCGGCGTACGCGCGTCCCCAGCTCGGCTTGAGCGACGACACGTACGCGCGGGTCGACATCTCGCCCTTGCTCCAGCCGACGAGGTCCACCGTGGCGACGCCCAGCTTCGCCTTGATCGCGGCGATCGCGTCGCCGACGATCTGCGCCTGCATCAGGTTGTCGCCCTGCTTGTGCGCGAAGCCGACGGCGAACACGCGGTGGCCGCGCTGGGAGAGGTACTGCATGAGCCCGGTGGACGGGCAGGAGACGGCACCGCAGCCGTACCCGCCCGATTCACCGGGGTTGGCCCAGGCCCGGTCCGCGGTGTCGTTGGCGCCGTGCACGAGGAGCACGGGTGTGGTGACGCTGCCGGTGTTCCAGCCGGGGGCCGAGTAGAGCAGGAACCGGCCCGAGGACGGCCGGGAGACTCCACCGAAGTACGTGACGCGCTTGCCGTCCTGGTCGCCGCGGCCGTCCGCGGGGAAGCCCTCGGTGCGGAATCCGGTGGTCGTGTCGAGGTAGCGCTCGACACGCTCCCAGCCGTTGGTGACGGTCCCGGCCCCGTAGCTCGCCTCGAGGGTGAGGTACGGGGGCGGGGTGGCGGTCGTCGCGCCGCTCGCGGCGGCGGGTGGTGCCACCACGGCCGCCGCGACGACTCCCACCACAGCGATCACGCGGGCGGCGCGCAGTCGCCACCGGCTCCCAGGACTCCGTCTGTCGGCCATGTTCCGGCCTTTCCCGCTCGTGCGCTCGTGGCGCGTCCTCCCGATGGCCGTCCCGGCACCGGGTCCGCACACGGTAGGCGGGCGCTCACCCACGGGGCATGTGGGCGAGCCACACAAAGGGAACCGTCCAGGTGGTGCCGGACACTCAGCAGTCGGGGATCACCGTGCCGTTGTTGTCCCTGGCCTGATCGTTGCCCCACCGCGAGAGATAGAACGCGGACACCCACTGACCACCCGGCCCGACATCGGGGTCGGTCTTCAGCCACCAGTGATTGAAGGAGTCACCACTGCGCACCTCACGACCCCAGGTCTTGCAGTACACGTAATTCGTCCCCTGATACAGGGTCCCCGTCGCCGCGGCGCTGGAGGGCGAGGCGTACACCGACGCGTTGGCGAAGGTGTCGACCCAGGGCAGTCCCGGGGTCGGGTCGGGGGTCGGCTCGGGATCGGGCTCGGGCGCCGGCGGAGTGGTCGAGCCGCCGCCCGCGTACAGCCGGATCGCACCGTAGTAGTCGCTGTGCGAGGAGAGGGCGACCACGCGCACGTAGCCCCCGGAGTAGGGCGCTTCCACGATGTAGCCCTGGCCGAGGTAGAGGGCGACGTGGTGGATCGTGGAAGCCGTCCCGCCGAAGAACACCACGTCACCGGGGAGCAGGGGGGCCGTGCCGTCGGCCCGGTAGAAGCGGGCCACCGCGCGGCTGCTGGTCCACTGGGTGCGCGAGGTGCCGTTGAGGACGTCGGCGCCCACGGCCAGCTGGTACACGTACCGGACCAGGCCCGAGCAGTCGAGGCCCTTCACGTTGCAGTCGTCGGGGGCGCCGTTGGCCGGATCGCACAGTCACAGTGCGTCGGATACGACGTGGGAGCCATGACCGGCACAGCGCGCCCCCAGCCGGCCGTCGAGGAGGACGCGTCGGACTCGGAAGGGCCCACGGAGTTCCGTCCGCGCGCCATCCCACCTTGTTCCAAGGAGGACGATCGTCATGACCGCTGATCTGTCCAGCCTCACCGCCGAGTCCAGCAGCCGGCGTGCCGCCCTGGTTGAACGCCTCGAAACCGAAGGGGTGCTCACCGACCCGCGCGTGCGTGAAGCCCTGCTGCGGGTCCGCAGGGAGGTTCTCCTGCCGCACGCGTATCTCCGGGTCAGCGGCCCGGCGGCGGATCCGATCGACTGGCGGCTTCTCGATGGCTCCCACCCCGACGACCGGGAGGAGTGGCTCGACCTCGTCCACGAAGGCGACTCCGTCCTCCTGCAGCGTGACGGAGAACCCCTCGACGCCCTCGGGCGCGGGCCGGTGACCGGTGGCCACATGACGTCGATGTCGAGCGGGCTCCCGCTTACCGTCGAAGGGCTGCAGACACTGCAACTCGCAGCCGCGCAAAGTTTCCTGGACCTCGGCACCGGGTCGGGGATCTCGCTCGCGCTCGCCGCGACGATCACCGGACCCGGCTGCGCCACCGGCGTCGAACGGGACCCGCACATGGCCGCCTTCACCCAGCGGAACCTGGATCGGCTCGCGTTCGGCGTCCAGGTCGTGACCGGTGACGCGCTCGACGGGCACCCGGCCTCGGCTCCGTACGACCGCGTTCACTCCGGCTTCGGGGTCCCCTGCGTCCCGCCGGCGTGGGTCGAGCAGCTCGCCCCTGGTGGACGTCTGTTGACGACGCTCACCACCGCGACGCCCAGCTGGCCCGGGCAACTGCTCATCACCCTCACACCGCAAGACCGGATCGAGGCCGTTCTGAGGGGCGGCGTGCGCGGCACCCGGCCCCTGCTCGGCTACCAGTGGCTCACCGCCGTCCACCACCGCTCCCGCATCGACGCCGATCCCGGCCGACCGCGCGCCACTCGGCTGGCGCCGCCGGATCGGACGTCGCACGGTTTCTGGCTCGCGGCCTCGCACCTCGCGCCCGGCCTGATGTGGGACATCCCCGACGAGACGATGCGGATCGTCGCCCCCGACGACGACTCCTGGGCCGTGCCCGGCCCCGAGGAAGGAACGGTCCGTGTGCACGGGCCGCGGGATGTGTGGGCCGAATTGGAAGCCCTCCACGACCGCTGGGAGCGGGCCGGCCGCCCGGACACCTATCGGGTCGACATTCCCGGCGGCGGAGGGCCTCAGCACGTCACCTCCGGCGACGGTCCCTCCGCGCTGGAATGGGCGCTGCCACCGCTGGCAGCTCTCCCCCGCCAAGCCGCCTCCACCGCGCCCCCGCACCAGTCGGACAGCGAACTGTGAACCGGGACGAAGTCAAGGAGGTGCTTCATGGCTGCTGCCGGCAATGACTCGGCCACCGGGCCGATCTCGTTGTGGCGACACCGCGACTTCCGGAGGTACTTGACCGGGCAGACAGCCGGCGTGGCCGGGAGTTCGATCAGCTCGACAGCGATCCCCGTGCTGGCCGTGCTCACGCTCGACGCCACCGCCGGTCAGGTTGCCTGGCTGGCGTGCATGGGGCAGCTCCCGCCCGCGCTGCTCGCTCTGCACGCCGGGGCGCTCGCCGACCGGTACTCCAAGCGGAGGCAGATGATCGCCGGCGATCTGGTCAGCGCTGTGGCCCTGGCGACCGTGCCGGTGGTCGCGGCCCTGGGAATGCTGACCCTGACTCAGCTCATGGTCGTCGCCGCGGTTCAGGGTGCCGCCGGGGTGCTGCACGACGCGGCGGGGATCAGCCTGCTGCCGCAGCTGGTCGACCGGTCGTTGATCCAGCGGAGCAACAGCCGCGTGGGTGCGCTGTTCGCGCTCGTCGCGACCGAGGGCAGTAGCCTCGGCGCCGCGCTGACCGCGCTGCTCGGCCCGGCCCGCGCCCTGCTCGGGGACGTCGCCTCGTACCTCCTCAGCGCCTGGTGCACCACCCGCATCCAGGTCCGCGAGACCCCGCCGGCACCGGCAGGGAGACGAAGACTGCGCACGGAGATCGCCGAAGGTCTGAGGTACGTACACGGCGACCACCGGCTGAGCGTGCTCACCTGGGTCAACGCGACCACCTCGCTGGCCCTGGCCATGCTCAACACACTGTGGGCGCTGTACCTGCTGCGGGTCCTGGAGATGAGTGCGACGGCCTTCGGCGTGGTGCTCGGGCTCGGCGCCCTGGGCGCGGCCGTCGGCGCGTGGTCCGCCCCGGCCGTCGCCGGGCGGTACGGGCCCGGGCCGATGATGACGGGTGCGCTCGCCCTCACGCCGCTCACCCAGATCCCCCTGCTGCTGGCCTCCCCCGGCCTCGGCTGGGAGATCGGAATCGGCAGCGCACTGTTCCTGCAATTGGCCTGCGCCGGCGCGGCGGGCACCACCCAGCGGTCGATCCGTCAGATCATCACGGAGCCCCGCATGCAGGCCCGGATGCAGGCCGTGAGCACATGGCTGACCTCCGGCGCCCGGCCGGTGGGCGCACTGCTGGCCGGCGGGATCGGGACCTGGGCCGGAGTGCGACCCGCCCTGGCCGTCGGGGCCTGTCTCCTCGTCGTACCACTCACGGTCCTCTCCCGTTCCCCGCTGCGCACTCTGCGGCAGATGCCCGGCCCGGCCCCCGTGCCGGACGGCCCAGGCGGCGTCGTCCCCCGAACGCTTGCCACCTCCCCGTCGGCAGTACCTGGCCCGGGACCGGCACCCACCACGAGATCACGGGAGGACTCGATGGACGGCGGAACCTCATGAGACAGACCTTGGGAGATTCATGACTCGCAGCGAAGATGCCCCCGCCGCAGCGGTGCCCACCCCTCGGTTGGCCACCCCGGACGATGCCGGCGAGATCGTCCGGCTGCGTTCGGACTTCGTCCTGTCGGAGCCTCTCGACGAGGAGTGGGTCGGTCGTTGCCGCGATCACCTCGCGTCGCGGCTGGAGCCTGGGGGCGATGCCCGCGCCTACGTTGTCGGCGGGCCGTCCGGCCGGCTGGTCTCGTGCGCGCTCGGACTGATCCACCCCGTTCTGCCGGCGCCGAAGTACCCCAAGGGGCTGGCAGGTCGGATCCACGCGGCCACCGTTCCTGCCCACCGACGCCGCGGCCACGCCCGGGCGGTGCTGGCAGCTCTGCTGGAGCACCTGGAGCGGGATGGGGTCACGCTCTACGAACTGCACGCCAGCGCGGAGGCGGCGCCGCTGTACGAGGAGTTCGGCTTCGCCGGCGATCCCGCGCTCATGCGGATGATCAGGTTCCCGCAGAGCCGGAATGGTAACGCGCGATGACCGAGGGGTGGCTCCCGCCCGAGGTGTACGCAGCCTCATTGCCGAAAGCGACCGTGTTCGGCGCGCTCTTCTTCACCGACATGAACGACTGGCCCGTGCAGCTGCACGCCGTCTACAGCGCCGAGCATCCCTGGCAGCTGCCCGGGGTGGACGGCGGAGGCCGGTGAGCGGCCGTGGGAGACCGCGTGGCGGGAGACCGAGGAGGAATCGGGTCCTCCCGTTGGAGGAGTGGCGAGCGCTGATGCCGGTGCGGAACTTCGCGCGGCTCGGTGCCTTCCTGGAGGCCCGCCGAACCGGGGTGGCGGCCTACGTCGGCGACTGGGACTGGGACACGGATACGAGTACGAGTACGAGCACTGGGGAGACAGCACGGTGAACGCAACATCATCGGCGAAGGACTGGAGCGAGCACTACGCGTCGGGCCGCAGCATCATGCCGCTGTCCGTCGTCGAGAAGGCCATGGTGCGCGAGCGGCTCGTTCCGGGCATCGGCCTGGAGGCGCCGCGGGCGCTGGATGTGTGCTGTGGGACGGGCGAGCTCGCCCGACTGCTCGCCGGCCTCGGCTACAGCGTCGACGCGGTCGACTACGCCCAGGGCGCTATCGACCGCGCATCCGACGAGGCCGGGCCGGAGGTCACGTACCACTGCGTCGACGTGACCTCGGGCGACGTCGGGGTGATCGCGCCCGCTGACGGATTCGATCTGATCACCATCCGGCGGTCGCTGGCACATCTGGGCGACCGTACGAGGATCGTTGCCGAGCTCGCCGGCCTGCTGCGTCCCGGTGGAACTCTGTGCGTGATCACCCCGCATGCCGACCGGTTCCCGCAGAGCCTCCGCGGCATCGCTTTGGACGACTCCGAGATCACTCTGCTCACCGACGGCTGGGAGCACGTCGAGCGCGTCGAGGCGGAGGACTGCACGGTCGTCCTCCTGCGTGGGTCCGGTGTGCGGGCATCGGCCGCGTATCAGGAGAAGGGGCGACCGAATGCGGTGGCGATGGCCGGCGTCGCGGTCGTCGTGACGAACTCGTACGGGCAGGTGCTGCTGGGCTGGAACCCGTCTCGGAGAGTGTGGGAGCTGCCGGCCGGGAGGGTCGAGCCCGGGGAGGCCTTCGAAGCGACCGCTGTCCGCGAACTGGCTGAGGAGACGAGCCTGCGCGCCGACGCGGAAAGTGTGGTGCTGCTGGGAACCCTGTGCGACGACACCCATGGAATGACTCGGGTCACGGAGGTCGCCCGACTCACCGAATGCGCAGGCGAACCGCAGTGCCTTGAGCCCGAGTTGATCGCCCGATGGGAGTGGCACACACCCAGCCTCCTCGGCGCCCTGCCTCAACCGCTGTTCACCGCGTCCGCGCAGGCGCTGAACACGGCATGGCCCGGTCTGCTGCCCGGTCTCCCGCCCGCGCACTTCACTCCGCGGCCTGCCGCGGCCGGCGGTGAGCGGTCGCGGTCGCGGTTGCGGTTGCGGTTCGGGGAACCCGCGGCGGCAGTGCGGCAGCGTCTTCGGCTCGCCGAGGATCTGACCGAGGCCGGCTGGACGACCTCACCTGCTCTGCGTGCCGCGTTCCAGGTCGTGCCGCGACACGCCTTCATGCCCGAGCAGTCCCTGGACCGCGCGTACGCCAACGAGGCCGTCGCAACCGTGACCACCGACGACGGCACGTCGTTGAGTTCCGTGTCCCAGCCCGAGATGCAGGCCGTCATGCTCGACCGCAGCCGTCTGCGTGAAGGCGGGCACGGTCTGGAGATCGGGGGCGGCGGCTACAACGCGGCCCTCATGGCCGAGCTCGTCGGCCTCACCGGCACGTTGACCTGTGTCGAGTTCGATCCGTACGTGTACCGGCGCACGGTCCGGTTCCTGCAGGAGACCGGCTACGCGGACCGTGTGCGCGTGGTTCTCGGTGATGGCGTGCACGGTGCTCCTGAGCGTCTGGTCCCGCCGGGCGGGTTCGACGCGATCCTGGTCACGGTCGCCTCAATGGACATCCCCCCGGCCTGGACGGCGCAGCTGGCCGACGGCGGCAGTCTCGTGGTTCCGCTGCGGCTCGGCGGCTATACCCGCTGCGTCGCCTTCGAGAAGAAGGGCCCGCTCCTGCGCTCGACGCACGTGAGCCCGTGCGGGTTCGTGTCGATGCAGGGCATCGGCCGCTGGGACGACACCCCGGTCCCCATCGGGAAGTCCGGTTACGGGATCCGTTGGGAGGACACGCCGCCCGCCCCGGTCGACGGACTCGAGCGCGCGCTCGCGGGCGATCCGGTGGAGCTGTGGACGGGAGTATCGGTGGCAGGGGACGAGTCGTACGAGACGCTTCAGCTCTGGATGACCGTCGCTCTCCCGGGCTTCTGCCGGCTGACGGGCGGCCCTGAGCAGGGCCCTGTCCGGATGCCGAAGTACCAGGACGCCGCGGCCATGGTGTCGGGCCGGTCGCTGGGCTGCATGGCCGTCCGCCGCATGGAGCACGACGAGACCACCGGGGTGTCGCGGTGGGAGTTCGGAGCGCAGGGCTTCGGCCCTGACGCCAAAGCCGTCGCCGACACCGTGGCAGGCGCCGTTCACGCCTGGGACCATGAAGTCCGCCGCCACGCGACACCCCTGCTGACCGTCCTACCGGCCACGATGCGCGATGAGCAGGATCCCGCCCGATGCTTCGTCGACAAGGCGCACTCGCGCATCGTCCTCGCCTTTCCCGAGACATCGTCATGACGCCAAGCCCATCCCCCGACGGCGCCTGCTTGCCGGTATCGACGGCAACTTCCTTCGCTACCTCGGTGTCGACCCCGTCCAGATCAGCGACTACACCACCGGCCGCGCTGACGTGCACTGGGCGAATCTCATCCGTCCACCGACCGCCGACGGGCGCCCGCCCGCCATCTGACCTGCACCAACTCATCGGAGGGACCACCTGATGGACACAGACCCGTGGGACACGATCAACGACCTCGCACGCCTTTTCAACGAGTTCGACGCCGAACACGACATCCCGGATGAGGAGCAGTGGACCCTCCAGGTCCTCAAGATGACCGAGGAAGTAGGAGAAGCGGCCCAGGCCGTCATCGGCGCCCGTGTCACCAACCCGAGGAAGCTGCCGACCCACACGTGGCAGGACGTGCACAACGAGATCGCGGATGCGGCGATCGCCTGTCTGGTCGCTCTGGCCCGGATGCGCCCCGACGCCGATACCTTCTTCGCCCGCCTGCTACAGGAGAAGGCCGCCGGCTTCCTCCCTGCCGAACCCGGCACCGAGCACCCGTAGCCACCACCACCCGGCCTCGGCTTGCGCGTGCAGTTGGTCGGGCTGCTGCGGAAGTACGGCCCATCGACGGCCACCCGCCTCGCGGAGCGGCTGGGTGTGAATTCCGGAACGGCCAGCTACCACCTCCGGCAGCTCGGCGCGGCCGGTTTCGTCGAGGAGGACACCGAACGCGGCAACGCGCGCGAGCGCTGGTGGCGTTCGGTGCACCGGACGACCTGGTTCAACGATCCGGAGCTTGCCGAGCAAGAGCCCGAGGCCGCACTGGCCTACCAGCAGTCCGTCGCCTCCATCTACACCCTGCGCACGCAGCAGACCCTGAACGAGCTTCAGACGATGCCCAGCGTGTGGCGGAACACCTTCGACATGAGTGACTGGGCCCTGCGGCTGACGCCCGAGGAGGCAACCGCCCTGTACCGGGAGTTGGCGGAAGTCATCGGGCGCTACCGGCGAGACGCGCCGGAGACGATGGCAAGTGCCCCCGAGGGGGCCGAGCGGGTCGCCGTGATCACGCAGATCCTGCCCGAACTGGATGCGCCTGCCGCGCCGTCGCTCCCTTCCGTCCCGCGGGAAGAGGAAGGAAGTCCGACGGCATGACCAACGACGACTCGAAGGTCGGCGACATACCCGGCAAGAGGTCCTTACGGCCGTTGGGCGGGGTGCTGGCGGCCATGGCCGTGTCGCTGACCGGCACACGGATCTCCGTTGTGGCTCTGCCCTGGTTCGTCCTCGTCACCACCGGCAGCGCCACCCAGACCGGACTGGTCGCCTTCTGCGAGATGGCTCCCTACGTGGTGGTCAAGGCGTTCACCGGACCGCTGGTGGACCGGATCGGCCCGCGGGCCGTTTCCTGGACCACCGACCTGGCCAGCGCGACCGCCGCCGCCGCGGTTCCCCTGCTCCACGCCCTGGACTTGCTCTCCCTCCCCCTTCTTCTGGTTCTGGTCGCGCTGATCGGCGCGGCCCGGGGACCCGGCGACCTGGCCAAGGAGGTGATCGTCCCGGAAGCAGCTGAGCGCGGCCGAGTGCCGCTGGAGCGCGCCATGGGTCTGTCCGGCGTGATCGAGCGGCTCGCCTCCACCATCGGCCTGGCGATCGGCGGTTCCCTGGTGGCGCTGCTCGGCCCCCTGACCGCCCTCGCCGTCAACGCGGGCTGCTTCGCCCTCGGATCGGTGATCATCAAACTCGCTCTGCCTCGCAGCATGGGACACACGGCCGAGGAAGCCTCCTCGCCGGCCAGGAAGACGGAACCGGGCTACTGGCGGCAATTCGGCGAGGGCTTCACCTTCCTGCGCGGCGAGCCGCTGCTGCTCACTGTCATCGTCATGGTCGGCATCACCAACCTGCTGGACGCGGCGATCACCTCGGTGCTCGTACCCGTCTGGGCCAGGCAGTCCGGCAACGGGGCGACCGCGATCGGCCTGATGGGCAGTGTGATGGGGGCCGCAGGCGTCGGCGGGAGCCTGATCGCCGCAGTGGTTGCGCAGCGGCTGCGGCGTCGGTTGGTGGTTCTCACCGGGTTCCTGCTGGCCGGGGCACCCAGGTTCCTGATCCTCTCCTTCGACGCCCCGCTGGGGGTGGTACTGGCGGTCTTCGCGGTCAGCGGGTTCGGCGCCGGATTCGTCAACCCAGTGCTGGGGGCCGTCTTCGTCGAGCGGATCCCCCGCCCGATGCTGGGCCGGGTCAACGCGCTCGGCGACTCACTGTCCTGGGCGGGTATCCCTCTCGGCGGGCTGATCGCCGGGGCAGCGGTGACCGCTGTCGGACTCGCGCCGGTGCTGCTGGCCTGCGGCATCGCGTACTTCCTCACCACGAATCTGGCTGGACTGCGGCGGGAATGGCAGGAGATGGAGCGCACGGGTGGGCAGAGTGTCCCGGAGCCGTCCTCCAAGGACGACGCTTCACGAGGCAACGCGAATCTAGCGACATGACGCCGCCGGGTCCGAGTGCCGAACCCTCGCTGAGAATTCCGTCGCCACCGCCGTTGACCAGATCCGCTGGATGCTGCGGCTGCGGCTGCGGCTGCGGTCCCAGGTCCCCTAGGCCGTGTCTCCCCGATCATGAGCTGCTCCAGATGGTGCCGACTGCGAGGGTGACTGCTGCCCAGGAGGGGCGAGCGAGGTGTGGGCAGCCGTTAGTTGCTGTGATTGCTGGTGGCGAGTTCGGGTTGTGGGCTGTGCCGCAGGAGGCGGTCGCCGATGGCGTGGACGACGGCGAGGCCGATGACGAGGATGGCGATGCCTGCGAGGATTTCGAAGCCGCGGTGTTCGGCTTCGACGGCGACCTGGCCGGGGGAGGCGAGGGCGAGGACGATGGCGAAGGTGTAGAGGCCGTACATGAGCCAGTACCTGTTGGCCTGGGTGAGAGCGGCGATGAACGCGACGGTGGCGATGGCCTGGGTGACCCAGACGGACGGGGCGAGGATCGCCACGGGCAGGGCGGCAGCGGCGCCGGCGGCAGTGCCGATGGCCTTGCCCCGGATCCGCTCGCGTTTTCCAGTGACGATGTACAGCGCGAGGATGATGATCGGCTCCGGCACCCAGTAGGGCTCGGTCCACCCGAGCGCCACCCCGAGTGCGGCCGCGGCACCGAGGGCGGCGCCGGACACGAGCGCCACCACGGCGGCCACCTTGACGGGCAGGCGGTCGCCTTCGATGACAGGGGCGGTGCCGAAGCGGTGGGCGATCACGATGCCGTAGCCCACACCGAGGGCCGCCATGATCCCGGAGATCAGCGCGTCGGTGCCGGACGGTGTCGGTGCCGCGAACGTGGCGGCGAAGGCGAGCGTCAGCAGCGGCGGGAGCCAGCCGAAGCCGATCCCGGCCCCCACCACGGCGCCGGTCACCGCGAGGAGCGCCACCCACCACCAGTCGTAGGCGGTGAGGGCGCCCAGGCCGACCGCAACCCCCGCCGCGGGGGCGAGGTACAGCATGCGGCGGGTTCCGCCGAGCTTCGCCCCGACGACGCCGAGGAGCAGGCCGAGGAACACGGCCCGGGCACCCAGCTGCCCGGCGACGATCCCGGCCACCGCGACCGGCAGCACGATCCCCACTACGACAGCGCCGAGAATGTGCAGCCACCGATGGGCGCCCGACTGCTTGGCCGGAGCCGCTGCCGCGTCCGGCTTCCGGCCGTTCGGAACGTCCCCGTGCTCAGCCTCGCCCACCACACGACCCTTCCCACGTCCGGGGCCAGGGTCTGGCTCACTTGCCTGCCCGGCGCTGCGGTCACCCTACGCAACCGGGCATCCCAGACCGGCGAACGCCACTGACGCATCCGGGTGCGGGCAGGTCGCGCACGGCGTGGTCGCCGCGGTCGCAGATTGTTTATCAAGAACTCCTTTTCTGCGCAGCCCCTGTCGTTTTGGGGTGCCACTGGCCCTGCCCCGAACCATGCCTCTCCGATCATCTGACTCGTTGGCTCGATATGACTGGCCGCGGGGATCTGACCGACAGTGAGTGGGAGCGGCTGGCGCCGCTCCTGCCGGTGAGCAACGGGCGCTGTGGCAGATGGCGGGACCACCGGCAGGTGATCAACGGGGTCCTGCATCGGGTGCGGACCGGCGTGCAGTGGCGTGATCTGCCTGAGCGGTTCGGTCCGTGGAAGACCGTGCACAAGAGGCATGTGCAGTGGTCGGCCGACGGACCCGGGAGCGGCTTCTCCAGCAGGTTCAGGCCGTCGCGGACGCCGAGGGCGCCATCGACTGGGACATCTCGGTCGATTCCACGGTGATGCGCCCCCACCAGCACGCCGCCGGGGCTCGCACAGCGCCTCCGGCCGTGTCCTTAAAGGGGGGCAGCGGTGGTGGAACACCAGATCGATCCGGCGTGGAAGGGCCTGGCTGGCCACCTGGCGGAGGTGGTGCGGCAGGTGAGGGCCTGGGCCGCTCGCGGGGCGGGTTCACCACCAAAGTCCACCTGAGTGCCGATGGCCGGTGTCGGCCGCTGTCCCTACTGGTCACGTCCGGGCAGCGGGCGGACTGCACGCAGTTCGAGCCGGTCATGGAGAAGATCCGCGTTCCGAGGACCGGCTCCGGGCGGCCCCGCAGGCGGCCGGACAGCGTCAGTGCCGATAAGGCGTACAGCAACCGCCGGACCCGGGCCTACCTGCGCAAGCGGGGTATCCGGCACGTGATCCCGGAGAAGGCCGACCAGGCGACGAACCGCGTCAAGCGCGGCTCGCACGGCGGTCGGCCTCCCGGCTTCGACAAGGAGCGGTACAAGAAGCGCAACGTCGTGGAGCGAGCGATCAACAAGCTCAAGGGCTTTCGAGGTGTGGCAACGCGATACGACAAGCGCGGCCATGTCTTCCTCGGCACCGTGACGTTCGCAGCCATCACCATCTGGCTCCGCTCGTGATCGAAGAGACAGACCTAGACCCGCCGAGCCGCGCCACGCCACGTATAGGGAGTGCCGGCCCGGCGGCCACCTGACCCACGGCTCGTTCCGGCATCTCCACGCCGGTGTGGTCGGACCACCCGTCACCGAGTACGGGCGCGGCATACCGAGGACGCAGCACGCCCAGCCACGCTGCGCATCGCGCTCCGTTGGGGGTTCGGTGCACTCCATGAGATCGGCGTTCGCGGCAGCACGATGATCTACTGCATAGAGTGACCATGCGCCTGGCTGGTCCGTACGAGGGCTTCCGGCGGAGAGCGAATGAGGCTGCAATGAGTGAACTGACCAAGCCCGAGATCGACCTTCCGGAGGGTGACGCTCCTACCGAGCTGACCATCCGCGACCTCGTCGTCGGGGACGGGCTTGAGGCGAAGCCGGGCAGGGTTGTCCAGGTTCACTACGTCGGGGTCACCTTCGAGTCCGGAAAGGAATTCGACGCCTCCTGGGACCGGGGCCAGACGTTCAAGTTCGCCGTGGGCGGCGGCAAGGTCATCAAGGGCTGGGACCGCGGAGTCAGAGGCATGAAGGTCGGCGGCCGACGAGAGATCATCGTTCCCCCGCGCCTCGGCTACGGCAAGCAGTCCCCCTCGCCGTTGATCCCGGCGGGCTCGACGCTCGTCTTCGTGGTGGACCTGATCTCCGTCGCAGTCTGAGACCTTCTGTTACCCGGCCTCTCCCTCCGGAACCAAGGCCGGGCAACACCTGCCGTCCGATCGCACGGCCGTAGACGCTCGGGGTGAGGACGGCCAACCTGTCAGGCTGGCCAGTTGAGGCGGCCGTCCACGATGGCCGGTAGAGACGTAGGCATCTCGTCGGTGACCCAGGCGAACTCCAGGGCTGAGAGCGTGGCCCGCTGACAGGACATGTTGAAACACTGCGCGCTCGCTGGTGCTCAACGGGCGCGGGTCGACGGAAGGTGGAGCCATGCTCCCGTTGTGAGGTAGCGGGGGCTATCAGCCCGACGCGTAGACCGACCGTCGCCGGGGCCGCTCCGCAGGCCGTCCACCCTGCCCCTCGCGACATCGCCGAGCAGCCCTGCAACCGCCCTTACAGCAGAGCCCGTTGCCCGCTGTCGAGCCCCGTGAGAGCATCAAGATTCAACGGTCCGTCTCCTTTCGCTTCCCTTCGCAACACGGACGAAAGAGTGCGGGCCATCGCCATGTCCACGGCTGTGAGCAAGCCGCCAAGATCTGCTAATGACAGGTACCGCTTGATGTACGCAACAGATCTCGCAGAAGCCCGCATCGACGATGCGAGCAACATCTTGGTTGCGCCGTCGATGTTGCACGACCATGACGTGATCAAGGACTTCTTCGGGTCCATCATCACGCCAGAGGACCTTGCTTCCGGTTCGCCCGACCTCGCGCAGAAGACCGTGTACCTGTGCGGCGATGTATCCGGGATCAACGGCCGCCACGTGGAAGCGGCTGCACGGGTGTTCGTTGTTCGGGAGCTATCGCACGGCTACCACGAGGACGTCGACCGGCCTTGGCCCCTCGTCGACCTCGGCCGAGTTCCCGTCCGCGTCCACGGCGTCGGCGTGCACTACCGCCGCTTCTTCGGACTCGGCGCCGATCACTTCGGACGGATCCGCGCGGAGCACGCGTTCCAGTCCCTGACGGAGTCCACCAAGCCTGGAACAGCCCATCGCAGCGGGATCTACCTGACGCCCGTCACACGACACGGTGACGAAGTGCATTTCCGCCTTCTCCGGTGCTCCACGAATCTCTCGGGGCCGACTGAGAACTTTCGCCCGACCGACACGAGCATCGTCGAGGCTCTGAACCACGAGGCTACCGCCGTCTTCCGGAACCACGCACCGCTCAATCACGTTCTCGCTCAGATTTACCACAACACCCCTGCCACAGCCGAGCGCAAGCAGTCCAAGGCCAAGATTTCGTCCCATGCCGACAAGACCAAGGACATGCCCGGCAATGGCGTCATGGCTTTCTGCACCTTCTATGACCGGCTCGACGAGCTGCGGCCCCTTGCCGAAGACCCCTTCGACTACGGCGTGAAGGGGGTCAGCGGGCTCACCACACTCCACTTCCGCCTCAAGAAGAAGACCGAAGAACACGACGGGGTCGTGCTCCCGCCGCAGTTCACCGTGACCCTCTATCCCGGATCGGTGTTCTTCATGCCACTTTCCACCAACCGTCTGTATACGCACGAAATCCGGCCCTCAACATTAGGCGCCGAGTTGCTCCCGACCCGCCTGGGATACGTGGTGCGCTGTGCGAGTGCCGAAGCCGTTCACAAGAACGGTCACACATTCCTCAATGTGGCCGGAGAATTGGTGAAGCTTGGGCCACCCACGCCGGCCGGTTTGGACGAGCTGCGCAGGCTGTACGCCGAGGAGAACAGAACCTCGTCCTTCATTGATTACGGCGACAAATTTCTCTTCAGTATGAACACGGGAGACTACCTTGCCCCCCGAGCCTAGGATCTCGGATCAGATCCTCTCGTCCGTTTTGCCAACCGAGGGGAATCTCTTTGCGGAACTTTCCGCGTCGGCTCGCTTCGAAGACGTAGGGAAAGGCCGGCGAGGCGCGGTGCTCGCCAGGATCGACGAGGCGGGTGGTGTGCCTCTCGTACGTACTACCACTCGATATGACAGCCCGGCGCAGCGCTTCCAGGCGGTTCACGAATGGCTGGCGCAACAGATTCAAGAACGTGCGGCGCTTACGGTCGGATTCAACAACGCTCTCGTCGAGAGCTACACGAACGCTTACAGAACTATGGGCAGCCATTCCGACCAAGCTCTCGATTTGGCCGACGAGTCGCTTATCGCCGTCTTCTCCTGCTACCAATACCCCGAAGCGAGCCCACCGAGGAAGCTGGCCTTTGAATCAAAGGGGTCTGGTGGCGAGAGGTTCGAAGTCCCCCTCAACCACAACAGTGTCGTCGCGTTTCCGGTCGACTCGAATCGGCGACTCAGGCATAAAATCATCTTGGACGCGCCGGCTCCCACGGCGGACAACCAATGGCTGGGCGTGACCTTTCGAACCTCCAAGACAATCGTTCATTTTCGCGACGGACATGCCTACCTCCCGCAGGGTGCGCGCCTCACGTTGGCCGACGATGAGCAGAGGCGCGAGTTCTACCAATTGCGTCGCCGCGAGAACGATGAACAGGACTTCACTTACCCCCTGCTGACGTACACCATCAGCGAGAGCGATCTGATGCCACTCCTCTGACCTTGAGGGCTTCGAACCACCTTCCGAGCGCCGCCCGTGTCAGACCTCATTCGCCCGTACCGGACCGCCATCGGCCCCGATGACCCGGCGGGGCGGCCGCTGTCACCCGCGGAGCCGCACGCGGGGATCGACGCACCGGTCGATGCTCGTGAGAAGCGACGGCGCCCCCAGTGCGCGCAGCCGTCGCAGGGCCTCACCTCGGGAAGCCTCGGTGAGGGCCCGAGTAGCCCTGCGTAGTGCTTCCCACGACGGCCCGGCGCAGCGCCTCTGTAAAACCTGCTTGGCGGATCACGGCGACCGCTGTTACGTTTCCGGAGGCCGTGCAAGAGAACGAGGAGGTGGTACCCGTGAACGCAGTATCGACATGGGTGCTCCCCTCCGGGGTCACGGTCGGACGGTAGGCAGGTCGTCCGGGAGCGCCGTTTGAGAGCACTCCCGAAAGGCATGACCATGCATTTCACTTCCGAACAGCGCCTCGACGACGGTGTCCTCGAGCGTGAGTTCACCCTCGGTGACATCCCCGGCACGCTGTGGACGCCTGAATCCGCGGCACCCGTTCCGCTGATTCTGATGGCCCACAACAACGGCCTGCCCAAGGCGGCAGCCCGGCTGGTGGCCCGGGCCCGTCACTCCGCGGCGTGCGGGTACGCGGTGGCCACCATCGACACCGCCGGGTGCGGTGACCGGCCCCGTTCCGCCGCCGACGAGCAAGTTCGCGCCGACCTCCGCCGGGCGATGCAGGCAGGCGAGCCTGTCGACGAGATCTTCGAGTCCCTCGTCGGCCCGCTGGTCGAGAAGGCCGTCCCGGAATGGCGGACCACTCTGGACGCCCTCCTTGCACTGCCCGAGATCGGCGGCCCGGTCGGGTACTCGGGGTGGACCGCCGTCGGCATCCGTCTCGCGGCGGTCGAGCCGCGCATCGCGGCCGCCGGCTTCTTCGCCGGGGGTTACGTGCCCCGCGCCCAGCGCGAGGAGGCCCGGCAGGTCACCATTCCGCTGCTGTTCCTGCTGCAGTGGGACGACGACGGGAACCCCCGGCAGCGGGCCCTGGACCTGTTCGACGCCTTCGGCACCAAGGAGAAGACGCTCCACGCCAATCTGGGCGGACACACCGGCACGCCGTGGTTCGAGGTGGAGGACGGGAACCGGTTCTTCGGCCGGCACTTGAAGTGAGGCCGGGCCGCCCGGCCGGCAACAGGCGGTAGGTAGGAGCAGTACCGGTCGGGATGCTGCTCTTCGAGGACAGGGCCCGGCTCTCCTCAGCTTCTCCACCGCGGGCCCCTGCCGAGTCGGCAGGGGCCCGCGCTCCGCGAAGACAGCGGTTCAGTTCGCAGCCAAAGTGCCGCCCTGTTCCGTCTCGTAGAAGGAGAGTCCGCAGCGGATGTCTCATACGTCCCACCCTTTGCACCCTGCGGACAACTCCCCCGACCGTTGGTCGCCGTCCGCACGATGCTGCTCGGTGGTCTGCCGGGACGGCGTCGGCGAGGACCCCGCGGTTGCCGAAGCCGATCCATCGGGCGAACCGGTTGAACGACTCTGGGATCTGAGAACTGGGATCAAGAGTCATACCGGCGGGTAGCTTCGTTCGGACACTCTTTCTACCCGAGGAGTACGGCATGAAGACACGTCAGTTAGGCCACCTCCGGATGTCCGTGCTGGCCGTTGCGTTGGCCGCGGTCACCGCGACCACCGTGGGCACCGCCCCGGCTGCGCATGCCGCCGGACCCGTCGAGCTTCGCCTCGTACCGCTCGGTTCCGGCTACGAGGCCGGGCTCCAGCAGCAGGTCGGGTACTGGAATCTGAACCGGCTGTCCGCCGCATCGCTCAACGGCGACGGGTCCGAGGCCGTCGCTCCGGCAGCCGGATGGGACGACACCGCCCGGCCCTGGGCCGGCGGCGGGAAGATCACCAAGACGGTCGGCAAGCTGGTGATGCGCAACGCCGACGGAGCGAGCACGACCGACGCCCTCTCGGCCTGCACCGCCACGGTGGTCCAGAGCCGGAACAAGAGTGTCGTGGTCACCGCGGCGCACTGTCTGCGCATCAACTGGGGCCTGAACGCTCCGCTGGACCTGAACCAGGTCGCCACGAACGTACTGTTCATCCCCGACTTCCGGGGCGAGAACCTGCCGCGCGTCGCTCCGGGCACCGACCTGGAGCAGGGCCCCGCGATCGGCCCCGACGTCGCACCGTACGGAGTGTGGGCGGTGACGCGGGCCTGGTGGACCGAAGGCTGGGCGGCCCAGGCCAACCACCTCAACAACAACGACATGGTCGCGATGGTCGTCGACAACCCGGCCGACGAACGTCCGATCGAGGACGTCGTGGGCGGCGGTCAGTCGATCGGCTTCAACCCGGCCCGCCAGACGCCGCGCACCAACTTCGGCTACCCGACCGTGAACTTCAAGAGCTACAGCGGCCCCAACTTCTCCAGCACCGGCGCGGCCGTGATCAACGGCTCCCCCAACGTCAACGACGTCCCCGCCGCACAGCAGCGCATCTACGACGGACGCTCCCTGCTGTTCAGCCAGGGCCCGTCCTGGATCAACCGTGAGTGGTGGTGGGACACCAACAGCGACCTGATGAAGACCCAGCTCAGCCCCGGGTCCAGCGGCGGCCCCTGGTTCAAGGACTTCAACCAGACCACAGGGGAGGGCGTCCTGGTCGGCGTCACCTCTCACCTCGCCCAGTCCAGCACCGGCGGACTCGACGCGATCGCCGAAGCCGAGGGCCGTGCACCCAGTCCCTACATGGCCGGGACGAACTTCGGCGACCAGGAGAAGGCCGCCTTCGAAACGGCCCAGTCCATCACCCCCGGAGCCTGACCATGACGCCTTCTGTGAAGCGCGTCGTGAGCGCGCTGGTCGCGGCCGTCCTTCTGTCGATTACCGCCCCCGCCGCACACGCCACCCCAGCCGCAGACGCTGCGCACGCCTTATCGCGGCCGGCGCTGACCGACGGGTTCGGACTGACTCAGGTCACGAGCGCCGCCGGCTCGGCTCCGACCAACACCGACACCAACTTCGTGATCACGGTGAAGTCCGCCGAGGTCCGAGGCGAGCAGAACATCCGGATCATCCTGCCCGAGGACTACGCGACCCACCCCGGCAAGCGGTACCCGGTCCTCTACTTCCTGCACGGTTCGCCGGACGACCCTTCCATGCCCTTCTATGGCAACGCGGCGCTCACCGGGGCGTCCGGCATGATCACCGTCGTGCCGGACGGCGGCAACCGCGGCTGGTACGCCAACTGGCTCAATCAGAACACCGCCGCCGGAGCCGCGAACTGGGAGAACTTCCACATCAACCAGGTGATTCCGTTCATCGACGCGAACCTGCGCACCATCGCCACCAAGCAGGCCCGCGCCATCGCCGGCATCTCGATGGGCGGCTTCGGCGCGTTCCACTACGCCCAGCGGCACCCCGAGCTCTTCAGCCAGGTCGGCTCCCTGTCCGGCGACCTGGAGCTGGGCGCCAACCAGATGGCCATGCGCCTGGTGGTGGTCGCCTCCCTGACCAACGCGACCGGTGCGCTGTGCGCCTCCACCTCCGGGACGGTCGGCTGCGACGGTGACGCCTACGCCCCCGGCGTGGACAGCGACGCCCTCTTCGGCACCCCCTACCCGGTGTTCAACGCCGACTGGCGCTGGAACGAAGCCGATCCGGTCGCCAACGCCGCCAAGCTCAGGGGTATGGGCATCCACATCTACATCGGCAACGGTGATGGCGGGAACCACGATGTACGGGAGTGGTGGCTGGAAAGCGGCTCCGTCCATATGAAGGCCGCGCTCGACTCCCTGAACATCCCCGTCCACTACGAGAACTACGGCAACGGCGCCGACTGGGGCGAGTACTGCAAGGGCGGCGGCCATGAAGCCGGCTGCTGGTACCAGGATCTCCTCGACCTCATGCCGCGCCTCCAGTCCTCCCTGACCCCGGCCGCCTGAGCCTGGCCACCTGACGCCGGCCACCTGATGCCGGATTCCGGAACGGCAGGTGACACCTGCTACTTCTGCGGCGCGTTGCCACCGAGGGACGCGCCGCGCCTCTTGATCCCCCGGACGACTCCCCCCTACGCTCGGGTAACCACTACGGACCAGGAGCGATGCCGACGTGCCTCACCCCACTGGCGACCAGCGGCTGCGGATCGCGGTGTTCGGCGCGGGCAGCATCGGCTGCTACCTCGGCGGCCACCTCGCCCAGCACGCGGACGTCACCCTGATCGGGCGGCCCTCGGTACTGGACGGGCTGCGCGACGGGGTGAAGCTCAGCGGCGGAGGCCGTCCCGCGGTTCACGTCCCCCGGGATCGGCTGACGCTCACGACGGAGCCGGACGCGGTCGCCGACGCCGACTGCGTACTCGTCACCGTCAAATCCGCCGCCACGGTGTCGGCCGGACGGGAACTGGCCGGACGCCTCCGCCCAGGCGCTGTCGTCGTCAGCTTTCAGAACGGATTGCACAACGCCCGCCTGCTGCGGAACGAACTCCCCGGCATCACCGTGCTCGCGGGGATGGTGCCGTACAACGTCGCGCGCACCGCACCTGACACCTTCCACCAGGGCACGGGCGGGGCGCTGATGCTCGACGGCGGCAGAGCCTCGGCACCGCTCGTGGCGGCGCTGACGGCCGCTGGGCTGCCGGTCGAGCCGCGCGACGACATGGTGCAGGTGCAGCACGCCAAGCTGCTGATGAACCTCAACAACGCGGTGAACGCGTTGTCCGGCCTGCCGCTGCGGGAAGAACTGGGCGCGCGCCCGTACCGGACGTGCCTCGCGCTGTGCCAGGAGGAGGCACTGGCGGCGTTCGCCGCGGCAGGAGTCCGACCGGCCCGGCTCGGTCCCGCCCCGGCCCGGCTCATGCCACGGATTCTGCGCCTGCCCGACGCCCTGTTCCGCCGCATCGCCGCGGCCGGCCTCCAGGTGGACGCGCACGCGCGGTCCTCGATGTGGGACGACCTGGAGCACGGGCGGGCGACGGAGATCGGCAGCCTCCAGGGCGAGGTCGTCGCCATGGCGGAACGCCACGGCCTGACCGCACCGGCGAACGCCCGGCTCATGGCTCTGGTTCACGAGGCCGAACATGCGAGCGACCGCCGTTCCTGGACGGGCCCCGAGCTGCTGCGCGCGGTGCGTCAGCCGTGAGTCGGCCGGATCGCGGATGCACCTGAGGCAGCAGACCCGGTCCGCGTCCTCGTAGTCCGTCACCGGACGCAGTGCGCCACGCTTCCCTCGCATTCCCAGGCTTCCGCCCCGCTTCGGGCGCACTCCAGGTTCGGCAGGGCTTCGGCCGCCCGGCGGGGGCGATACTGCTCTGGTAGTCGCCCCGTCGCCGAACCAGCTCCGGATGCGCGCCGCGGCGGACCGGGCCGCTGGGGATGCACCTCTGTCACTGTCTCCGAGGGGAGCCGTTCATGACCACGGCGAAAGACCTGTTCATCATCGCCATCGGCCGCCCGAGGCCGGATCATGTCGTGGGACAGGGTGACCTGTCGCTCGCACTCGCGGGAGCCGAGTTGATCGATCTCATCAGCGCGGGTGCCATCACCCTGGACGGCGATCACATCGTGCCGGGCGGGCCGCCGACGCTCGACGATCCGCTCCTCGGCGAGGCCGCGGCACAACTCACTCGGCAGGCGCCCTACGAGCGGATCGAGGACTGGCTTTGGCGCCGGGGCCGAGACCTTTCGACCGTGTACCAGACCACGCTGGAGGAGGCCGGTGACCTGACGCGGAAGCGAAGCAGCCGTCTGTCCTTCGGATCAGGAAGCATGGAAACGGTCGATACGCCCAGCAGCCGCCGAGCAGCCGACCGTTGGGACGAAGAGGAACCCGTCCTGGCCGCCCTCGCCTCGGTCGTGGGCATCGGCGACGGCCGGTCCGACGACGAGCCCGACCTCGCTGACGAGGCAGTGACGAACGTCGTGGCCACGGTCCACGACGCGGTGATGGAACTGGAGGCCGTACGTCAGAGGCGGACCATCGAGAACGCGGCCTTCGCCAACCTCTGGCGTGGATAAGTCGAGCTCGTGCAGCCTCCGCGGTCGAGGCCGATCACAGGGATGACCGATCGCCCAGGCGTCAGGCGGCGCCCAGGCCGGTCCCTTCATCGGAACCGTAACGGGGACCCGGCGCGATCGGTCCGACCGGTCCGACCGGGTCCACGGCGACAAGGCGTACGTCTCCCGCGAGAAACTGATCTCTCGCGGCCGTCGACCGACCAGAGTCGATGCCGAGGGCCACCGGGCTCGACATGCTGTCGAGTGCGGCCCTGTTCGCCTCAAAGAGCACCGCGCGGTGGCTGCCCGCTCCAACAGACTCGCGCTCCGCCACGAGGCGACGGTCCTCTTGGCAGCCATCAACAAGTGGCAGTGACCAGCGCGTTCGAAGTATTCTCAGGGCCCGGTGCTACCCCATCCACTCGCCATCGCGCATGACCACCCTGCCACGGAGTTCCGGTTCTCCGCGCCAGGCGCGCACTGTCCGCGGCGCCACGCGCAGGTACAGGTAGGGGGTCTCTTCCTTACGCGGATCCCAGCCGAACTTGCCCGTGAACGCATCGGCGGCATCCTTCGGCACATCCTGCGCGGAGTAGCACACCGCCTCCCCCTGTAGCAGCACCACATCGACGGTATCCGGCAGTGCGAGCCGTACGCGCGGTTCCTCGCGAGCATTGCGCGCGGTCGCGGAGTCCGCGCCGGTACACATCCACACCGCTTGCCAGTCCCACAGAAACCAGAGCGGCACCTGATGCGGGCCGTGGTCGGGGTGGGCCGTCGACACCCACATGTCGCGCTCTGAACCGAGCCGTTCCAGGGTGTCCCGCCTGCGCTCCGCCGCGTTACGGCGAATGATCTTCCTATCTTGCATGGACGCTGACCTTAGCCAGCAGGTTCACGGTGCGCATGGGGCGCAGGTCCTAGACCCGGAGGCGGACCCCTATCCAGCGTCCCACCAGCAGCTACACCGCGAGAGCCACCATGACGGACAGAGCACTTCACCACACGAGCGCAACCAGCCGGTCGAGCGCCGTGGCTTCGAACCGACAGCCCCGTGAACGCGTGGCTCCTCAGATGCCCGTAGAGAGTGCCACGTGGCGCCATTCGTCCAGTTCACGCCGCACCCGGTCCAGCTTCGCCTCCACACGCTCGATCGCATCCGCGCCCAACTGCAGGCGCAGCGGCGGCTCGGCAACCTCAGCGATGTCGACTATGGCCTTCGCCGCCTTCGCCGGATCTCCTGGCTGACGGCCGTCGTTGTTGGCCAGTGCCTCTCGCACCGGCCCCGCGCCGGCGACGTAGTCCGCGATGGAGGCCGGTTCGACCTGCATGCTCGAGCTGCTGAGGAAGTCCGTGCGAAAGCCGCCCGGCTCCACGATCGTGACGTGTACGCCCAGCGGGGCCAGCTCGCCGTGCAGTGCCTCGGAGATGCCCTCCAGGGCGAACTTCGACGCCCCGTACAGGCCCGCCGCCGGCGCCGTGGCGAAGCCGCCCACGGAGCCGATGTTCAGGACATGTCCGGATCGCTGGGCGCGCAACGTCGGCAGGGTTGCCCGCAGTGTGTTGAGTACGCCGAACACATTGACGTCGAAGAGAGCGCGGGCGGCTCTGTCGGACGTTTCCTCGATCGCGCCCACGAGCCCATAGCCGGCGTTGTTGACCACGACGTCGATCCGTCCGAACTCCGCCAGGCCGGCCTCCACCGCGGCCGTCAACTGCCCGGGTTGGGTCACGTCCGCGTCCACCACCAGCAAGCCGTTCGTCTTCCCCTGGTACGCCTGGCGCACCGCCGCCCCGTCCCGCGCCGTCGCGATCACGCTGTGCCCGCGATCCAGCGCCTCGCGGGTGATCTCCGCGCCGAGCCCACGCGAGGCTCCGGTGACAAACCAAACGCTCATGTTCTCCCCTTGTTCCGGTCGCCTGACCGGCCGACTTGCTGACGGCTCGACACTAGAAGCTAGAGTCGGGTCTAGATCAAGAGCGGCGTTACGGGGCGGTCATGGACCTGAGCATCGGTGAAGTAGCGAAACGCAGCGGGCTCAGCGTTCACGCACTGCGGTTCTACGAGCGGGAGGGTCTGTTCGCCAACCCTGTTCGCCGCCTGTCCAACGGCCGTCGGATCTATCACGAGGAAGATCTGGAGTGGCTGGCGATCTGCACGAAGCTGCGCTCCTCCGGCATGTCACTGGCGACGATCCGGCAGTACATCGACCTGGCCCGCCAAGGCCCGGGCAACGAGCACGAGCGACTCGAGTTGCTGCGCCGGCACGAGAACCACGTGGAAGCCCAGATCCAGGAACTGCACGAGACCTTGGATGTGATGCGCCACAAGGTGCGGATCTACGAGGATCACCTCGCACGCGGCGAGGCCGACCAGCTCTGGAATCCCTCCCACGCGGAGACTGCCCGAACCGGAACGCACCCCAGGAGCGCCGGCCCCTCAGAGAAAGCATGATCTTCCGGTCATGACCCGTGCGGAGGGGGCGGCCGTCACGCCTACCGCTCCTTCACCCTCCGCGCCCAGTCCGCAGGCGCCTCCGCCTGGCGTACCGGAAGCACGAGCCTGGCCAGGAACGCCCCCGGGGGCGAGCTTGGTCTTGGGGGTGCCGTGAGTAGCGTACTGTTGGACCTACCGACGCGGGGTGGAGCAGCTCGGTAGCTCGCTGGGCTCATAACCCAGAGGTCGCAGGTTCAAATCCTGTCCCCGCTACTGAAGAGACATGAGGCCCGGATCCTGTGGATCCGGGCCTCATGCGTGCTCGTGCACCTCAGCTCCCCGTCAGGGTGGAGTCCACTGCGGTACACCCCGTTCGGCGTGGGCTCAGCGGATCACGGCCGCCCCGGACGCCTTGGCAGCCTTGGCAGCCTGGCGACACTGTGGGTGACCTTGGTGGAGAGAGCGGGGAAACACCTCGCTGCCCCTTCCTGACGGCCGGGTGGAGGTAGGCGTCGGCCGGGCCGCGCGGCAACGTCGATATCTGCGGCAGCGGCCGCGTAGCTCCATTGGGCGAAGTAACCGAAATCTCTATGTACCCGTTGGCTCGATCATGAACAAAATCATCACGACCCTGCTTGGTGCCGGCCTCCTCGCCGCCGGGCTTGCTCCCGACGCGACGGCCACAGGACCCGTCGAGCCGGCCCGGGACGCGCACGTTCAGCTCACCGTCGCTCGTCTGCAGGGTGAGACTGAGGTCATCGGGTTCGCCTGGCTCGACTGTCCCGGCGCCGAGGGCCACAACCACCCGCTCGCACGCGAGGCCTGCCGGGACCTTCACACGGCAGGCGGAGACTTCGACCGCTTGCCGGGCCAGAGCACCGCACTCTGCTCGAACGACTCCGCCACGGTCACCGTAACCGCGCGCGGAACGTACGGGGGTCGCGAAGTCCACTGGGAGCGTACGTATGCGAACGACTGCGAACTCGCCCTCGCGACCGGGCCCGTCTTCGACTTCTGACCCTGCCTGTCTGCCTGCTACCTGAGCAGCCCGCCAACGCAGGTGCAAGCCGGCTTTGACAGCGAGGCCCGCGCGGGAGATGGCGATTCCGCGCGTGCTGGACCTGGCCGTGCCGGCAAGAGGTAGCGGCGATGCATGCACGGACCCCTGGACGACCGCCTCCGCGTCGCCGCCTCCCGAAGGTGGGTGAGCGCCGCGAGGGGGTCGTGCTCCTCCACCGCTGCATCTGTCCCCAGCACGATGTCGTCTCGGCCGAACCAGGGACTCCCGCGGGCTCGTAGACCCCCCTCAGCAGACCTACACCGGGCTCGCCATCTCGCACCGGGGCCGGCGGGGCGACAAATTGGGTGTCGTTGCTGCCCAAGGGCGCCGACCCTGTACTCCTCCGTGCACCGGGGGAACTTGGTCGTTCCCCCGCGATCTCAGCTCTCGCCTGCCTCGTCGCCTCCTCGCCGCCCCCACTCATCGAGCCCCGAGTAGATCAACGCAGTGCGGCCTCCGGAGAAGCCGAACGCCTCTGCCTCCCCGGAGTACACCGCCACCAGAGAGTCAGGGCCTCTCCACCAGGTGTCTGCAACGCCCATCACCTCGCGCACCGGCTCGTATCCGTTCAGCTCGATGCCGTCGACGTCATCGCCGACGAGCTTGGTGACTTGCTTCGCCCACATCGATGCGTGGATTCGAACCACCAACCTGCGGAGTCTGATTCGGGTGAGTCCGGATCGAGGTACTTGGGGCCTCCGTCGTACTGGGACGCGGGCGGCAGGAGCAGACCGCCCGATTTCTGCTGCTGGTAGGGCGCCATCGGTCGATCACTGCCGCAGGAGCCCGAAGGACAGCGGGCCCGGCCCCTTTGCGTGTCCTGCGGCATCTCGCCGGGTCGAGCTGAAGCGACCGGCCGTACCTACGCTGAGCTGGTCGACCTTGTACGCGGGCGACCACGGAAGCCCCGGCCCCCGCCTCAGTCACGCAGCGAAAGACGGCAGCTCTCCCACCGCTTCGGCGACACGGCCCGCCAGGTCCTCCCACGGACGCGGAGCGACGACCGGTACGCCGGCCGCCCGCGCCTGCGCGGCGAGCCATCGGCCGTACAGCACGCTGACGCGTGCGCGATGGCGCTGCGGTCCGGCCTCCGGCTCCCGGTGCAGGTAGTTGGCCGTCACCTGCGCCTCGTCGTCCTCGTGGAGGAAGACGGCACGGATCGCACCTCCGGGCGTCGCCGATCCTGGCAGGACGTAGTCCCCTTCCAGGATCACCGGGGTGTCGGTGTCGACATGGTTGGCCACCACCGCCTCGATCGCCGGAGCCAGCGCCTCGGCGATCGCGATCTGCCGCTCGACCACCGACTCGGGCGCGTGACGTGCAGCCTCCGGGTGAGTGCGCCAGAAGTGGACCTCCGGCAGGTGTTCGGGCAGTGTCACCGCGAGGAGGGCCTCCACGATGTCGTCGACCTCCACGACAGGGACGCCGTACCGTCGTGCCAAGGCCCGGCCGACACCGGTCTTCCCCATCCCCGACGCGCCCCCGACGATGAGCACCCGCCAGTCGGGAAGGCCCCGTGCCTCATCCGTACCGTTCACATGGGCAGAGTAACGGGGCTCGATGCCGAGGCGGGGTGGTGGTGCGTGGCCGGCACCGCTCCTACGAAGCGCCGGCGTCGACGTACTGCGCCCCCGTCGGCCACACACCGGATTTCGGGGCGGCGGACCGCTTCGACGCGGGGCAGCTCTGTCGCATCTGTCGAAGCAACGCCGAAGCCACCGGCGTCACGGCGCCGATACGGGCATCGCGGTGCGTGGTCTTGCCTGCATGTGCAGGTCACGGAGTTCGAGTGTCACCGCTGCGGCGAGGCGGCCTCGGTGGCCCGATACGTGCTCCAGGCGCCATCGAGCGGCGATGGTCGCGAGGGCGAGGGTGGACTCGATCATGCTGAAGGAATCGCCGATGCATTTGCGGGCGCCCGCGGCGAAGGGCAGGAAGGCGTGGCGGGGCGGTTGGGGGTGCGGGGAGTCCCAACGATCGGGGGCGAAGGCTTCGGGGTCGGGGTAGAGGTCGGGACGGTGGTGGATGAGGTACGGGCTGTAGGCGACGCTGGTCCCGGCCGGCAGCAGGTACCCGCCGAGGTGCGTGTCGGCGGTGACCGCGCGGGTGAAGAACCAGCCCGGCGGGCGCAGCCGGAGGGTTTCGGTGATCACGCGCTCGGTCAGTGGCAGGCGCGGCAGGTCGGCGTGGGTGGCCGGCGCACCGCCCAGGACGGTGTCGACCTCGGTGTGCAACTGCCGCTCGATGTCGGGGTGGCGGGCCACCAGATCCAGCGCTGAGGACAGCGTTGCTGCCGTGCTTTCGATACCGGCCAGGATGAAGGAGACGATCGTGTCGCTGATCTCGGCGCTGGTCATGCCCGGAGTGTCGTCTTCGGGGTCGTGGGCCGACACCAGGGCCGAGAGCAGGTCGCCGTAGTCGGCTCCGTCAGCGCGTCGATCGTTGATGAGGCGCTCGACGGTGGCGTGGAGGCGGGCGCGGGCGGCAAGGTGGGCGCGATTGCCGGGCGTGGGCAGGCGGTCCAGCGGCGGGATCAGGAACATGCGTTGGTAGAGGCTCTTGACCACCGTGGTGACATCGTCGACGAGCCGGCCGTGCGCGGTCGCGGGCAGGGTGTCGGAGAACAGCGTGGCGGTGATGATTCGGGAGCTGGTCGCCATCATCTCGGCGGGCACATCCAGGACCTGGCCGGGAGTCCAGGAATCGGTCGTCTCCTGTAGGCAGGTGGTCATGGAGCGTGCGTAGTCCGGAAGCCGGGCCTGGTGGAAGGCGGGCTGGGAAAGCCGCCGCAGCCGGCGATGCGCTTGGTGCCGGCAGGAAACCACGCCGTCGCCGATCACTTCTCGTAGGCGGTCGTACAGCGGGCCGCCTTTGTCGAAGATGCGGTCGTCCAGCAACGCTCGCCGGGTCAGTTCCGGATCGCAGATCACGATGACGGTGAGGGGGCCAAGCCGAATACGGACCAGGTCGCCGAGGGCGGGCAGCGAGTTCAGGAACGCCAACGGATCCCGCAGCAGCGGCACGACGTGCCCGACCAGGGGCAGCGCACGGGGAGCGGCGGGGATCGAGGAGATCATGGGGATCGTGGGGGTCGTGGGCATGAGGGGTACGTAGCGCAGCCTGGTGGCGTCACACGCGTCCGGCCCGGAAAGCGGCACGTCAGCGGCCGTCACCCGGGTCGCTGTCAGGTTGACGACCAGTGGTGCGCGCACCCCGACCTGGCGAGTTGGCGGTAGCAACGGTCGGGCGTGCGAGGGTGTGACCATGTTGATCGTGATGGCGGGGCTGCCTGGCGCGGGGAAGAGTTCGGTCGCCGAGGCGTTGGGGCGGGAGTTGGCCGCTCCGGTCGTGTCGGTGGATCCGATCGAGGCGGCGATGTGGCGCGCGGGGGTGGCTCGCGAGCAGCCCACGGGCCTCGCGGCGTATGTCGTGGCCGAGGCTGTTGCCGACGGTGTGCTGGCCCTGGGCCAGACGGTGATCATCGATGCGGTCAACGCGGTGGAGGAGGCGCGGGAGCAGTGGCGGTTGCTGGCGGCTCGTCATGGTGTGCCGGTGGCGTTCATCGAGGTGGTGTGTTCGGACACGGCGGTGCATCGCCGGCGGCTTGAGGGCCGGTCCCGGGGCATCGAGGGCTTCCAGGAGCCGACCTGGGAGGCGGTGGAGCGGCGACGGGAGGAGTTCGCACCGTGGTCGGATCACCGGTTGGTGCTGGACAGCGTGATCGACCTGCCATCGAACGTCGCGGCGGCCCTGGGGTTCCTGGCCGCGGCGCCCTGACTACTGAGCGAGCGGCTGGACGGCGGGCCTGATGAGGAGGGGCAGCCGCGGCTGATGGATCACCCGTACTCCGTCGCATGCCGCTCGTCTCAGGACTGGGCCTCGTACCATCCGTTCGCGTCGCCGCCTTCCGAAGGCGTCGTCGCCCTCGCCGAACGGGGACAGGATCAGCCACACCAGGCATCGACACGGTAGACGGCGGGGTGCAGCAGCGACGCAGTGGCGGTCGAGAGCGGCCGGTGGGAAATGCCGACGCGTGTGTCAGTGGGGCCCCGTACGGTAGCGGCATGTCATCGTCTTCCGTCCTCGCCCGTCCCGCGCTCGAAGCGTCCTGGATCAACTCCAGGATTCGTGAACTGATGGACGAGCCGTACAGCGAGAAGCGTGCGGCCGAGTACCAGCGGCTGCTCGTGCTGTGGGACGAGGCGAGCGGGCAGGTGTCCGGGGGGCGTAACCCCGAGTTCGTGACTGCTGCTTGAGCCTTCGTCGCGGGATGCGTCCGCTGTCTGGGCTGAGCTCGGGGCTGTGCGGAGATTCCGATTCCGTGAGCCTCCGCCGTCTTGAATGCGCAGGTCAAGGGGCTGGCTTGTCCGGTTCTCGGGGTGATCACGCTGGTCGCGGACGGTAAGCCGCGGAGTCGATCGTCCGTCGGCGCGGCCGGGCTCGACTCGAAGTGAAACGCGATGCGGCAGCGCCGGTGGAGGTGCGCGCTCCCTCCTCCCTTATGTCGGCCCAGGCGTCTCCGGAATTGGCTTGATCCGTCCATAGCGGCATTTTCGGGCCAGCCCGCAGGGTTTTGGACTTCCTTGTTTCCCTCCGCATGAATAGTCGGCGTTGTGGATAGCCTCTGGCTTTGTTCGGCCTCGTTCGGGTCGAATTCATGCCAGGTAAAGCCGCATTCCACGAGGAATTCGTACGGGCGGCCACGGGAAGGGATCGGCAGCGTGAGCCAGCAGGCCGCACCAATGCTCGACACCGAGCAGATGGCCCAGTTCGAAAAACTCGGGTATCTGGTACTCCCCGCCTTCCTTCCGCCCGCGCTGGTGGCGCGGCTGGAGCCGGAGGTCGACCACTGGGTGGACAGCGGGCTACGGACGGACTCGATCGAAGCCTGCCGCGACCCCGAGTCGTTACGACCGCCGTCGGTCATGGAGATCGAACTCCCGGCCCACGGCGAGCTTGTCGCACACCCTCCCCTGATGTGGCTGCTGGACCAGCTCATGGGGAATGACTTCGTCTTCCATCATCTCCACAGCGCCCGGCTGGCCCCGGACGCCCCCGGCAAGAGCTGGCACCACGACTACGAGCGGCCCGCGGGGCGCGGTCGCAGCCATCTGATGGTGCACGCCCTGCACTATCTCGGCGGCCTCGACGCTTCCCAAGGCGGTCTCGCGCTGCTCCCCGGCTCGCACCAGGAGCAGGCGGAGAAGGCCGCGCGCGCCCGGTTCGGCTGCGCCGAACTGCCGGGCGAGGTCTTGGTCGACGACCTGCCGCCCGGTTCGACCGTGCTGATCCACTCGGCACTGTTCCACACCCGGCGCCCGCCGCGCGTCGCGGGTCCCGCGGCGGGCGGGCCTCGCTACATGGTCGACGGTTCGTACTGTCAGACAGGGGTTCGCTGGCAGCCGGTGAAGCCGTACTGGCGTCAAATGCTGGCCCGGGCAAGGGTCTTGGGCTTGGATCACGGCAAGTGGCCGGAGCTCTTCGCCGACCACCACTTCACCGAGTACGCCGTCCCGGCCTGACGTTCCCGAGAGGCACGAACATGATGACCGTCGCACCTGTCTCGTTCGACGAGGTACTTCACCGCTTCCACGAGGAGCACCCGCTCGACCGGGAGTACGAGGGGAACACCAACGACGAGGCGGAGGGGCACCTCCAGGACGCGGACCGCACCATCGGGCGATGGAGCAAGGTCCTGCTCGACAGGAGGGACCTGCGCGGCATCATCCTGCCGTGGCATCTCGGTGAGGGCGGGGAGCGGGAGCTCATTCCCACCAGCGGGCTGACGGTCGCCCGTACGGTAGCGCTGCTGCGCGCTTCCGGCGCGGCGTACACCCGCTCGAATCCGGTCTGCGGTCGCAAGATCGCGCGCCAGGCGACCAGCGCCTTCACCCCTGTCTTCCTGAGCGTCGGGCCGGCGCCGGGCATCGACTACGACGGTCTGACGGTCAGGCACGGGCTCACCCACCTGGACGGCCTGCACCGCATGGTGTCTTGGGAACTCCACGGCAGGGTCGATTCCGGCACCCGGATCCAGGCGTACGTGGCCGGAGGGCCCGTCGTCGGATCCGGGGCCAGGACCGGGGCCGGGGCCGGATCCAGGGCCGGGAGCCTGAGCGCTAGCCGCGGCCGACGTACGGCATAGCGGCCGGCATCACCGTGACGGACTGGATGTTCACGCCGACGGGGAGGTTCGCCATGGTGACGACCATGTGCACGACATGAGAGACGTCCATCGTCGGCTCGACCCGGAGGGATCCGTCGGCCTGCCGGACCGGCGGTTGTTCACGGCCCACCGGCGTGACGTTTCCGATGTCTATCTGACCGCACGAGATGTCGTACCGGCGCCCGTCGAGCGACAGGGAGCGGGTGATCCCGGCGACCGCGTGCTTGGCCGCGGTGAAGGCGATCGAGTCCGGGCGCGGGACGTGGGCCGAGGGAGCGCCGTTGTTGATGATGCGGCCGCCACGGGGAAGCTGGTCCTTCATCATCCGGTACGCGGCCCGTGAGCAGAGGAAGGTTCCCGTGGCGATCGAGTCCAGCACCCGCCGCCAGTCCTCGACGGCCACGTCCTCGGTCGGCGTGTACGGCATCGTGTCGGCCGCGTTGTTGAACAGCACGTCAATGCGACCGAACCGCTCAGCCACCTCGTCGAACAAGCGCGTGACGGCATCGGCGTCGGTGATGTCCGCGACGACCGGCACGGCCTGGCCGCCTCCGCGCCCTTGTTCCGCACCCGCCCGGGCGAGTTCCGCCGTTTCCTCCAAAGCGTCCTTTCTCCGCCCGGCCAGCACCACCGACCACCCGTCCGCGACGAGCGCCAGGGCGCAGGCACGGCCAATGCCGCTGCCCGCACCGGTAACGACAGAGACCTTATGGACCTTTTCGGCCACGAGCACTTCCCCTTACAGGAGCAAGAATGAGTCTCGGAAATCCCACCGCCCCTACCGTTCACGGTGTTCCTGAAATCGGGAACACCAAAACAAGCCAAGCCCTGTTCGAGCGGGCGAAACTCTCACTGGCCGGCGGGATCAGTTCCTCGTCCCGCCTCACCTCTACGGGTACCCGCCCGTATCCGCTCTACATCAGCCGCGGCTCGGGGGCACGAATCGTCGACGTCGACGGAAACGAGTACCTCGACTACCTCATCTCCTACGGCAGTGCGATCCTCGGGCACGCCGCTCCGGCCATCACCTCCGCGCTGACCTCGGTGCTGGAGAACGGCACGATGTTCGGCACCTGCAACGTCCCGGAGATCGAACTCGCCGAGCTGATATGTTCCTCGGTCCCCTGCGCCGATCTGGTCCGCTTCTCGAATTCCGGCTCCGAGGCCGTCCTCGGCGCGATTCGCACCGCGCGCGGATTCACCGGCCGTTCGAAAATCCTCAAATTCGAGGGCCACTATCACGGGTGGACCGACACCCTGGCGATCTCGAACCGCCCCACCGCCGCGCAGGCCGGTCCCTACGAATCGCCCGCGGCCCATCCCCACTCCCCGGGAATCCCCCAGGGCGTCGTGGACGACGTGGTGGTCTGCCCGTGGAACGACGTGGACCTCCTGCGCACGGCGCTCGACGCGCACCGAGGCGAGATCGCTGCCGTGATCTGTGAACCGATCGTGGCCAACAACGCCTGCACGATGCCGCTCCCCGGCTACCTTGAGATGCTGCGCGAGGAATGCACCGCGCGCGGCATCCTGCTGATCTTCGACGAGGTCTGCACCGGCTTCCGTACCGGCCCCGGAGGTGCCCAGACGCTCTTCGGAGTGGTCCCGGACCTCGCGGTCTACTCCAAGGCCCTGGGCGGCGGACTGCCCATCGCCGCCTTCGCCGGCCGGTACGACGTCATGGACAGCCTCGCCACCGGCCGGGTCAAGCACGGCGGCACCTACAACGGCTCCCCGCTGTGCGCCGCCGCCTCCCTGGTCACCCTCACCGAGTTGGCCGACCCGGCCGTCACGGCGCGGATCGACGAGACCGGGCAGCGCGTCATGGAGGCCATCCGCAAAGCTGCCACGGATCATCACGTTCCCTGCGCGGTGCAGGGCGTCGGGGCGATGTTCCAGGTCGTGTTCTCCACCGACGGTGCACCGACGCGGCACTACCGCGACATCTTCCGCCTCGACCAGCACCGCTACGACGCCTTCCGGTACGCCCTCCTGCAGCGTGGCATCCACGCCAACGGCTTCGGGCTGGCCTGCTGGTTCGTCTCCACCGCTCTCACCGAATCCGACATCGACGAGACCTGCCTGGCGATCGACGAGGCGTTCGCCGCGATCCGCACGGCCTGACGGAGCGGCGGTTGAGGAGCTGGGTGGGGTGTGATCGGAGCCGGTGGAAGGTAAATGCGTCGACAGCGCCCTTCGATACCCGGCAAAGTGGCCGCCCGTGACGAGCAGTGAGCTGTGGACCCGTGCGACCGCCGACCGCTACGACGCCGAGGAGACCGAGACGTTCTCGGCCGCCGTTCTCGGACCGACTCTCGCCTTCCTCGACGAGCTCGCCGGAGACGGCCGGGCACTGGAGTTCGCCATCGGGACCGGACGAGTGGGCGTCCCGCTCCGGGAACGCGGCGTGCCGGTCGTGGGCATCGAACTGTCCGAGCACATGGCGGCGGTGCTGCGGCGCAAGATCGACGAGGACACGCTCCCGGTAGTCATCGGGGACATGGCCACCACGGTCGTTCCCGGTGAGTTCACCCTGGTCTATCTCGTCTACAACACCATCACGAACCTGCTCACGCAGGACGAGCAGGTCGAGTGCTTCCGCAACGCCGCTCGCCATCTGGAGCCCGGTGGCCGGTTCGTCATCGAGCTGGGCGTGCCGCCGCTGCGGTTCCTGCCGCCCGGCCAGGTCGCGGTGCCGTTCGACGTCTCCGAGCGGCATCTCGGCTTCGACACCTTCGACCTCGTCGAGCAGGTTCTCGTCTCGCACCACCTCACCCTCGACGGCGACGACGGCCGCTACCGCCGTGACAGCTCCCGGCACCGCTACGCCTGGCCGGCAGAGCTCGACCTGATGGCACGGATCGCCGGGCTCGATCTGGAACGTCGCGTCGCGGACTGGGACGGGGCGCCGTTCACCCAGGACTCCGCGAAGCACATCTCCGTGTGGCGCAAGCCGATCTGAGGTCGTGAGGGGTTCTTGGACGCAGCTTGTGTGCGTCGTCGTGCCTCGGGTAGGAGCTTCGCGCCGTTGCCGGGGCGTCTTCTGTTGGCTGCCCAGATGGTCAGTGCGCACGCGGCGAACCCTGCGCCGAGGAGGCTGGAGCCCGCCCAGCCGTGGGTGGTGAAGAGGGTGGTGGTTGCGGCCGCACCGAGGGCGGAGCCGAGGGAGTAGAAGACCATGTAGCTGCCGATGACGCTGCTGACGCGGTCCGGATGCGCGGCGGTGAGCAGGTGCTGGTTGCTCACGTGCACGGCCTGGACCGCGAAGTCGAGGACCACGATCCCGAGGGTCAAGAGCCATAGCGACCACGGCAGCTGGGCGAGCGCCGCCCACGAGACGATGAGCAGGGTCAGGGCGAATCCGGTGACCGGGCCCGCCCTTCCCGCGTCTGCCCATCGTCCGGCGCGTGCGGCGCCGAGCGCGCCGGCCAGTCCAGCGATGCCGAACAGTCCGATCTGGCTCTCGCTCAGCTGCCACGGCTTGTCCGCCAGTGGCAGGGACAGTCCGCTCCAGAGCGTTCCGAACGATGCGAAGAGGAAGAACGCGATGAGTCCGCGCGTCAGGAAGGTGCGCTCCCTGAACAGTCCGCCTTGCGAGGCGATGGCCTGCCTGTACGTCGTGGGGGTGGCGTGCGTCGCGGGCGTCGCCGGCTTCCCGGGTCGGTTGGGGCGCTGCTCCGGTGGGAGCACAGCGAGGACCAGGGCCGCGAGTCCGAGGGAGACCGCGGCCAGTACCGCGTAGACACTTCGCCAGCCCCACACGTCGGCGAGTACGCCGGCCACCGCCCGCGCGCCGAGGATGCCGACCACGACGCCCGCGGTCACGACGCCGATGTTCCGTCCGCGTTCGTCGGGTGGCGAGGTCGATGCGACGTAGGCCACCGTGATCTGTACGACGACGGCGAACACGCCGGTCGTCGCGAGTCCCACGAACGCCGCCCATGTGGTCCATGCCGAGGCCGTCAGGATCATGCCCGCTGCGGTGATCGCCAGGTGCACGGCGATGAGCCGGCGTCTGTCGGCCAGGTCGCCGAGCGGTACCAGCAGCAGGAGGCCTGCCAGGTAGCCGAGCTGGCCGGTCGCGACGATCCATCCGGCGAGCCGTGCCGGTACGCCGAGGTCGTGTCCCATCGGTTCCAGTACCGGCTGGGCGGCGTAGATGCTCGCCACAGCGACGCCGCACACCATCGCCAGCAGTAGGCGCCGCCATGCGTTCATTCCGCCCCAGCCCCAATCGGTAGCATATTGCAACTGATTCGACCGTACGGCATGATGGTTTCACTTCGCAACCCATTGGGAGAGGTCATGCCGCGCACCACGACGGGCACCCTGGAGCTCGACTGGACCGACCCCGACTGCCCCGTCGCCCGCACGCTCGACCTCGTCGGCGACAGGTGGAGTCTTCTCGTCATCCGCGACGCGATGGACGGGGCGCGGTCGTTCACCGAGTTCCAGCGACGGACAGGCATCGCCCGCAACATCCTCACCGACCGCCTCCGCAAGCTCACCGCTCACGGGCTCCTCGCCCAGCGCACCGCACCGTCGGGGCGCCGCCAGGAGTACGTGCTCACCGATGCCGGGCGCACCCTCTTCCCCGTCATCCTCACCCTGCGGCAGTGGGGGGAACGGCACGCCTTCGCCCCCGGCGAGGCCCATTCCGTCCTCGTCGACCAGAACGGCGCCCCCGTGCCGGAACTCGCGCCCACCGGTGCCGACGGCACCCTCCTCGACGCCGACAACACCCGCGTGGAGAAGACCGGGTAGCAGGAGGACGGCGCCGCCGCTCCTCGGCTCAGGCCCGGGCGGGCCGGTCGGGGGCCGGGAGGTACGGCAGCGGGCTCGGCAGTCCGGCGCCGGTCGGACGATCCCCGTCCTCGTGCCGCATGACCTCACGCTTCACAGCTGGTGAGTCCAGGCGATCACCAGTACGACGCCGGCGCCGGTCGACGCCACCAGGGCGAGAACGGGCCACAGCCCGACCTTGCGACCCCACATCCCGCCTGCCAGACGGGAGTGCAGCCGGCTCAGCTGCCCCAGGGCACCGAGCCCGAGAGCAGCGAAGGGCAGGGCGACGAGGAAGTGCACGACCCATGCCCCGCCCATGGTCGGCCCGCCCCAGGAGTGGTCGTACGGGCCCTGGTCGACCAGCGGGTAGAGGACGCCACGAAGAACGAGCAGGATCTCGACACCCAGAGGGACGAGCGCCAGCAGTCCCAGCGGTACGCACAACAGCGCATGGGCCAGCAGCCGTCCCGCGCCGGGCTGCCGGGACGACGTCCGCGCGGTGAGAACGTGGCCCCCTGCTCGGGCCCACCACGCACCTGCCCTGTCAGAACGTCCCGCCGCGACCGCTCCGACGGTCACGACCGCAGCAGGTAGCAGCACCAGGGCGTACCCGACCCGGCGCGCGAATCGCGCGGCAACGGCACCCGAATCGGATGCGGTGGCACCGTCGTCCGCACGCCTCGAAGCAATGAACGGCATGCCCTGCCCCTGTCTTCCGGTCATCGGCCCTCTGCCGACGACCGGGAGAGTAGGGGCAAGGTTCCGTCCACCACCTCACACCGTGGTGCCGCATCGGCCCCCTACCTCGGTAGGGGGTCAGGGTGTTGGTGCGGGTGCAGAGGGAGGTGGTCCGCCCTCGATTCGGGGCTGGAGTGCGCTGCTGCCCAGGCTCCGTCGAATGGTGCGGGCCACGGGGCGTGAGTGCGCCGGGCGGTCGTCGTCGGTGTGCTGACGGCGGTGCCTGTGTCAGCGGCCCTGGATCGGTTCAAGGAACTCAAGCCGGTTCCCCAGCTTGTCGAACGCGTAGAAGCGATGGTGACCAGGGAAGTTGTCGTCCCACGTCACGTCCACGCCGTTGAGTTCCAGTTGTTCGGCGAGCGCCTTCAACGACGTCACGAGGATGCCCGGATGCGCCTTCTTGTTCGGGCGGAAATCCTCCTCGACTCCCAGGTGTACCTCCAGGCCGCCACCGCGGAACCAGCAGCCACCGCGGGCGGCGAGCACCGGAGGCTTCTCCAGCTCGGTCATCCCGAGGACACGGCCCCAAAACTCGCGGCAGAGCTCCTCGGCTCCCGGAGGCATGGCCAGCTGTACGTGGTGCAGGCCGTCGAGGGAGTACCGGGGGGTCTCCTGAGTCACATCTCCTCCTCGATGGAATCTTGACGTCAAGATAATGAGGTGGGGATGCGTCCGGCAAGGCCTCAGGCACTCTGACACTCCGGCATTCAGGCCCGGCGGTGTCGCAACGCCGCCTCACTCATCCGGCTGCCCCGTCCCCGTCGTGTATCGCCGCGAGCTCCGCGATCAGGTCCGCGTCGCGCATTCCGGGCAGGGAGTACCCCTCGGCCTCGTCCCAGGGGACATCGAGGTCGTCCATGTGCACGCGCCACTCGGCGTCCGGTACGGCCCGGCGAAGCTCCGTCACGGAATCCAGCACATGGGCGATCACCGGCATCAGACGACCGGGATTGAACGGCATCTTGGTGGACCCGGCGATGACCTCCTCCGGCGAGTCCGCATCCCGGTCGTACAAGTCCAGTGATTCCTCGTCGTCGTACGGAAACGACGCCCTGTGCACGGCGACGACGCGGTCGACGGAGCCCGACTCGGCCTCGGTCAGCGGAGTCGTGCGGCGCGCGCTGTAGTAGAGAGAGACGCTCATGACGCCAGCGTAGGGCGGGGGTCTGACATTGATACTCGTAGCGGGTTCCGGGGGTCGTGGCTCAGGGTCTGACTGACGCTCTGCTGGGCTGTCCTGCGACTGTTCTGTCCGGCCGCCGGGACCCGTTCTCCATGGCTCCGGCCAGGTGGAGCATGACCTGATAGGAGCTTGGCCAGCGGCCCCTTCAATGTACTGTCTGACCCACCCGGCCGGCGTCACCTCCGGCCCGGAAGGCAGCACACACGATGACAGCGACGACCACACCCGTCACCGAGCTGGATGCGGTGTTCGGCGGGGTGGATTCCCACGCGGACACGATCCACGTTGCTGTCGTCACCGACCGGGGCGGCCACGTAGCGGACGCCGAGTTCCCGACCACGGCAGCCGGATACCCTGCGGCGGTCGCGTTCCTGAGCGCCCACGGCACGGTGACCGCCGTCGGTGTCGAGGGGACCTCCGCCTATGGTCTCGGGTTCACCCGCGCTGCCCGCCGCGCGGGACTGACCGTGGTCGAGGTCAACCGGCCCGATAAGGCGGAGCGTCGCCCTGAACCAGATCGCGCACATCCTCATCACCGCCCCGGATGACATCCGCGTCAAGTACGCCGCCCTGCGCGGCAAGACGCAGGTCGACGCCATCGCCCGGCTGCGTCCCACCGGCGACGGACCACGCGTCGCCCTCCTGACCGCCCTGAAGCTTCTCGCCCGCCGGGTCCGGGCCCTGACCGCAGAACACGACACCCTCGCCACCTCCTTGGACACAGCCGCCACCGACAACAACCCGGCCTGCGCGCCGCGTTCGGTGTCGGTCCGGACACCGCGGCCCAGCTCCTGGTCACCGCCGGAGGAAACCCCGACCGACTGCGCTCCGAGGCTTCGTTCGCGGCCCTCTGCGGCGTCGTGGCGGGTTCACTCATAGACGGTGGCGGCCTGAAGGGCTCTGGCCAGGAAAGTCCAGTCCCCTTCCTCGGGGAGCTTCTTCCCGGAGTTTCGATACCAGCCCGGCGAGTCATCCACCCAGGCCGCGAGGGCCTCAAGGAAGCGGCCGAGGCTCTGGTTCTCCCACTCGTGCCCCCGGCGGAGGTAGTCCTGGTGCAGTTCCCGGACGGCGGCGACCAGCTCGTCGCGGCTGCGGATCTCGCTGTCGGGAGTAAGGGCATGGAGGGAAGGTACCTCGCTCCTACGACTCCCCACGCTTGACGATCAATAGGAGCATCAGCGCGGGCCGGCCGGCGGCGGCGCGACGTCCGTGACGACGTATGAGAAGCCTGTCGAGGTTCAGCGGAGCCGGCGTGCGCGCAGGACCACGTCGTCGGTGTGGTGGGCGCCGGCGCCACCCTCGGGTGCCACGCGTGGCCGCTGCTCGTCCGCCTCGACCGCCCAGTCGTCGTCGAGCAGACCAAGGACCATCGAGGGCCAGACGTAGTCGGCCGGGTCGAAACCGCTCTCGTCTGCCTGGTGGGTGTCCATCCCCGCGTGATGGACGAGCAGCAGCACGCCACCGGGCGCGACGGCCGCAAGCAGGGCTCGCTCGGCCGCGGCGTCGGGAGTGCGCAGCAGGGCCGGGTACTGCGCGGAGACCAGGTCGAACGAGGCCGGCGGGAGCTCTGCCTCCGTCAGGGTGGCGTGCACCCAGCGGACCGCGACACCGGCGTCCCGCGCATGCCCGGCCGCCCGCTCCAGCGCCACGCCCGACACCTCCAGCGCGGTGACGTCCCAGCCGCCGCGCGCGAGCCAGACGGCGTCCGCGCCCTCCCCGCAGCCCACGTCCAGCACCCGGCCGGGGGTGAGCCCGGCGACCTCGGCCACGAGTGCGCCGTTGGGACGGCCGCTCCACAGCTGCCGGCGATCGGCGTACCGGCTGTCCCACTCCGCTCGCACCGCGGGATCTCCGAGGTATCCGTCGCCAGGCGCATGGGTACCGGACGTGGGCGATCCCGCCCTGGTGTCGTCAGTCATGCGCCCCACCGTCGCCGAACGCTTCCCGGTCGCGCCACTCCTGTTGCCGGTTCGGCAAAGCGGCGTCGTCGTCCACGGGGCGTGGCGGGGGCGAGGCGTGCTTGAAGCCTCCCTGACGGCGGGGGAGGGTGGATCCATGGCATGGACAGCACCGCAGGTCGAGCGCACCAGGCAGCTCGGCGACCTGGGCACCGTAACCGAGCGTCAGATGCTGGAGGGGTGGCTGAGCTGGCACCGCGAGACGTTGCTGGCCAAGTGCGCCGGGCTTGAGCCGGCCCAGTTGGTGCGGACGACCGTGGAGCCGTCGGATCTCACCCTTCTGGGCCTGGTCCGCCACATGACGGAGGTGGAGCGATGGTGGTTCCGGCGCGGTTTCGCGGGTGAGGCCATCGGCGATGTGTTCACCGGTCCGGCAGACGGCAACGAGGGACTCGACGGAGTTCGCGCCGCCGACGCGGAGCGAGACTTCGGATTGTTCCGGGCCGAGGTCGAGGCGTGCGACGCGGCGGCGGCCGGCCACGACCTCGACGAGACCTTCCTGTCCTCCTACGGAGTTCCTCTCAGCCTGCGCTGGGTCTACGCGCTGATGATCCAGGAGTACGCCCGCCACAACGGCCATGCCGACTTCCTGCGGGAGCGGACCGACGGGGCGACGGGTGACGGGTGACTGAGCGGTTCCCGCCAGGGCCTGTGGTGAGAGTGCCGACGGGCCGGACCAGGTGATGCCCAGGTCCGGCCCGTCGTCCGCTCGTCTCTACAGGTCGAGCTGGTACTGGACCGTCGTGTGTGTGGGCACGTAGTCGAGGCTGTCGCTGATGCGTCTCATGTGCGTGTTGCTGTCGGCGGTGTCGGTCAGGAGGCCACCGAGGTCCGGATAGCGCCCGTGGGCTTCTCGGATCGACTCGGCCTTCATCCATCGGCCGAGGCCGTGTCCCCGGTGCTCGGGCAGCACGCCGGTGCCGTAGTGCTGGCCATCACCCGTGCCGTTGCCGGGGACGACGAGTTCTGTGAACCCGGCGATCGAGCCGTCGGTCGTGTCGATGGCGACGACCGTGTGCAGCTGGTCTCCGCGGTCTCGAACGGCCCTCGCTGCGGCCCGGACCCGGTCCACGTCCCAGGTGACAGTGCCGTAGTCGGTGTCTTCCATGGGCATGTCGTCCATGGCGCGGCGTGAGGCGGCGAACGTCTGGGCGAGGTCGTCGGGGACGGTTCCCCGCCATGACGCCAGCCGGTAGCCGGGGTGCGGACGCTCGATGATCTCGGCCAGGTGCTCTTGTCCGCCGTCGAACAGGCGCAGAAAGGCCGTCCCAACGGGGATGGAATCGGCGTCGGATGCCAGCCATGCAAGGCGTCGGCTGTGCGCCCCGTGAGCGGGGTCGGTCAGCGGGGTGATGCGAAGCGACAAGGTGTCTCCGTCGTGAGGAGGTGGCGAAGGTCAGTACGCGGGCTCACCTGCTGGGCACTCGTACGCATGCGCTCCACACCTCCTCGTCGACAGTGCCGGTCCGGAACGACGTGGACGGCTCGGGCGAACGTAGCCGGACCATCGGTTCCTCGGCAAAGAGTTAACCGAAGGCAGGTGCGACCGTGGGGTCACAGCCACTCGTTACTCCGCAGAGTCCCGCTCGCGGGAATCGCTCTTGTCGAACGCTGGGGGCCGGCCGCCGGGGGAACCTCGCTTCTCGCGGCCTCGTTCACCCTGCGCGCAATTCGCGGTCGGCAGAAGCAGCTGGACTGTCGCCGGCCCCGCGTTAGCGTCGTTTCATGGAACTCACCCAGGTCACCCCTACTGTCTGGCAACTGGCCTTCCCGGTCGGCCATGTCTACTTCGTGCGCCTGCCCGACGGTTACGCTCTGATCGACACCGCCATGCCGGGGTCCGCCCCCGCGATCCTCGACGCCCTGACGCGGCTGGGCGGCCGCTCGCAGGACCTGCGGCAGATCGTCCTCACCCACTCGCACATCGACCACATGGGCTCGGCTGCGGATCTCGTCGAGGCCACCGGCGCCCGCGTCCTGGCCGGAGCCGTGGACGCCCCGTTCATCCGTGGCACGGCACCCGAACCCCAGCCGGTACACACCGCACCGGAACGCGCGCTTCACGAGCAGATCGTGGCCGGCTTCTCCGATACGTACGCCCAGCCCCTGCGCCATGTGCCGGTGGAGGGGGAACTCCACGACGGAGACACCATCGACGGCTGGGGCGAGCCCGTCCACGTCCTGCACGTGCCCGGACACACCCCGGGAAGTATCGCGCTGCATCTCCCCTCCAGCGGCGTCCTGTTCCCGGGCGACATCGTCGCCACCGCGGAGGGCCGGGCGATCCTCGGCCCGTTCAACGTGGACAGGGAGCAGGCCATCGCCTCCTTCCGGCGGCTGGCCTCGCTGGAGGTGGACACGCTGTGCGTCCCGCACGGCGAGCCGGTGCTCAAGGGCGCGAGCGAGGTGCTGCGGGCGGCGACTCCGCAGAACGACTGGGTGTGAGTCGAGCGCCCTGTTCCTGTTCCTGCGCCCGGGCTGCTACGACCGTGTAGCGGTCCCGCAGCCTTCGTGCCCCTCCCCCATCGTCGTACTGCGGTCGTACGGATCGACCGTCCGGCCGTCCGTGCTGCCGGCCTCCGACCCTCCCCCGCCGAACTCCGGCCTGAAGTACCCGGTGGCCTTGCCGCAACCACCGTTGGTCATATGGGTCTTGTACGAGAGGAGGGTGAAGGTGCCTTCCTCAGTGGTCACCTTCCTCGGATCGTCCCAGCTCACCACCGTCTCCCGCCGCACGATCGTGCGCACGACCTCGTCGCCGCCGCCCGCCGGTGCGGACGCGTACACGAACGTGACGTCGGCCGTCACCTCAAGGGCCCCGAGCTTCCCCTCCCCGTACGTGATCCGCCCGCGGGTCCTGACCGCATCCCCGACCAGGCGCGCCTGCGCCGGGTCGAAGCGGCTGAACAGGAGCCGCGGGTCGTCGTCGTCGCTCGGAGTGCGCAGCGCGGTCGACACGAAGGTCCTGACGTCCTGCTGATGCGGGTTCATCAAGGAGATGGCCTTCTCCGGGCGGCCACCTCGCAGCACGGACGGATCCAGGCTGGACGCGGCGAGGAAGTCGCGTGTCCGCGCGAGTGCCTGCTGCACCTCCGCCTTCGTCAGCCACCCGGTCGCCTTCGCGGCCGGGATCGTGATCCCTGCCGTGCCGTTCGCCCAGCGCGCCGCCGGGGACCCCCGGAACGGGTCGTCGAGTGTGGCCCGCCGAGCCGGCTCGTCGGCCGGCGCGCCCTCCGGTCGTTGCGACTCCTGTGCCAAGGTCTCCCCCGTCGGGCCCTCGTCACCGGACCACCCGACGAAGCCTCCCGGGTCCACCGCCACGACCAGCAGGGCCACCGAGGCCAGGAGCCCGGCTACGTACCAGCCCTTCTTCCTGCGTCGCGGCCGGACGGGTGTGTGCGCCCGCCAGGGCGTCGGCTCCGCGGGCTCCGTCCGCAGTCGGCCCGCCATCTCGCGGGCCCGCGCGGACGGTTCCTTCGGCGCGTCCCCGGCGCCGTCGACCGTGGTGCGCAGGAACTCCTCCCACACCTCGTCCGGCGCCGACGAACCGCCCTGCTCCCCACCCGTGTTCACGCCCGACCCCTCACACCGCGTACGTTCCTGGCCCTCCCCGGGGCCACCGCATGATCGCACACCTCCACGGAGCAAGTCCGCGCAGCTCAGAGCGGCTTCGGTCAGGGTCTGCGAGCTGATCAGGGCCGTCTGGTCCTGGTGGCCGGGACGTCCGGGCCGCAGGAGATGCGGGCCGCCGTCAGGACGGGACTCCCGTCGGCGGGCGTGCAGGCGGCCCTGCAGGCGGCCCTGCTCGCGAGCAGGACGACCACGGCATCGCCATCGGTCGGAAGGGTCTTGTCCGCTGGGCGGCGCGGTCCGGCACGGGACTTGAGCCACTTCAGAGCTCGGGCACGCCCTCCGGCGGCGATCGCCGTGACCGCCCGCGGTCAGCCGCGTACGTGCAGGTCGAAGCCCGTGCGGCCCGCCGGCTCCAGGCCCTCCTTCAGGAGCAGCGACGGGATCTCGTAGTCACCGAAGTTCTGCCGGCGGAACGCGATCGGCTCGGTGGACTCCAGGGTGAGCAGACGCTGCTCCCAGGCCTTGGCGACGTCCGCGTAGTCCTCGTCGCTCATCCGGTCGGTGCCGTGCAGCACGAACGGCGGCAGGACCTCGATGCCCGGGTAGTAGAGGATGCCGTGGTGGATCGGGAACAGCAGATCGTCGATGGGGCCGTTGATCCCACGCGCGGCGTAATGCGACTCCGGGCCGCCGACGGTCACCGACAGCAGCGCCCTCCTCCCCGCGAGGGTGCCCTCGCCGAAGCGCTCGCCGTACTTGGTGTCGCTGTGCTCGCCGACGCCGTACGCGAAGCGGTACGTGAACACCCGGTCCACCCAGCCCTTGAGGATCGCGGGCATCGAGTACCACCACAGCGGGAACTGGAAGATGATCGTGTCCGCCCACAGCAGCTTCTCCTGCTCGGCGAGGACGTCCGGGGTGAGCGTCCCGGCCTCGAAGGCCCGGCCCGAGTCCCGGGCGACCCTCAGCGGGCTCGACGCCGCGGGGCCGTAGTCCGCGGCGTCCACGACCGCCTTCCAGTTCATCGCGTACAGATCGCTCACCCGTACCTCGTGGCCGGCGGTCTCCAGGGTGGACACCGCGAGGTCCTTCAGCGAGCTGTTGAGCGACTTCGGCTCCGGGTGGGCGTGGACGATCAGCGTCTTCATGGGAACTCCCTCGGATCACATACGTTCGGATCGGATGCCTTCGATTCTGGGAGCTGCGGCGCCCGGCGTTCAGGGGCGCGCGTTCCATCGGACGGGACTTCCTGGTATTGGCAGGGCCACCTTCACGGGCACCCGCCGAGGCCATACTGGGAGGCATGGACGATCTTGCGAGCTTCCTGCGGACCCGGCGTTCCCGGGTCGACCCGGCGGCCGTCGGCATCCCCACGGACAGGCGCCGACGGGTCGAAGGGCTGCGCCGCGAAGAGGTCGCGCACCTGTCCGGAGTCAGCGTCGACTACTACGTACGTCTGGAACAGGGCCGCGCGACCCAGCCCTCCGAGCAGGTCCTCGACGCGCTCGCCCGCGTCCTCGGCCTCGACGAGACCGAACGCGGACACCTCTACCGGCTCGCCCGGCAGCGCCGCCGCCCCGCGAAGGCGCCGGGCGGACGGGTCCGGCCCGAGCTGCTGCGCGTCCTCGACCTGGTCTCCGGCGCACCCGCGCTGATCATGGACCACCGCCTGGACGTGCTCGCCGGGAACCGGCTCGCCGGGCTCCTCTTCGGCCGGCCGATGCCGGGCCTCAACACCGCGCGGCACCTCTTCCTCGAAGAGGCCGAGCGCGGTCTCTACGCCGACTGGGAGAAGTGCACCCTCGACGTGGTCGGGCATCTGCGCCTGGCCGCCGGGAAGTTCCCCGACGACCCCCAACTGGCCTCCCTCATCGGCGAGCTGGCGATGGGCAGCGAGCGGTTCCGCCGCCTCTGGGCCCGCGCGGACGTGCGCGCCCGTACGCATGGACGCAAGGCCTACCGGCACCCGCTGGTCGGGCTGCTGGAACTGCACCAGGAGAACTTCGCGCTGCCGGAGGCCTCGGGCATGGAGCTGGTGGTGCTGTCCGCGGCCGCCGGCAGTCCCGCAGAGGACGGGCTGCGCCTGCTCGCGGGCCTGGGTGCGGGCAGCGATGACGCGCATCCGCCGGTGAACGCCCGGGTCCGTGAGTGACGTGCGGTCCGGCACCCGCACGGCAGCCGGACCGTAAGCGATCCCAGCGCACCATTGTTGCCTGCACCCATGCTTCCTGTGCTCGCTGTGCTTCCCAGCACGCCGCCCTATGGTGGGCCGATGCGCACACACCACCCCATCGACCGCCCAGCCGATCTCGACACGGTCCGTGAGTCCTATGACCGAGTGGCCGACACCTACGCCCACATGGTGGTGACGACGGGCATGGGCGACATCCGTCGCCATCCCTGGCTCAAGGCATCCATCGACGCCTTCGCCGACACCGTGGGCGACCTCGGGCCCGTCCTCGACGTCGGCTGCGGGCCGGGGACGGTGACGGCCTACCTCGCCGAACGCGGACTCGACGTGTCCGGGGTCGACCTCTCGCCCCGGATGATCGAGAACGCGCGCCGTATGCATCCGGAATGCCGCTTCAGCGTCGCCTCGGCCACCGAGCTCGACCTGGTCGAGGCGTCCCTGGGCGGCGTCCTCGGGTGGTGGTCGCTGTTCAACCTTCCTCGCGACATCCTTCCCCAGGTCCTCTCCCAGTTCGCGCGCGCCCTGAAGCCGGGCGGACACTTCATCACCGGGACGCACGTCGGCGACGAGGACCTGGTGCGCACCGACGCCTACGGAGGCGTACCCGTGCGGTGGACGACGCACAAGTGGCGGCCGGAGCAGCTCGTGGAACTGATCGAGCAAGCCGGGCTGCGTCCGGTCGCCGAGCTCCGACTCCCCGCGGAGGGGGAAGTCGGGCCGGGTCTGGTCGTCATGGCCCAGCGGCCCGTCTGAGGACGCCTGGGCTGGTCGTCGAGGGCCCTGTTCGATTTCCTTCCCTTCCCACCCGGGTGGCAGACACGTGAATTGGGCCCAAGACGCGACCGGGAAAGTATGATCAAGCGATGTCTGACATGACTGAGACCACGCCCGGCTGGCTGACCACGGACGAGCTGGGCACGGCCCGCGCCCGGATGCCGATCCTGTACGTCGAGGCGGTACCCGTACGCGTGGACGACAGCGGCGAAGTCACCAGCGTCGGTCTGCTCCTGCGGATCGGCGCCGACGGGACGATCAGCCGGACCTTGGTGTCCGGCCGCGTGATGCAGCACGAGCGAGTCCGGGACGCGCTGCTCCGCCACCTGGAGAAGGACCTCGGCCCGGTCGCGCTGCCCCGCGTCCCCGCGTCCCTGCAGCCCTTCACCGTCGCGGAGTACTTCCCCACCGCGGGCGTCACCCCGTACCACGACCCGCGCCAGCACGCGGTGTCCCTGGCCTACATCGTGCCGGTCGCGGGCGACTGCCGGCCGCGGCAGGACGCGCTGGACCTGGTCTGGTTCAGCCCGCAAGAGGCGGCTTCCCCCGCCGTGCAGGATGAGATGCCGGGTGGCCGCGGGGTGCTGCTGAAGCAGGCGCTCGCGCACGTGGGGCACACCTACTGAGATCGGCCGCACCTCTGCCGAGTGCCCGAGCCGGGATTCTCCGGGCACTCCTGGGTGCGCCACGAAAGGGTGCTCCTGCGGGATTCTCCTGACTCCTGTCTGCTCGGCCGCATAGCGTGCAGACAGGCCGCCGCCCTGTCTTCCGCGGCCGCATGAGGAGGATCCTGTGTCGTCGTCCTGCGACCCCCGGCACGCTCCCGCCGGCGACGTGAACGCAGCGCTGTTGGTGATCGACTCCCGGCTCAAGTCCATCTACGACTCCCGAGCCGGGTCCGATCCCGAACAGCAGCGGCTGACCGAACAGTTCATCGCGTCCTTGGGGCCCACGGGCGTCCACGACCTCATCGACGGTGCCTGCACCCTCGTCTACATCTTCATGAAGTGGCTGAGGATGGCCCATGAGGACCACGGCAAGGACGTCATCGAGTACGTGGTCCCCAGCCTCGTGGCCGCGATGGGCAAGATGCCCAAGAGCGTCAGCCCCGAGGCCATCCCCACCATGGCCGGCCTGGTCATCGCTGCCGGCACCGGCCTGAGCCCCAGCCTGTGGCGCCGGCAGTACGGGGACTGGACCAAGGACGAGATGAATCCGCTGGAAGCCACCGCCCTCCTACTCGCCGAGCACATCAACCGCCTCACCGACGACCAGGACTTCGCCACCCGCCTGGTCACCGAAGCGCTGTCCAGCGTGGAACAGGACCGATGAACCGGCCTCGCTGATTGTTTCAAAATGAGGTGCGCAGGCGGCCCGTCACGCCTCCGGCGGCGGAAGCCCCCGGGCGGGGGTGGCGTTTGCGAATGCGGCTCGCGCTGCTCTGCGGCCGGCCGGAAGGGGGGACTGCCGGGACGCGACTCCGGCCGTTGACAGGTGCGGTGGCCACCCGCGTGCCCGCGCAGGGGCCGACCGGTCTGTGGCCGGCGTCACGCGACCGCAGGGAGCGCCCTTGACGCGCCACCGGAAGCTGCGACCCTCAAAAAGAGGGCGGCCCCACCAGAGACGCGCTGGACACCCCCGCCTCCTGAGCCTCCGGGACCCGAACCCGCGTTGCCCGATCGCCCATCGGAAGCTGCCCTGGCGTCCGTTGTGCCCCGTCGGCCCCGCCGACTAGACAGGGAGGCACGTACCCGTACCACGCCCTTCAGGGGGATTCCCATGCACGCCAAGGACGCACCGAAGCCGTCGACCGCGACGGCGGCCGAGGCGGGCGCCCGCCGTGACGTTTCGCGCGGCGCCACGAGCACCCCTGCGACCGGTGTCGGCGGTGTCCTGTCCCCGCAGACGGTCCTCGCCCTCCAGCGCACGATCGGCAACGCCGCCGTCTCCCGGCTGGTCGAGGAGGCCCGGCACCAGCACGGCGCCGGCTGCGGCCACGCGCAGAGCTCCGAGGCCGCGCCCGCCCCCGTACAGCGTTCCGCCGTGCACGGCGTCCTGCGCAGCTCCGGGAGCCCCCTCGACGACGGCACCCGTGCCGACATGGAGTCCCGGCTCGGCGCCGACTTCTCCGACGTGCGCGTGCACGACGACAGCGCCGCCCGCGCCTCCGCCGCCGAGGTCGGCGCCCGCGCGTACACCTCCGGCAGTCACATCGTCATCGGCGACGGCGGCGGCGACCGCCACACCCTCGCGCATGAGCTGACGCATGTCATCCAGCAGCGTCAGGGCCCGGTGTCCGGCACGGACAACGGCTCCGGTCTGCGCGTCTCCGATCCCTCGGACCGCTTCGAGCGGGAGGCCGAGGCGAACGCCCGGCGCGCGCTGTCGGGCGCGGCTCCGGCGGCGCAGGCTGCCGCGCAGCCCGTCCAGCGCGCGACCGGGGGCACGCAGCCCTCCGTTCAGCGGGTGCCGACGGAGCCGGCGGAGACGACGTCTTCATCCTCCGCAGCGCCCACGCAGGCGGCGGTGGTCCCGACCGCCCCGATGTTCGGCATCAAGATCAACAGCGCAGCGGATGCGAAGGCCAAAGGACTGACGGCCGAGAACACTCTCGTCGTCAACGCGAATCACTCCGGCGACATGTACCACGTCCGGGCCGCCCTGATCGTCAACCCGGACCTCAGGCTCCTCATGTACGGACTGCTGGACGACTTCGACCCAAAGGCCGACGGAAAGCGGATCACCGAATCCGTGACAAACAGGAGGAGGGCGGAGGAGAAATCCCCGGACAAGGTCGCTGCATCCACCGCGAGGGCGATTGCGTTCAACCAAATAAAGGCCGCTATCGGAGATGAAGTCGGCACATCCTTTCCTACTGGTCATGATCCTGCTGCTGCTGATGCTGAGGCCCAAGTCGCGAAGTGGCGCGAAAAAGAAAAGAAAAGCCGGATCAAGGCGGCCATGGAAACCTCGCCCGAGGCCCTCTACAGGGGCAACCTCAAAGCGGAGACGGACGCAGAAATCGCCACGGAGATCGCCGCGACCCGGGACAACCGCCCCGCGGAGAAGCGCTCCGTCGATCGCAAGGCCCAGCACATGTACCAACTCCACAAGGACCTGCCCGGCCGGGTCTTCTACACCAAAGAGAGCCCGAGGAACCTCAAGATCGGGCACAGCGGCGAGACCAAATCCACCGACGACTTCAAGGAAGGCATGCTGGAGCAGCGGCGCGCCTGGGTCGGTGAAGGGGGTGACGCGGCGGGGATGCAGGACTTCTACCGTGAGTACGCCGCTCCGGACGAGGTCACCAAGCAGGCTTTCGACGCCGCCCACTCGAAATCCGATCACCCGCTGAGCAAATTTAAGACAGGCGTCCGGTACGTCATCGTGAACTACCGGGACAGCGGCCACACCGGGGAGGGGAACGCCCCCGCGCTCGACACCGGACGGGAGGGTCTGACCCAGCTCCAGGACATGATCAGCACGCACCCCGATCTCGGGGGCGCGCGGCCCGTCCTCATCGGCGACATTCCGGGACCGATCCCCACCGACAGGCCGCACCTGCACAAGTACTGGGAGTGGTCCGGGATGACGGGCCGCCGCTCCGAGCTGGCACTGCTGCACTACCTCAATGAGAAGTTCACCATCATCGGCGCGGTCGGCATGCGCAGCGGCGTCACCGACCAGTTCACCTTCGCCGGGATCAAGACCCTGTCGATCGACATCTCCCCGAACCAGGCCAGGAACAGGAACGCCGACGGGAAGGACAACGAGACGGACGCGACGAAGTACCCCTCCAAGGGCTGGGAGCGCGGCGGGAAGCTGGAAGCGGTCTTCGGTTCGCAGTACGGGCGGGCCTTCCTCGGCCAGGAAAGGGCGAACGACCAGGAGGTCACCGACGGCGCGTGGGCGGGCCGCTTCGGGGAGCAGGACCAGGCGATGCTCCGTGATGCGATCGCGCACTTCTTCGCCGAGGAACGCGGCGACGGAGGCACCCTCGCGACAGCCGACAACTTCCGGCACTCCTCCCACCCGCTGGAACAGCGCAGCATCGCCGAGCTCGACGAGAGCGATCTGCTGGGCGATGCAAAGAAGGGGGTGATCCGCGAGAGGATCGCGGCGCTGCAGGAGGCGGAAAAGGAGGACAGGAAGAAGAGGGGTCTGCCGACGACGGCGTAGCCGCCCAACACCGTCGACCAAAGCCATACTTGGGCTCCGCACAGAGTTGAAAGACGCTCAGCTACTGTGCGGCCCATACAGGGGGAACTGGAAGGCAACTCGGGCCTGTTCACGCTCGACGGCAGTGGGGCCGTGCCGCTGGAGGAGGGGGATCCCCGGCAGATCGGAGCTTTCCGGCTGCTGGGGGTGCTCGGGTCCGGTGGCATGGGGCGGGTCTATCTCGGTGCCGTGCCGGGGAAGTTCGCGGCGGTGAAGCGGGTCCCGCCCGTGCTCGCCGAGGACGCGGACTTCCTCAGTCACTTCGGGCACGAGCTGGACAATCTCGCCCGGTTGCCCGCCGGGGCCAACACGAAGCTGCTCCACGAAGCTCCTCGCGAGCGACCGGACGGCCAAGCCGCCGTGGTTCGCGACTTCTACCGGGTCGTCCACGGCGAGCCCGACTTCGGGCGGCTCACGGAGGCCGGTCCCGAGCTCACCGCGCTCCTCCGGCGCTGCTTCGCCAAGGACCCCGCCGACCGGCCCTCCGCCGCCGAGCTGGTCAAGCGCGCCGAGGAGCGGGCCGCCGGGGCGTCCTGGCCCGCCGCCGTCACCGAACGCATCGGTGAGCGCGCCGCGTTCGCCTCCGAGGCAGGGTGTCGGACGAGGCCGGACGCGGCTGGGCTCCGTGCGGGTCCCGTACAGCAGCCAACGTCAGCCGGATCGGCCCCGGTCTTCCGTCTGGCCGGGAACCGGCCGTGAACGGTTGGAGGCGGCGTAGGCGTATGAGGCCGCAGGCCACGACGAGGAGGCTCTGGTGGAGGTCGGCGCGTCGCTCGTAGCGGATGCGTAGCCGTCTGAACTGGTGGAGCCAGGCGAAGGTCCGTTCGACCACCCAGCGGACCGTGCCGAGTCCGGAGCCGTGGGGCACACCGCGTCGGGCGATCACGGGCTCGATGCCGCGCTTCCACAGCAGACGGCGGTACTTGCCGAAGTCGTAGCCCCGGTCGGCATACAGCCGCCGGGGCGTGCGGCGAGGCCGACCTCGCAGGCCCCGGATCGGCGGGACGGCGTCGAGCAGCGGCCAGAGCTGGGTGACGTCGTGCCGGTTGCCGCCGGTGAGTGTGACGGCGAGCGGGGTCCCGTGACGGTCGACGATCACATGGTGCTTGGAACCGGGGCGGGCACGGTCGACCGGCGAGGGGCCGACATGAAGTGGATCTTCGTTCGTAGTGCGATGGGTGTGGCGACGGGGTTCAGGTACCGTCGCTCCAGCTGCAATCCCGGTGCTGCAAAGACGGGCGATCGGGCAACGGAAAACCGGGAGTTCCCGTTGCGTGCGCCCCTACCAACCATCGTTCGTCACAGCCATTCGTTGACAGCTGCGATGAGAACGGTCGCCTCGCAGCGGACGGCGAGCTCGTCGCATCGCGTGGCCACAGTTCGGTGACGCTTGAGCCGGTCGATCCCGCACTCGACCGCGTGACGCTCGCGGTAGTCGGCCGGGCCGAAGCGTGGCCGGCACCGCTCCCCCGCCCTGCCCCCTCCCCCCTCGGCCGGCGTCAAGATCGATTGTCAGTGGTGGGTGAGACGGTGGAGGTATCGAGTCGGAACGGAACGAGGGGGAGTCGTCATGTCCGGAAGCCAGAACTACATCAACCACGTCGCTCTTGTGCTGGATGCCAGTTCGTCCATGTCGCACCTGAGCCGCAAGGTCGTCGAAGTCGCCGACCAGCAGATCGCGTACCTTGCCCGCCGGTCGAGGGAGCTGGACCAGGAGACCCGCGTCACGGTGTACGCCTTCGCGGACAAGGTGGAGTGCGTCATCTACGACAAGGACGTGCTGCGCATGCCGTCCCTGAAGGAGCTGTACCGGGTCGGCGGCATGACGGCCCTGCTGGCGGCCGCGCTGAAGTCGCAGCGGGAACTCGCGCAGACGGCGCAACTGTACGGCGACCACAGCTTCCTGACGTTCGTACTGACCGACGGACAGGAGAACGCGAGTCACCGCTGCCCCGGCGCCCCTGCCCGGAATCCGCGTGAACTGACCCAGGCCGTCGCCGAGATGATCGCGACGCAGGAGGACAACTGGACGCTGGCCGTCCTCGTGCCGGACCAGATGGGCAAGCGCGAGGCCATGCAGTGCGGGTTCCCGAAGGAGAACATCGCCATCTGGGACGCCACGAGCACCCAGGGTCTGGAAGAGGCCGGGCAGGTCATCCAGCAGGCAACCGAGAAGTTCATGGTGGGGCGCGCCCAGGGCATTCGCGGCTCGCGGGCGGTCTTCTCCATGGGTGCGGATGCCGTCAACGAGGAGACCATCAAGGCGGCCGGGCTCACCCCGGTGAATCCGTCGAAGTACCAGGTGATTCCGGTGGCCCGTGACGTGGCGATCCGGGAATGGGTCGTCGAATCCGGCCACACCTACCGTACGGGTTGCGCCTTCTACCAGCTGAGCAAGCCGGAGAAGATCCAGGCGCGGAAGCAGATCGCGGTGCTGGAGAAGAAGACGGACCGGGTCTACACGGGGCCAGAGGCCCGAGCCCTGATCGGCCTGGCGGACGTGGAGACGCGCGTCAAGCCGGACCACAACGACGACTTCACCATCTTCGTCCAGAGCACCAGCGTGAATCGGAAGCTCGTCTCGAAGACGCGGCTGCTGCTGATGCTCTGAGTCTCTGTGGCGCTTACGAAAGGTGTGCGCGGTTCGGGATCCGAGTCGGTGGAAAACCGTTCGATCTGTCGTTCTCCCGCGTACTAGGGTCGGCGACGTGGCAACGAAACTCAATCAGATCATCGCAGTGGAGAAGGGCGTCAAGTCCCGGGCGCACCAGGACCTGACGGCGGCTCATCACGGCCTGCAGAAGCCCGCGTTGCTCGCCGGCATCTCCCGTACCTACCAGCCGAAGGACGAGGAGGGCGAGCAACTGCCGCCCGAGTCCACGCTGGTGCAGGTGAAGGCCGAGGACGTGCTGCGCGACACCGCGCGAGCGCTGACCCGGCTCTTCGATGTGACGGCCACCAAGGACTGGGCGAACTGCGAGGCGCGCGCCGACATCACGGTCGACGGACGCGTGCTCGTGGCGCAGGTGCCCGTCGCGTATCTGCTGTTCCTGGAGAAGCAGTTGACGGACATCAACACCTTCGTCCGCAAGCTTCCCGTACTGGACGCCGCCGAGTCGTGGACGCAGGACCCGTCGACCGACGCGTGGAAGACCGAGGTCGTCCGCACGCTCCGTACGAAGAAGGTGCCGCGCAACCACGTCAAGGCGGAGGCGACGGACAAGCACCCCGCGCAGGTCGACGTCTACTACGAGGACGTGCCGGTCGGTTACTGGACGACGGTGAAGTTCTCGGGTGCGCTGCCGGCCCGGCGGGTCAACGAGCTGTTGGAGCGGGTGGAGAAGCTCCAGCAGGCGGTGAAGTTCGCCCGTGAGGAGGCGAACAGCGCCGAGGTCACCGACCAGCGGGTCGGCGACGCCGTCTTCGGCTACCTCTTCGGGTAGCCGGGACACCACAGACTCCCCGGCCACAGAGAACGGCCGGGGTGCGCGAGGAGCGCAAAGCTGAAGCTGAGCCTTGTCGTGACATCCGCGGTTCCAGTGGAGGTTCGAGTCCTCCTCCCGGCACTTCCTGCCGGGATGGCCCAACCAGGCAGAGGCAGACCGCGGTCAATCTCAGACTATTGCTCCAGACTCAGCATGCGCCGCTCATCGCCGGATCGACCGGGCCCGGGCCCTGGTGCGTCGAAATGCCAGTTCGAATCTGGTCCGCCGAGCTCGATCGGCGGTGGTCCAACGGCAGGACGCGACGCAATGACGAATGACCCGGGTCCTCAAGTGTGCCGGCGTGTGATGTGAGCGGCATCGCCAGGGTCCGGGGGCAGGCTACGCCCTCGGACCCGCTCCTTTCTCTCGACCGCCGTGGCGCGGCCCCTGTCCGAGGATCGTGTGACCGAGGATGTCGAGTGCGGCCCGGCGGCTCCGTCTCAGGGACGTAGGCAGCCATCGTGGTCGTACTCGCACCCAAGGAGACCCCGTATGCCGATCCAGCGGATGGACAACGTCCTCATCGTCGTCGACGACCTTGACGCCGTCATCGCGTTCTTCCTCGAACTCGGCATGGAGCTGGAAGGCAGGATGCCCGTCGAGGGGCGCTGGGTGGAGCGTGTCATCGGGATCGACGACGTCCGCCAGGAGGTCGCCATGCTGCGGACGCCGGACGGCCACGGCCGCATCGAGCTGGCGATGTTCCACACGCCGAAGGCGATCCGCGGCGAGCCGGAGGACGCGCCGGCGAACACGCTGGGCATCCGTCGCATCATGTTCGCCGTCGACGACATCGAGGACGTCGTCGCCCGCCTGCGCACCCACGGCGCCGCACTCGTCGGCGAGCTGGAGCGGTACGAGAACAGCTATCGGCTCTGCTACGTCCGCGGCCCTGAGGGCATCGTCGTCGGGCTGGCCGAACAGCTCGGCTGAAGGAAGCCGAACGGTTCACGGTCACCCTCGCGGTGACCGCGGGCGGCGTGGCGGTCGCCCCGGCCATCGCGTTCACCCGGGCGCGGAGGGCATAGAGGGTGCGGAGGGCGCGGAGAGGGTCGTGAGGTAGTCGGTCAGGGCCGCGGCGGTGGCGGCGAGTGGGAAGCGGGAGCCGAGTTGTCCGTCCGGGCGGACGACGAAGCCGGTCGGTCCTTCGGGGCGGTACAGCCGGGCGAACTCCCCCTCGGTGTCGTGGTATCCGGCGACCACGAGGCCGTCCAGGGCGGTCGGCGGTGCTTCCCTGGCCAGGACGGCGACGATCTGCGGTGGGTGCCCCGCCGCCGGGCCGGCGCCGTGTCCCCGTACCACCCCGCCGGCCGCCGCGGCCGCGGCCAGTTCGGTCGGAGCGGACGCGTACAGGAGCAGGACGTGCTCCGTACGGCCCCGCAGGATGTCGAGCAGGCGCAGCGCGTACGTGGCGACCGGGGTGGTCAGGCCGGCGCAGTCCGGGGCGCGGTCGCCGGGCTGGGGCGCGTCGGCCGGGCCGTACGTGCTGCGGGCGAGCGGGCCGCCCCGGTACCCGACGAGGAGTTGGGCTTCGCGGAGCATCAGTGTCCGAGGGTCGGCGGTGTCGTTCTCCATGCCCTGGGTGGCATGGCGTACGGTGCGGCCGACGACCTCCTCGCCGACCGGGCGGCGCTCGGCGTCGTAACTGGTGAGCAGGGCGGGGCCCGCCTCGCCGCGGACGACGAGGGCGAGTTTCCAGGCCAGGTTGCAGGCGTCCTGGATGCCGGTGTTCATGCCTTGGGCGCCGGTCGGCGGGTGGATGTGGGCGGCGTCGCCCGCCACGAAGACCCGGCCGTCGGCGTAGCGGTCGACGATCCGGTGGCTGATGCGGAAGATGGACGACCAGCGCATCCGGGAGAGGGTGGCCGGCTTCGGGGCAAGCCGGTCCACGACGGCCTGGATGTGGGACAGCTCGGGGGCGCGGCCGCCTTCCAGGCCGTGCGCCACGCCGTCGCCGCCCACCGCACCGGTGCCGCCCGGCGCACCGGTGCCGCCCGGCGCACCGGTGCCGCGCGTCCGGCCGTCGCCGCCTGTCCGGGCCTCGCCCGGGTCCGTGGGCGCCGGCTCCATGGCGAGTGTGGAGAGTTCGGGCGGGACCAGCATCGACATGCGGTAGCGGCCCGTCCCGGGCAACGGGATGCAGACCAGCAGGTCGTCGGTGGAGCCGTCGGCGGCCAGGTGGCTGGACCGTACGCCGTAGCCGTACGGCAGGTCCCAGTCGGCCTCGACGTCGGCGAGCATGTACTCCTCGGGGAAGGCACCGCCCTCGAAGGTGAGGCCCAGCTGCTTGCGCACGATGCTGTGGGCTCCGTCGCAGCCGATCAGATAGCCCACCCGGGCCTCCTCCTCCGCTCCGCTCGCGGTGCGCAGGAGAGCGGTGACGCCGTCCTGGTCCTGGGTGAACGACAGCAGTTCCGTGCCGCGCTCGACGGCCGTGCCCAGGTCGGTGACGTACGCGTCGAGGAGGCGCTCGGTCTCGTACTGCGGGAGCGCGGCGAATCCGTACGGGACTTCGGGCGGCAGCGCGAGCTCGATCCGCGCCCGCTCCTCGCCGTTGACGTAGATCAGCTGTCCGCGCATCTCGGCGGCGGCCTCCAGGGCGGCGCGGGCCAGGCCCATCCGGTCCCAGATCTCCAGGGTGCGCGGCTGGATCCCGACGGCCTTGGCGTAGGGAAGCGGGGCGGCGAGCCGGTCGATCAGACGGCAGCGCACGCGGCGGCGGAGGAGCTCGGCGGCGGCACTGAGTCCGACCGGACCGGCGCCCACGACGAGTACGTCGGTCATACGGGTGCGCGCCACGGCTGCCTCCCAGCGCCCGGCCCCGAGATCGGTCCCGTACTCCATCGTCGCCCGCCGGTCCGCGGGCGGCGACCCGAGTGTCCGGCGGCCGCTCACTGCGCCGAGAAATCGGTGATCGTTCCTCGGTCCGTCGTGGTGCAATGCCCGCATGACGACTCTCGCGGAGAAGGCACTTCTCTTCCGGTCCCTGCACGTCCCCGGCACGCCGCTGGTCCTGCCCAACGCGTGGGACGCCGCATCCGCCCGGGTCGTGGCGGAGGCCGGCGCACCCGCGGTCGCGACGACGAGCGCCGGGGTCGCGTGGTCGCTGGGCCACGGCGACGGGGATCGTCTGAGCCGGGACGAGGCTCTGGGCGCGATCTCTCGGATCACGGCCGCTGTCGCCGCACCGGTCACGGCCGACATCGAGCGCGGCTCGTGGACGGTTCTCCGCTGCCGGTGAACGTCCTCGCGCTGAATCGCTGAATCACCGTCAGGACGCGCTGCTGGATTGGGCGTGTGAGGGATGTGGGAGTGCGAGTGGGAGTCGGGGGCGGACACATGGACTACGTGATCGGAGAACCTCGCGCCGATGAAGCATGGGGCATCGCCCAGATGCACCTCGCCGCGTGGCTGGAGACCTACCCCAACGAAGAGGCAGGCATCGACGAGGCCTGGATCAGGGAGCACCGGGGGCAGACAGCGACGGCGGAGGGCTCTGCTCCGTGGCGCGCGTTCATCGAGCGGACGGCCAGGGAGCCGCACGCGCTCTTCTGTCGTGTCGTCCGCTCCGAGGGGGAGATCGTCGGCATTCTGTGTGGGCGCCGCGACGGCGTCGTCGACCTCGGGCCCATGTATCTCCTGGAGACGGCCCAAGGGAGGGGCGTCGGTGGGCGGTTGATGGGCGCGTTCCTCGCGTGGGCCGGAGAGGTGCCGATGCGCTTGTGGGTGACGGAGTACAACGAGCGGGCCGTCCGCTTCTACGAGCACTACGGCTTCCGGACCACCGGTGAGCGACAGCTCTGGCAGGACAGACTGCCGAACCTCCGCATGGTCCGCCACATCCAGGGATGAGCTGCGCGGGCTCCCTCCGGGTTGCCGTCGGGGTTACTTCCACTCATAGATCTTGGCGGTGGCCTTCCCGCTCTCCTCGACATGGAACTCGAACAATCCGGCGACGCCGGTGAGTCGGGCGAACTTCGCGGCGACGGTTTCGAAGAACAGGGCGCCTCGCCAGTCGACTGCGCCGGATTCGTCGAAGCTGCCCACGCCCGAGCCGTGCCAGGTGATCGTCTCACCGTCCTGGGTCATCAAGACGCCCTGGCCTTCTCCGAAGAGGCTGCCGTCGGCTCGTACGACCGATTCGTACGTGCCCATGTCCTTGACCCCTACACCCAGGAGCGTGCCGGTCGCCTGGAAGGACGCCTCCATGACGGGGTGGCCGCCGTCGGTGGACAGCACCCGAATTCCCGTGGTTTCTCCCTGCTCCTCGCCGATCAGTTCACCGAGCATGACGGAACTCCTCTCCGTTTCCCTCCGTCGACGGATGGATCCCCTCTACGGATGGATCCCTTCTTCCGGACTACGCCCGACAACGGGCACTGTCAAACGGGGGGAGCGGTTCCGAGGGCATACCGACCAGGTGTTGTCGATCTTGACGCTTCCGGCGCGCTCGGGGTCAGATGCGGTATCGAGGTGGCGGCCCGACGCATCCGAAACGGCACCGCTCCATGGAGGTCAGGCGTGTTCATTACGACAGAGGATGCTTTCGATCCCGAGGAGATGCTGAACCTCTACGACTCGTTCGGCTGGGAGGGCTACACCAGCGACGTCGACAGGTTCTGTCCCGGCCTGGCCAACTCCCATCTCGTCATCACGGCGCGAGACGGTTCGCGAGGAGAGGGAGATCGCGGGCTTCGGGCTGCCCAGGAATCGCCCCGACCTGCGTGCCGCGACGCCCTGAACACGACCTGCGCCAAGATCAATCGCAGGTCCGCACATTAGTGTCGGAGGCATGACGAAAACCCTTGCCGGCAGTGCCTTCGACTCGCTCCGCCTCGACGCCGTGCCCGACCAGGAGACGCTGCGCCGGACCTACGAACTCCCCAATGACACGGCCATCCGCAAGCAGATGACCGAACTCACCGAGCAGACCCGGCGGTTGATCGGCTGCTCCTCGCTGGTCCTGGTCGCCAGCGCGGACGCCGAGGGCAACTGTGACGTTTCCCCGCGCGGCGGCCCCGCCGGGTTCGTCGCCGTCCTGGACTCACGCACGGTGGCGATACCGGACGCGACCGGCAACAAGCGCCTGGACACCCTGCAGAACGTCATCGCCACCGGGCGCGCCGGGCTGCTGTTCGTCATCCCGGGACGCACCACGACGCTCAGGGTGAACGGCCGGGCCTGCGTCTCGACCCGCCCGGAGCTGCTGTCGCAGCTGACCGCCGTGGGCAAGCCGCCGGCCAGCGCGCTGGTGGTGGGGATCGAGGAGGTCTACCCGCACTGCCCCAAGTCGCTCCTGCGCAGCGGGGCCTGGAAGCCGGAGCAGTGGCTCCCGGCGGACGCCCAGCCGGCCTCGGCCGAGGTGACGCTGGCCCAGCTGCGGATGCCGGAACTGACGATCACCGACATCGAGCAGGCGGAGGCGGACTCGCTGAAGTACCGGTACGAGTAGCGGGCCGACCAGCGAGCGCTGGACTGCCGGATCCGGGATCCCGGATCCCGGATCCCGGATCCCCGCAGATCGCTCGCGGGGCATCCCGTTAGCCTCTGCTGGTCCGCCCGGCCTCGGGCGGTCCGACGGAGAGGGTGTGCATGCGTCAGCGGAGAGCGGGCAGCGGGCTGAGAGTCGCGTCCCGCGTACTGGTGCCCTTCGGGCTGGTCCTGACGCTGGGAGGCCTCGGGTACTTCTTCATGAACTACCAGGGGGTCACCGTCATGGGCCAGGCGATGGAGCCCACGCACCGCCAGGGCGAGCGGCTGGTCGTCGAGCACATCGACGTGGGCGAGATACGCAGGGGTGACGTCGTACTCGTCGACGTGCCCGACCGTTATCAGGGCCGACCCGTCCTGCAGCGGGTCATCGGGATGGGCGGCGACCACGTGGTGTCCGACGGAGATCGGATCACGGTGAACGGGAAGCCGGTCGACGAACCGTACGTGCAGCGCGGCGAGCTCGGCCCGGCCACCGAACCGTACGACGTGCAGGTGCCGGACGGGCGGCTGTTCCTGCTGGGCGATCACCGGGAGAACTCGAACGACTCGCGGTTCTTCCTCGACGAGCAGTCGGGCAGTGTCGCGGCCTCCGGAGTGCTCGGGCGAGCGCGGCAGGGTTTCGCCGTGCCGGGGGCGACGATGGCGCTCGGGGCCCTCGGGATCGTGCTGACCCTGGTCGGGATCGGCCTGGGCATCGGGGGGTACGCGGCCGGGCGGAGGACCCGGCGACGGTAGCTCCCGGAGGGGAAGCGTTGGAACGTCTCTGTACGGAGAACACTGTCTCTTAGAATCGAGCTCTCGCAGGACACACGGGGGTGCGGTCATGGGGACGTCGAAGTCGCTCAGTCGTCGTGGGTTGATGGTGCTCGGCGGGCTCTTCGTACTGGGCGGCGGTGCCGTCGGATGCGGGTCCGCCGACGACTCTCCCGACCCGGACCTCAGGAAGGTGCGCACCGACGTCGAGCCGCTTCAGCGCCGGTTCCGCGCGATCGGCCGGCTGTCCGACCCCCACTGGCTCGGCTACAACCCGAACGACTCGGGGCGCGAATGGATTCCGGACCAGGATCCGCAGGTGCGTGTGGTCGGGGTCGCCCGTCTGCCCGCCGGGGCCGCCAAGGCCATCGTCGGCAGGCCGATGTACGCCTTCGTCCCCTCGCCGCCGTCCGACATCCCGGAGGAGCTGACGGAGTTCCTGCCCGAGGGCGCCGAGTGGCTGGGCAGCGTCCGCTACGACGAGTACCTCACCAAGTCGCTCTACACGGGCCGGTTCCTCTTCTCCGCCACGACGGACCACGTGTATTTCGACACGGTCAATCCCGAGATCGTGCCGAGCTCGCCGCCTCAGTAGCGGGAACAGCGTCGGTTTCCGGCTGTCGAGTGGGTGTGGGCAGAGTGGAGGTCATGGCGACCCGACATCACGATGCCCCGGCGAGCGACATCCGGATCGCCCGGAGCCCGCGTTATGCCGTGCCGTGTTCTGCTGGGCGTGGAGGGGTGGGCGGGTCCATGGGTTCTCTGGGGGGTGCGGTGTCGTACGAGGACTGCACGATCTACGTCGACGCCTCGGACGGCTCGACCGTCCTCGCCCGGCTGAGGCGCGTCCTCGGACCGGGCGATGAGGGTGGCGTGCTGGTGGTGGGGCCGGTGCGGGTGACCGGTGACGACAACGGCTACGTCACGGGCGACAAGGCCCATCCCTTCGACTTTCTCCAGTGGCCGACCGTCCTGGAGTGCGAAGCACCCGCGGAGGCGCGCCCCGGCGCTGTGGTGGACGCGGTCGCCCTCGTCCTGGAGGCCCTGTGGGAGATGGGTTTCACGGCGCTGGCCGCCTGTGACTTCGAGGACGAGCTGCCGGCGAGCGGCGGCCGCGACCGTTATCCCCTCCCGCCTGTGTCTGCGGGCCCGCCTCCCCGGAGGGGTGCGGGCCGCCGGTGGCGGCCTCTGCGCCTTCCGCGTTTCCGTCCGGGCGGCGACGACCGGTCCGGCCGGTTCGGCTGACCGAAGGTCCTCGATCAGGGCCTGGGGCCGCCCGCGCCGGGGCTCTCACTGGTCACGTCGGAGTTCCTCCAGCCCTGCAAGGGCGGTGTCGATCATCCAGTGCATCACGGACTCGGGCAGCGCCGGATTCCGCACGGCATGCTGCCTGAGGTCGGCGTCGCGCAGGGCCCGGACCATGGGCCGCGCGGGCAGTGCGGGGTGCCGGGCCGCCGCGTACCGGACCGAGGCGCTCCCGTCGTCGAGCAGCCGGACCGCCGAGGCCGCCGAGAGCCGGGGGTCGGTCGCCGCCCGGAGCCGTACCTCGCTGTTCTCGTCCCGGCTGAACCGTTCCACCAGGTCGGGGGTGGATTCGGGGTCGTCCAGGGCCAGTTGGCGCAGCCTCGGGTGCGGATCCGTCGCGTACGGGAGCAGGCCGGTACGCGGGAAGTTGGGGTGAGTGCGTGGGCGCCCGGGTGCGCTGAAGCTGCCGTTCCACCACAGCCAGACCTCCAGGAGCATGTCGGCCGGCGCGTCGTCGCAGGACTCGGCGAGGAAGAGGCGTACGACCTTGTCCTCGTCGTGCGCGAGGCGTTCGACGACGTCCGGCGGGAGGTGCCGGGCGCGGGCGACGGTGCTCCTCAGGAGCGGGTGGCACGAGGCGGCGATCCGGCGCATGGCCTCCGGGTCGCCGTGGAGGTCCCGTACCCAGGGCACGTCGTGCCGCATCCCGTCGAGGTCGAGGCGGGTCAGACATTCCGCCCGCTGCACCTCGGAGAGTGCGGGGTGTACGGATGCCGTTCGGCGGACGTACCCGCTCGCGTCCTCGGTGAGCGCGGCGAGGACGTCGGCCGGCAGGTGGGGATGGGTGGCGAGGGTCTGCCGTACGCCCTCGTCCTCGTCGGCGGCGAGCTGCGCGAGCACCTCGGGGCGCGTGTACGGGTTGCCGGCCAGGGCCCGTCGTGTGTGCGGGTCCTCGTGCGCGGCGAGCAGCGCGGCGACCTCGTGGGTGAGGCGGCGGGACGCGACGGCTTCCCGGTCCGGGGCGAGCGTCTCGTACGCGGCCAGGTCGATCGGGCGACCCCCAGGGGCCTGTGCGTCCGTGTGTCCCCCGTGGGCGCGTTCGTCCCCGTGGGCGCGTTCGTCCCCGTGGCCGCCGTCGTCCCTGCCGCACGCGGCAGCCCGTACGGACGGGACGGGGTCGGTGGCGAGGGTCGCCAGGAGATGCGCCGGGAGGCCCGGGGTACGGGCGGCTTCGGCGCGTACGAGGGGGGACGAGTCGGTGGCGATCCGCTCGTGTCCGGACTCCGTCAGGCACCCACGCGTCGCGGCGAGCTCGACGAGCAGGGCGCGCCGGGCCGGGCTCTGCTCACCCAGGACGAGCGCGGTCCACTGCTCCGGGGTCAGGGATCGCCGGTGCCTCGCCACCCTGCCGCGGACCTCCGGGTCGGGGTGGGCGATCGCCGCGTCGAGGACGGTGGCGGACAGCGTGTGGTCCAGGAAGTGGACGGTTCCCACGTCGAGCAGCCGGATCAGTACCTCGTCGCTCGCGCCGTCGTTGAAGCCGAGCCACTCCGCCCAGTCCGCCCACAGCCACTTCGTGGGCCGCAGCCGGGCGGTGCGCAGCCCCTCCCACGCGGCCTCGCGCTCTTCGGGGGATTCCCGTGCCGCCGCCCGCGCTTCCTCCTCCCGTCGCTCCCGGAGGTCGCCGACGGCGACGAGCCAGACCTCGTACTCCTCGCAGGTCACGCCGAGCAGGGCGTCCCCGTCGACCGCAAGGGTGACGAACTCGGGCTGTCCGGGGCGGTCGCCGAGGACTCCCGCGAGGTCCCAGGCGGGGGCGAGGCGGACCCTGGCCCAGGTGTCGTCGTCCCCGGCGTGGAGGAGGAACTCGCCCTTCTCGTCGATGATTCCGTGCTCGCGCGCGAGGCGATGCCACTCGGCGTTGAGCGCGGGGACGAGGTCGGGGCGGTCCTCGCGGACGACCGCGGTCGGCACGGTCTCGTACGAGGCGACCGGCCGCCAGGCGGCCGCGGGCGTCAGCACGTTCTCCGTGCCCCACTCCCCCACGATCTCCAGGCCGGCCCGGTCCAGCAGGGCGATCAGTTCCGCCCTCGTACGCCTGTCTCTGCGCCCCATGGGCGCCATCCTGCCCGAACGCGCGGGCGGGGCCTCGAAGCGGGGGCGTGCTTCCGTGCCCGTACGTTCCGTCAGTCCACCGTGCCCCACCACGCACCGGCGCGCGCGGCGTCCGCCGCAGGGTGGTCGGGCGCGCCGTCGCGGAGGGCGAGCCGGGAGACGATGCGGTAGCGGTCGCCCCGGTAGAGGGAGCGTACGTACTCGACCGGTCTGCCGGCCGTGTCGGAGGTGATCCGGTCGAAGAGCAGCGCGGGTGAGAGGACCGGCACGTCGAGCAGGGCCGCCTCCTCCTCGCTGAGCACCGTCGGTTCGATGGACTGGACCGCGTGGGCCGTCCGGATGCCGCGCTTCTCGCGCAGGTGGGCGTAGAAGCCGCCCTCCATGTCGGCGACGGTGAGGCCGGGGACCAGGTCGGCGGGGACGTGCAGGTGTTCCAGGGCGATCGGGTCGCCGTCGACGTACCGGAGGCGGGTCACGTGCACCAGCTGTGCCGCCGGGGAGATCGTGAGCTTGCGGCCGATCCGCGCGCCGGCCCGTACGGTACGGAGTTCGAGCACGGTGCTCGTCCAGCTGCCCCGGCTGCGGGGCGCGTCGGCCGTGTGGTGCTCGGCGACCAGTTCCTGGGTGATCTTGTCGGGGGCGACGAACATGCCCCGGCCGTGTTCCCGTACCAGCGCGCCCGTGGCCACCAGTTCGTCGACGGCGGCGCGGAGGGTGGGGCGCGAGACGCCGAGGGTCGCGCAGAGGGTGCGCTCCGAGGGGATGGCGTCGCCGGGGCGGCGGGCGTCGATCACGGTGAGCAGGTGCTCCCGTACGCGCTCGCGCTTGAATGCCGTCCGGCCTCCGGTGTCCGGACGCGGCCGACTTGCCGCCGCGTCCGGGTCCGGCCTGTCCGCCGCCGCGTCCGCCTCTGTCCGGTCCGCTAGGTCCGACGCCGTCCGGCCCCCTGCCTCCGGCTCCGTCCTGCCTCCTCCGTGTGGCTCCATCCCCGGTTCCTCCCCGTCGTTCGGTCGGCTGCGCGTCAGTATGCATCCCCTTCGGTGGAGGAGGTCACGAGGCCGTCGCGGGTGAAGTCGAGGCGGGAGACGATGCGGTAGCGGTCGCCCCGGTACACCGAGTGGACGTACTCGACGGGCCGGCCGGCGGTGTCGAGGGTGAGACGTTCGATCAGGAGGGCGGGCGACAGGACGGGGACGTCGAGGAGCGCGGCCTCGTCCTCGCTGACGACCGTGGGCTCGATCGACTGGGTGGCCTCCTGGACGTGGACCCGGTGGTGTTCCCGCAGGTGGTCGTAGAGGTCGCCCGCTTCGAGTTCCTCCGGGGTGAGCGCGGCGCCCACCAGGTCGGCCGGGATGTGCAGGTGCTCGATGGCCATGGGCGCGCCGTCGACCAGGCGGAGGCGGGCGATGTAGAGCAGTTCGGCGGCGGGCGAGAGGCGGAGTCTGCGGCCGATCCGGGCGCCCGCCCGGACCGTGGCGGATTCCAGGACGGTGCTGGACCAGCTGCCGGAGGCCCGGGGGACGGCGAAGGCCGTGTCGTCCGGGGCGAGTCGCTGGGTGATCTTGTCGGGGGCGACGAACATGCCCCGGCCGTGCTCCCGTACCAGCGCGCCCGTGGCCACCAGTTCGTCGACGGCGGCGCGGAGCGTGGGGCGCGAGACGCCGAGCGTCGCGCAGAGCGTGCGCTCGGACGGGATCGGGTCGCCGGGGCCGCCGGCTTCGATCAGGCCCAGCAGGTGTTCCCGTACCCGCTCCCTCTTCAGCACCCCGCTGGAGGAGCCGTCCTTCATGTCGCACTCCCTACTGGTCAACTGGTAAGTCCGATACTAGCCGGGCATGTTGACCTGTCGCTGCCTGAACAGCACATCTTTTCCCGGGGATTGACGGCGCGATGAGGCCGTGCCACCTTCTGGTCACACACCTGACCACTTGACCAATTGGTCAACTATCCATCGAGGTGCCCGTGCAGACTCTCCCCCGTACCGTCGCCCTCGCGGCGGCCGTCGTCCTCGCCGCCACGGCCTGTAGCGCGACCGGTGACCCGGTCGCCTCCGGCGGAGCGGAGAAGGTGACCGTCTGGATCATGAAGGACAGCGTCACCGACGCCTTCCTCTCCCGCTTCCGCGCCGGCTTCGAGGCGCAGCACGAGGACATCGATCTCGACATCCAGATCCAGGAGTGGGACGGCATCGGCGAGAAGGTCACGGCCGCCCTCGCCAGCAAGGACGCCCCGGACGTCATCGAGGTCGGCAACACCCAGGTCGCTCAGTACGCGGCGAGCGGCGGCGTCCGCGATCTCAGCGACAAGGTCGCCGAGCTGAACGGTGCCGACTGGCTGCCGGGGCTCGCCGAGCCGGGGAAGGTCGACGGCAAGCAGTACGGCATCCCCTGGTACGCGGCCAACCGCGTCGTGATCTACCACAAGGACCTGTTCTCCCGGGCGGGCGTCACCTCGCCCCCGAAGACGCAGGCCGAGTGGCTGGCCGCCACCGCGAAGCTCAACCGGGGCAAGACCCAGGGGATCTACCTCCCCGGCCAGAACTGGTTCACCCTCTCCGGCTTCGTCTGGGAGGAGGGCGGCGATCTCGCCGTCCAGGACGGCACCGCGTGGAAGGGGGCGCTCGACACCCCGCAGGCCCTCGCCGGCATGGACTTCTACCGCCGGCTCCAGGCGCTCGGCAAGGGGCCCAAGGACGCCGACGAGGCGAAGCCCCCGCAGGCCGAGGTCTTCGCCAAGGGCGACGTCGCCCAGATCATCGCCGTGCCGGGCGGGGCGAGGATCGTCGAGGAGCTCAACCCGGCGCTCAAGGGCAAGCTCGGCTTCTTCCCGGTCCCCGGGAAGACGGCGGCCGCACCCGGTGCGGTCTTCACCGGCGGCTCCGACTTCATCGTCCCGGAGGCCTCCACCCACCCCGAGGCCGCGACCGAGGTCGTGGCAGCGCTCGCGGGCGACACGTGGCAGACGGACATGGCGAGGACCATGAGCTACGTCCCCAACCGCACCTCGCTCGCGCGCGTCATCCAGGACGACGCGGGCACGGCCGCGATGGCCGCCGGGGCGGCTCGCGGGCGGGCCACGCCCAACTCCCCGCAGTGGGCGGCCGTCGAGGCCACCAACCCGATCAAGCAGTACATGACCGCCGTGCTGACCGGCGGCGATCCGGCGACGGCGGCCGCGGCCGCGTCCCGGAGCATCACGAAGACCCTCGGATCGTGAGCCGACCAGGACCCGCGCGCGCAAGCCGCCCCTGGGTCCCGCGCCTCCCGCACGGCTCGGCCCTCTGGCCGTATCTCCTCGTCGCCCCCGCCGTCCTGGGCGGCGTGCTCCTCCTCGGCTACCCCCTCGTCCGCAATCTCCTCATCTCCTTCCAGCAGTACGGCATGGGCGAACTCATCCGCGGCGACGCCCCTTTCGTCGGTCTCCGCAACTACCGGACCGTCCTGACCGATCCCGAGTTCTGGGAGGTCGTGCGGCGCACCTTCTGGTGGACCCTCGTCAACGTCGTCCTGATCATGGTGATCGCCACGCTGATCGCCCTGATGATGCGCAGGCTCGGCCGGCGGATGCGGATCCTGGTGACGAGCGGCCTCGTCCTCGCGTGGGCCAGCCCCGTCATCGCCACCACCACCGTCTTCCAGTGGCTCTTCGCGTCCCGCCTGGGCATGGTCAACTGGCTCCTCGTCCGGCTCGGGTTCACGTCCTTCGAGGGGTACTCCTGGCTGGCCGACGGTCCCGCCGCGTTCACGGTGCTCGTCCTGCTCGTGGTGTGGCAGTCGGTCCCCTTCGCCGCGATCACCCTGCACTCGGCGCTGCTGACCGTCCCCGACGAGCTGTACGAGTCGGCCCGGCTGGACGGCGCGGGCGGCCGGCGGATCTTCCTCTCGATCACGCTGCCGCTCCTCCGCCCGCTCTTCGGCCTCGTCCTCTGCCTCGAAGTCATCTGGGTCTTCCGCTGCTTCGCCCAGATCTGGGCCGTCACCAAGGGCGGCCCCGGCGAGGCGACGACGACCCTGCCCGTCTACGCCTACCGCGTGGCCCAGTCCCTGCACCGCTACGACCTCGGGGCGGCCGTCTCCACGCTCACCGTCCTGCTCCTCGTGGCCGTACTCATCGCCTACTTCCACCAGCTGCTCCGACAGGAGGCCGACCGGTGACACCGCGTTCCCTGCGCCGACTCCCCCTGAACACGGCGGCGGCGCTCGTCTTCGCCGTGGCCGTCTTCCCGGTGTACTGGATGATCCTCACCGCCTTCCGGCCCACCCGCGACATCCAGTCCGAGACCCCGCGGTTCCTTCCGGTGTCCGTCACCCTGGAGCACTTCGGGAAGGCCGTGGCGGCGGACGGCTTCTGGACCTTCTGGCGCAACAGCCTGCTCGTGACCGCCGGGTGCGTCCTGCCGGCGCTGGTGGTGGCGCTCGCCGCCGCGTTCGCCGTCGCCCGGCTGCGCTGGCGCGGCCGGCGGGCCTTCATCCTGATGGTCTTCCTCACGCAAGTGGCGCCGTGGGAAGCGCTGTTGATCCCGATGTACGTGATCGCCCGGGATGCCGGCCTGCTCGACCGGCTGGCGACCCTGAGCCTCGTCTACTTCATGATCACCCTGCCGTTCACCATCGTCACCCTCCGTTCCTTCCTGGCCGCCGTCCCGGCCGAGCTGGAGGAGGCCGCCCAGGTCGACGGCTGCACGCGCGCCGTCGCGTTCCGCCGCGTGACCCTCCCCCTGCTGGCCCCGGGGCTGCTCGCGACCTCGCTCTTCGGCTTCATCACCGCCTGGAACGAGTTCGCCTTCGCCAACATGCGCGTCATCAAGAACCAGGACGACCGCACGCTTCCCGTGTGGCTCTCGTCCTTCTCCAACGTCTTCGGCACCGACTGGGGCGCCACCATGGCCGCCTCCACCCTCTTCGCCCTGCCCGTACTCGTCCTCTTCCTGGTCCTTCAGGGCCGGGTCGCCGCCGGGATGACCGGCGGAGCCGTGAAGGGATAACGCACCCCGATGCCCGCGCCCCGACTCGTCCCCGAACCCACCCATCTCTCGCCCCTGCCGGGCCTGTTCACCTTCGACGCGACCACCGCGCTGAAGGTCTCGCCCGGCGCCGAACCCGCCGCCCGGCTGCTGCGCACCCTGCTCGGTCCGGCCACCGGGCTTCCGCTGCCCACGCGGCCGGCCGGCTCCGTCGTCCTCGCCCTCGACGGCGCCCTCACCGGCCTCGGCGAGGAGGGGTACGGCCTCACCATCGGCACCGAGGGCATCCTGCTGCGGGCCGCGCGCCCCGCCGGACTCCTCGCCGGCGTCCAGACGCTCCGCCAGCTCCTGCCCGTCGAAGCCCTCGGCGTCTCCCCGGCCCCCGGCATCGCGTGGTCCGTCCCCTGCGTGCAGATCACCGACACCCCGCGCTTCCCCTGGCGCGGCTCGATGCTCGACGTCGCCCGCCGCTTCCGCCCCGTCTCCTTCCTCCGCCGGTACGTCGACCTCCTCGCCCTCCACAAGCTCAACGTCCTCCACCTCCACCTCACCGACGACCAGGGCTGGCGCATGCCGGTCGCCGCCCTCCCCCGGCTCACCGAGATCGGCGGGGTGCCGCACGGCGGCGCCTACACCCGCGCCGAACTCGCCGGGCTCGTCGCGTACGCGGCGGAGCGCGGCGTCACGGTCGTGCCCGAGATCGAGATGCCGGGCCACGTCCGCGCGGCCCTCGCCGCCTACCCCGAGCTCGGCAACCATCCGGGACGTACGTATGACGTCTGGGACCGGTGGGGCGTCTGCGACACGATCCTCGGCGTCCACGACGAGGCCCTCGACTTCTGCCGCACCGTCCTGGACGAGGTGATGGACGTCTTCCCGTCCCCGTACGTCCACATCGGCGGCGAGGAGTGCCCCACCACCGAGTGGCACACCTCCCCGGACGCGCGCCGGCGGGCCGCCGAGGAAGGGCTCGCCGGTCCCGGGGCCCTGCACGGCTGGTTCATGGAGCGGATGGGACGCCACCTCCTCGACGCCGGCCGGCAGCCGCTCAGCTGGACCGAGGACGGCGCCGACCTCCCGTCGTACTTCACCGTCATGCCCTGGCGCGACGCCGACCACGGCCGCGTCGCCGTCCGGCGCGGACACCGCGTCGTCATGGCCCCCCACCGCACGACCTACCTCGACTACCCCCAGTCCACGAGCCCCGCCGAACCGCCCGGCCAGGCCGGCGAGGTCGTCGACCTCCGCACGGTCCACGGCAACGATCCGGCGCCGGCGGAGTGGAGCCCCGAGGAGGCGGCCCGGGTCCTCGGCTCCCAGGTCCAGCTCTGGACCGAGTACGTGCCCACCGCCGCGCACGCCGAGTACCTCACGTTCCCCCGGCTCTGCGCCCTCGCCGAGGTCGTCTGGACCGGCCGCCACGACTGGCCCGGCTTCCAGGAGCGCCTCCGCCACCACAGGACCCGGCTCGACGCCCTCGGGGTGCCGCGCCGTCTCTCGCCCACGTCCGTCCCCGTCTGAGGAGAGGAACCACCACCATGAACGCCCCCACGAACAGCACAGGCCTGCGGATCCGTGCCGCGCTCGCCGTCGCCGCGGTGACCGGCCTCGGCGCCACCGCCCTCACCGCGCTTCCGGCGGCGGCGGCCGGTGAGGCCGTCACCGTCCAGTACCGGCAGAGCGCGACCGGCGGCGACCAGGTCGAACCCTGGCTCAAGGTGGTCAACACCGGTGCGGCGAGCGTGCCGTTGAGCCAGGTCAAGGTGCGCTACTACTTCAAGGCCGACGCGGGAGCCACGTACACCTACGCCTGCTCCTGGGCCGTGAAGGGCTGCGCGAACATCACCGGCACCTTCGGCACCCTGGCCCACCCCACCGCGACCGCCGACCGCTATCTGGAGGTCGGTTTCACCGCCGGCGCCGGTTCGCTCGCCCCCGGCGCGGACACCGGCGACATGCAACTGCGCTTCCACCGCTCCAACTGGCAGCCGCTGAACCAGAACGACGACTACTCCTTCGGGCCGGGCCGGACGACGTACGCGAACTGGGCGAAGGTCACCGCGACCGTCGGCGGCGTCCCCGTCTGGGGCACGGCCCCCGAGGGCAACGAACCCACCCCGACGCCCACGCCCACCGGCCCGACCACTCCCCCGCCCACCGGGGCCGCGCTCTTCGACGACTTCGACTACACCGGCCACACCGACCCGGCGATCACGGCCCACGGCTGGAGCGTGCGGTCCAACTCCGGAGGTCCCGGAGTCCCCGGCGCCACCTGGGCGCCCGAGAACGTGACCTTCGCCAAGGAGGGCACGAACTCCGTCATGAACCTGCGGAGTTCGACGGCGGGTACGGGCGAGTCGACCAAGCACACGGAGATCCTCACCCGCGCCTCGAAGTTCAGGAACGGCACGTACGCGGCGCGGGTGCGCTTCTCCGACGCGCCGCTGTCCGGGCCCGACGGCGACCGCGTCGTCCAGACCTTCTTCACCATCAACGACCTCAAGGCCCCGATGGCCGACGACTACGCCGAGTACGACTTCGAGTACCTGCCCAACGGCGGCTGGGGCGAGCCCGCCGACATCCTCTACACCACGTCGTGGGAGACGTACCGGCCCGACCCCTGGGAGGCCGTCAACCAGCACTCGGAGGTCCGGGCGAGCTACGCCGGCTGGCACGACCTCGTGCTGACGATCGACGACGACACGATCGTCTACTACGTCGACGGCCAGGAGTTCGGCCGCCACGACGCCCGCTACCTGCCCGAGCGGCCCATGTCCATCAACTTCAACCAGTGGCTGATCGACCTGGCCGGCCAGACCTCGACGACGCCGCGCGCCTACGACCAGAAGGTCGACTACGTCCTGCACGTCAAGGACCAGGTCCTGACCCCGGCCCAGGTGGCGGCCAAGGTGGGCGCGTACCGGTCGGCGGGCACGGCCTTCGAGGACTCGGTACCGGCCGTGTCCTAGTCGCCGACGATCGACCGGGACCGGGACCGGTCCCGGTCGATCGAGGGGAGGACGGAGGAGCGGATCGCGGCGGCCGGTGATTCTGCCGATGCCCGCGCGGCGTGCCGGCCCGACAGTGGCCGAGCCAGTTCACGGCGCGTCCGCCACTCCGTTCCCCCCGGTGGCGGCCGCCCCACGACACGAGAGGACGACTCCGTCGTGACACGACACCTCGCCGCGGCCCTGGCCGCCACCTGCCTCACCCTGCTCCTCGCCCCCGGCGTCCAGGCCGCGGACACGACCGCGGGCGCCACCGCCGCCAACCCGTACGAGCGCGGTCCCGCGCCCACCGACGCGAGCGTCGAGGCGCTGCGCGGCTCGTACTCCGTCTCCGAGGCCGGCGTCTCCTCCCTCGCCGTCACCGGTTTCGGCGGCGGCACCATCTACTACCCGACGTCCACGAGCGACGGCACGTTCGGGGCCGTCGCGATCTCCCCGGGGTTCACCGCGACCCAGTCCTCCATCGCCTGGCTCGGGCCGCGCCTGGCGTCGCAGGGCTTCGTCGTGTTCACCATCGACACCCTCACCACGCTCGACCAGCCCGACAGCCGCGGACGGCAGCTCCTGGCCGCGCTCGACTACCTGACCCAGCGCAGCTCCGTACGAGGCCGGATCGACACGACGCGCCTCGGCGTGATGGGTCACTCCATGGGCGGTGGCGGAACCCTCGAAGCCGCCAAGAGCCGGCCGTCCCTCAAGGCCGCCGTTCCCCTCACCGGCTGGAACACGGACAAGAGCTGGCCGGAGATCACCACGCCGACCCTCGTCATCGGCGCGGACGGCGACACCGTCGCGCCCGTCGCCACCCACTCCGAGCCCTTCTACGAGAGCCTGCCCGGTTCGCTCGACAAGGCGTACCTGGAGCTCAACGGCGCCACCCACTTCACCCCGAACACCTCGAACACGACGATCGCGAAGTACAGCCTGTCGTGGCTCAAGCGGTTCATCGACGACGACACCCGCTACGACCGGTTCCTCTGCCCCCTGCCGCGGCCCAGCCTGACGATCGACGAGTACCGGGGCACCTGCCCCCTCGGTTCCTGACGCTCTGTGCGCCATCACAGAGCGGGGCTCCCGGGTCTGGGCCCTCGCCCAGCCCCGGGAGCCTTCCCCCGTCATCCACGGGTCGGTAGCGTGACCGCCGTGAGCGGAGCGAGCCAAGCCGCCGCCCCGGGCCCTCGGCTGCACGACCGCACGACCGAACTCGCCGCCCTGGCCCGTCTCGCGGCCCGCGTCGATGCCGGTACCCGAGGCGTCCTGTTCCTCACCGGTGATCCCGGCGAGGGGCGTACCGTGCTGCTCGCCCGGGCGGCCGCCGACTTCCCCGGCACCGCGTACCGGATCGCCGCGCCCGGGCATCGCGCGCCGTGGAGCGGAGCGCGTGCCCTGTTCGCCGCCCTGGCCGCGACCCCGTCGGCGGGGCGCAGGGCGCTGCGGCGGGCGCGGGGCGCGGACGGGCTGGGCGCGGCCGTGGCCGACCTCGTGGCCGAGTCCGAGTCCGAGTCCAGCTCTGGCACCGGCACCGGCACCGGCACCGGCACCGGCACCGGCACCGGCACCGGCACCGATCCTGGACCCCCTCCCGGATCCGGATCGCGACGGTCGGTCCTGATCTGTCTGGACGACCTGCATCTGTGGGACGCCCATTCGCGGGCCGCTCTCACCGCTTCCTGGCAGGAGCCCGGCCTTCCGCGTCTCGGCGGGCGCGGTCACGGCGTTCGGGTCCGGGTGGGCTGGCTCCTGTCGGCCGCCCGGCACCATCGATTCCCCGATGTCCCGGGGGCGGAGACCGTCCGGCTCGGCCGGCTGACCCCGGCCGGTGGCCGGGCCCTCCTGAGCGATGTGTGCCCGGTTCCCCCGGTCCCGTGGGTGGAGGGGCGGTTGCTCGACGAGGCGGCAGGGCACCCGGGTGTGCTGACCGCGACCGTACGGCGCCTCTCCCCCGCCCACCTCACGGGGACCACCCCGCTGCCGCGGCCGGCGACCGACGGCGCCGTGCTCGCCGAGGTGTACGGGGGTCTCATGGGCCGCCTCCCCGCGGACTCCCGCCGCCTGCTCGCCGTGGTGGCCCTGGCGGCCCGGACGGCTTCCGGCGGGCCGGACGCGCCGGACGCGCCGACGCACGGGATCGGCATCGACGCCGTCCTCGCCGGGGCACGTGCCGCACGCACCTCGGTCGAGCCGCTCGACGGCCTGATCGCGGACGGGCTGCTGCACCGGAGCGGCGCCACCCTCCGTTTCGAGGACCCGTTCCTCGGTCGGGCCCTGCTCGCCTCGGCGCCGGGGCGGGAGGCCGATCCGAGACCGGGCCGGACCACGGACACGGTGCTCGCCCGGAGCGAGGGTCACCGCGCCGACCGGCTGGGCCCGCCCGCCGCCGTACGCGCCCTCACCCCACTGGCCCGTGGCCGCTCCCAACTGGTACGCGGTCTGGCGACCCTCGCGAACGGCCCGGTCATGGACGCGCACGAGGCGTTCCTGGAAGCGGCGGAGCTGTTGCGGGAGCGGGCACCCGTGGAGGCCTCCGACGCCCGGTTCCTCGCGATGGAGGCGGCCTGGGCCGGGGGCGACGTCGCCGGTTGCCTGGCCGCCCTGCACGCGGGAACGGGAGTCCGGGGTACGGAGCGGGACTTCGCCGAAGGACTGAGCGCGGCTCTCGCCGTACGGCTGGACGAGGCCCGTGCCGCGCTGGCGCGGGTGGTGGAGCGGGACGGCGCCGCGGACGATCCCCGGCTGCTGCTCCGGGCCGGTTCGGCCGCGCTGGTGCTCGGCGACACGACCGCGGCGGCGAGGGTGCACGCCCGGGCGCTCGCCCGTGCCCGGGCCGAGGGCCGCACCGCCCTCCTGCCCCGGGCGCTGGAGCACCTCGCCTACGCCGAACTCCGGGCCGGCCGGTACAGCCGGGCCGCGCGCACCGCGAGGGAGGGGCTGCGGGCGGCGGAGCTGACGGGCCAGGACAACGTCGCCGCGCACCAGTACGCCGTCCTGGCGCTGGTGGCCTCGGTGGCGGGCGACGGGAAGGCCGTGCGGGAGCACGCCGGGCGCGCCCTCGCGACGGCGCGCCCCCACGGTCTCGTCCAGGCGGCCACCCTCGCCGAGTGGGCGCTTGCCCGGGACGAACTGGGCAGGGGGCTGGCCGCGCAGGCGACCGCGCGGCTCGTTCCCCTCGTCCGGCCGGGCCCCCGGGGCGGCCACTTCGCGTTGCGGATGCTGGCCGTGCCCTGCTTCGTGGAGGCGGCCGTCGCGTCGGGCCGGAGCGCCGAGGCCCGTGCGGCGGCGGAGGAGTACGCGGTCTGGGCCGCGCAGGGCATCGACCGCCCGGCACCTGCTCAACTGGCCCGCTGCCGGGCGCTGCTCGCGAAGGACGAGGAGTCGGCGTACTGGTTCGGTGAGGCCGTCCGTCGCCACGACAGCTGCGGCAACGACTTCGAGCGCGCCCGCACCCTCCTCGCCTACGGCACGTGGCTCAGGCGCCGCCGTCGCCCGGGCGACGCGCGAGGCCCGCTGCGCGACGCCCTCGTCACCTTCGAGCGGGCGGCGGCGGAGGGCTGGGCCGAGCACGCCCGGTCCGAGTTGCGAGCGACCGGTGGTGCCACCGGTGGCACGTCGGACCCTTCGGCGGCGCGGGAGTTGACCCCCCAGCAGCAGCGCATCGCGCGCCTCGTCGCCCAGGGCGCCACCAACCGCGAGGTCGCCGACCGCCTCGCGCTGAGCCCGCGCACGGTCGACCACCACCTCCGAGGCGTCTTCCTCCGACTGGGCATCCGCTCCCGTGTCGAGCTCCCGGACGTGGTGGGCCGGTGGGCCGCCGCATCCGGGAGCTCGGCACGAGAGGGCCTGCACTGACCTCCGCCGCTGGTCGCCGAGCCGTCGACGGGCGGCGGCGGACGTCGGCGGGCACGGACATGGCCTGCGCGGCGCCCTCGTGGATGGCCTGAACTGGACGCGTCCGCCCGTGGGCGGCGGGGAACGATCACCGACATGCGTCGAGGGAGGGGTACGTGAGGCGATCGACCTCGGAGGAAGCCTGGGGTGGTGTGGCGGAGTTCGTCGCTCTCTCCTCGGCACTCACCGGATTCACCGTGACCGAGCTGGAGAAGACGGGCATGGCCGACGCGTACGCGGAGTTCGTCGCGGAGCGGGTGGACGCCGGTCCGTGTCGCGCCCTGTGCACCGCGCCGGGCACGGACGACGGACCGCCCGAGGGACTCTCCGAGGAGCTCCTGGAGCTCGCCGGGTCGATCACCCTGCTCTGGTACACGGGGAGTTGGACCGGTTCCGCCGGCTCCCCGCCCACGGTGGTCTCCGCCCGCGGCTACGCCGAGGGACTGCTGTGGCGCACCCTCGGAGGGCACGCGCCCGGCACCGGCCGGCCCGGGTTCGGGAGCTGGTCCGAGGCGCCCGAGGGAGCCGTCCGATGAGCGCCGCCCCCGCCCCCGCTCCGTACGACGTCATCGTGGTCGGCGCCGGGATCGCCGGTTCGCTCGTCGCCCGGCGGCTCGGCGAGCTGGGGCGTCGGGTGCTCGTCCTGGAGGCCGGGCCCGCGGTGGCCGACCCCGAGGCCGGGCACCAGGCCGCGCTGCACACGTACCTCACGGCCGGGGTGAAGGTGCCCGGGTCCCCGTACGTCCCGAGCCCCGAGGCCGCGTGGCCGGAGGTGACCGACCTGGGCGGCCTGCCCTCGGGCGGGTTCACGGCCGACGGCCACCTGATGCAGCGGGGCCCCCTCCCGTACGCCAGCGGTTACGTACGCGTCAACGGCGGCACCGGGAACGTGTGGACGGGACTGACCCCGAGGATGCACCCGGAGGACTTCCGCACGGCGGAGTTCGGCTACGGCCGCAGCTGGCCGATCGGCTACGACGAGCTGGAGCCCCACTACCGGGCGGCCGAGTACGAGATCGGGGTCGCCGCAGACGTGGACGAACAGCGCGAGCACGTCGGGCTGCCGTTCCCCGAGGGCTACACCTTCCCCATGAAGGCCCTGCCCGTCAGCCATCTCGACCGGATGCTCGCCGCCCGGCTCGACGGCCGTACGCTCCCCGACCCGGCCACCGGCGACCCGGTCGTCCTCCGGGTCACCGGCACCCCGCACGGCCGCAACAGCACACCCGACCCCCGGTACGACGGCGGCGCCGGGTACGTCCCGGCGGGCGCGCACGGCCGGCCCGACCCCGACAGCCGGTGCCTCGGCAGCGCCAGCTGCATCCCCCACTGCCCGAGCCACGCCAAGTACACGCCCCTGAAGACCCAGGCCCGCTGGAGCGACTCGGTGACGCTGGTCGACCGGGCCGTCGTCCACCGCGTCCTCGTCGACGGCAACGGCCGCGCCACGGGGGTGGACTACCTCCGCTGGGATTCCGGTTCCGGCCCTGCGACCCCGGGCACGGCCTCCGCCGACGTCGTGGTCCTGGCCGCGCACGCCGTCGAGAACGCCCGGCTGCTGCTCCTGTCCGGGCTCGCCAACCGCAGCGACCAGGTCGGCCGCAATCTGATGGACCATCCGGTGCTGCTCACCTGGGGGCTGCTGCCCGAGCAGGTCGGCCCGTACCGGGGCCCGGGCTCCACCTCCGGTCTGGAGGGGTTCCGCTTCGGGCCCGCCCGCCGCGCCCGCGCGCCCTTCCGCGTCGAGATCGGCAACTGGGGGTGGGTGTGGGCCAAGGGGCCCGCCGACGGTGACGTCGCCGCCCTCGTGCGCACCGGCGGCCCGGGCGGCCGGGGGCTCTTCGGCACGGCGCTGCGGACCGCCGTGCGGGAGCGCGTGGGGCGCCAGTTCACGCTCCAGTTCGAGATGGAGCAGGAGGCCGACCCGGCCAACCGCGTCACCCTCGACCCGCGCCACCGCGACGCGCTCGGACTGCCCCGTCCGGTGGTCACGTACGACCTCTCGTCCCACGTCAGGGAGGGCGTGGTGGCCGCGCGGCAGGTCTCCGACCGGATCTTCGCCCTGCTCGGCGCCGAGGACCACACCGACGACCCGGCCGGACCGGTCCCGCCGGGCCGCTTCGAGCACCGGGGCAGGACCTACTCCTACCGGGGGGCCGGCCACGGAGCGGGCACCCATGTCATGGGCGACGACCCCGCCACCTCCGTCGTCGACTCCCGGCAGCGCTGCTGGGACCACCCCGGCCTGTACGCCGTGGGCTGCGGCAGCATGCCCTCGGTCGCCACGTCCAACCCGACCCTGACCATGGCCGCCCTCGCGCTGCGCAGCGCCGAGGCCATCGCGCGCGAGCTCACCGCTCGCGACCGGCCCGCCGTCATCTCTCCAGGAGCCGCCCCGTGACCCCCCTGCCGTTGCCGCCCGTCCCCGCGCCGTACCAGCTGCCCTTCCACTACGGGGCGCTGCACCAGATCGGCGTCGACTTCCTCGTGGACCCCGAGCCGGTGCGGGATCTCCTGGCGAAGCGTCATCCAGCCCTGAGCGCGGCCGAGTTCGAGGGGCAGGCCGTGGTGTCCCTCAACTACCAGCTGTACTTCGCCCAGTACGCGTTCGGCGGGGGTGTCACGCAGGAGATCGAGTTCAACGTCATCGCCCACCCGACGGCGGAGGCCCACCGGCTGCCCCGGCTCTCCTACGAGGAGTACGCCCACGGGGTCGACCAGACCCGGCTGCTCGGCATCGCCCGCATCCACGTCCTGTGCGACAACCCGCTGGCGATCGACGCGGGCCGGCGGCTGTTCGCCGAGCCCAAGCATCCGGGCTGGTTCGAGACGACGATGCCCTCGCCCAACGGCCCGCCGGGAGAGGCCTGGTCCGTCCGCTGCCGCAAGGCCTCGGCGGCGGCGGACGGCTCGGACACGGTGGTGCGCCACGACGAGGACGTCTTCACCCTCACCGCCGACCTCACCGGTCTGTCCTCGGTCCCGGCGAACAACGCTCCGGTCACCGGCTACGGCACCGACGCCGAGGGGCGCGCGCTGGCGGGGCCGATGAACCTCTACCAGCCCTACCGTCACCACTCCCTCGATCCCGTCGCCGACGCCGACCGGATCCGTCTCACCGTCCACGACGGGACGACGGACCTCGGGCAGGACCTCACGGCCCTGGTCGGGACCTCCCCCGCGTCCGGCGCCTGGACGTTCCAGTCGCCGCCCGTGGCCGCCCACAACCGCGCGTACTACCTGCCCGGCCCGCCGCAGTGAGCGCTACCGCATCAGGCGCGGGACTCAAGGACTTTCGAGGCGCCATTCCTGGCCGGGGGCGCCGCTCGCCGCCCGCTGCACGATCCGTGCCCCGTCGTTCGCGGAGCCGTTCTCCACATCGAGGTACAGGCCGCTCGACACGTTGACGAGGTGGTACCGGTCGCCGGCCGGGGTGGGCACCGGGCGCCACCACTGGTTCGGGCTGTCGGTGTTCGTCCACTGGTCGAGGGCCTGGCCGTCCGTCGGGGAGGCTCCGGGGTTGTCGAGGACTCTGCCGCTGTGGACGTTATGGAAGCGGAAGGAGCCGTCGTAGCCGGGCCGCAGGGTCCACCGCTGGTTGTCCCCGCCGTTCCAGGGCCACTGGATGACGTCGGCGCCGTCGGCGGTCGAGGCCCCCGAGACGTCCAGTGCCTTCCCGCTGTGCTGGTTGACCACCCGGAAAGTGCCGGTCATGAGGCCGAAGGTGAGCTGGGTCCGGACGCCGGCGGCCAGGGTCACCGTCCGCGCGTGGTCGCCCAGCGGGGAGGGGGCCACGCCGACGGTGGCGGACACCGAGGTGATGCCGCGGCGGCAGACCAGGGTGACGTCCTGGGCGATGTCGGAGACGAGCGTGACGGTGGCGCTCCGGGCGGTCGTGTCCCAGCTCAGGCTCTCCACCAGGATCCGGTTGCGGCCGCGCACCCCTCGGATCGTGCCCCGGGCGAACTCCTCGGGCAGAGCCGGGAGGAGTTCGAGGATTCCCGGGCGCGTGTAGAGCAGTGCCTCGGAGACGACCGCGGGGAGGGCGTTGGCCGCGTCGGCGTTGTAGATGTGCAGATCGGGGTTGTGGGAGGTCATCAGTGAGCGCCGGACCATGTTGTTGCCGAGGATCTTCCGGATGTTGTCGTAGACGCCGGCTCCGTCCTTGAGGCGGGCCCGGGCCAGGGCCCGGTGCAGGCTGCCGTGGGCGGAGATGTTCTCGTCGCCGCGCAGGTCGAGGGCGCGGCGGGAGGCGCGGACGAGGTCGGGCGTCTCCTCGGGGTTGATCTCGTGCAGCGGCCAGGCGCCGTAGAGGTGGTGGACGTGCCGGTGGTCGTAGCGGTCGGCGAGCCCGGGCCAGGACCACTCGGCGAGGGCGCCGTCCTGGTTGACGTCGTACGCGGGAAGCCTGTCGAGCAGGGCGGTCCATCGGGCCACGCCCTGTCCGGGGCCCTGTTCGACGCCGAGGGCGTGGGCCGCCTCGACCGCGGCGCGGAGCGCGTGTCGGCCGGCCATGATGTCGCCGGTGGCGTTGACGGAGAGCATCTGCCCGGTGTTGGAGGGCGAGTTCTCCATGGAGAAGGAGGGCACGAAGACGACCTTCCCGTCGGCGTCGGTGCGGGTGAGGAAGTCCTCGTAGAAGAGGGCGAGTTCCATCAGCGCCGGTCCGAGTCTGTCCCTGAGGAAGGCGTTGTCGCCGGTGACCTGGTAGTACTCCACGAGGGGGTAGAGCAGCCAGTCGGCGCCGCCGGTCCAGCACTGGCCGGGGAAGTCGCCGCCGTTGAAGTGGAGCATGTGGCCGCTCTCGCCGTCGGTGCGGCTCGGGGCGAGGAATCCGCGGGCGCCGTACAGCCGGGTGGCGTTGTCGCGCCAGTCGTCGAGCTGGCCGAGGATCAGGTCGAAGTAGCCCCGCATCGCGGTGCCGTGGCCGAGGATGTTGCCGCCGGCCACCTGGAGGTTGATGTTGGCGTCGGTGGTGAAGTCGTCGGCCCAGGCGCCGTTCCACGAGCCGGACCAGACGCCGGTCAGCCGCGGTGGCAGCACGCCCGAGGAGCTCACGAAGAGATAGCGGCCCGAGTCGTACATCCGCTCCAGGAGCGCGAGGTCGATCGTCGACCGCTGACTGTTCTGGCGTGCCGTCAGCTCGCTGGTGGACAGCCGCCGATCGGCATCGGGTACGCCGAGGTCGAGGGTGCTCGCGTCGAACAGCGCCCGGTGCTGCGGGGTGTGGCGGGCCAGCAGGGTCGCGTAGTCGGTGGGGAGGGTGGCAAGGGATGCGTGCAGGGGCTTGGCGTTCCACTGCCCGGACGACTCGTAGCGGTCGAGTCGGGTGAGCAGCACCACCGTGGCGGCCTTGGAGACGACGAGGGCGGAGCCGGTGGCCGTCACGGCGGCCTTGGTGCCGGTGACCACGACCCGGGTCACGCCTTCGTAGCCGTACGCTCCCTGGCCCGCGGGGTAGGTGCCGCGCAGGTTGAGATAGCCGTCGCGGCCGCTGAGCGTGGCGATCGCGGTGAAGGAGACGTCGTTCGGCACTCCTTCGAGAGCGGTGTTCGCCCTGATGGTGGTGTCGACGGTCCGTCCGGGTGCGGGGGTGAGCTCGTGGACGACGACCCGGTCCGCGCGGGAGACGAAGACGCGGCGCTTCCAGACACCGGAGCTGTCGGTCCACGTGTGGGTGACCTCTCCGGTGCGGAAGTCGGTCACGCGGGCGTAGTTCTCGGCGGTGCTCATCGCCGGGCTGCTCAGCCGCAGTTCGTAGCCGGGGTGGAACGTCTGCGTCCAGCGAAGGGTCCATCCGGAGGCGAACGCGGCGGCGGCACCGCCGTAGTCCCCGGCGAGGGCGCTGTCCCGGACGGCTTCCAGCCGGTCGGCGAGCAACGGCGGTTCGGTGTCGCGTGTGCCGTTGGGCAGGACGAAGCCGTGGTGGTTGAGCAGGATCCGTTCCTCCGTCGGCGTGCCGTACGCCACCGCGCCGTACTCCCCGTTCCCGCTGACGAATCCGTCGGTCCAGGCGGTGGCGGCGGAGGCGTCGTGGATGCCCCGCTCGGGCAACGTGGCCCCCGGCGGGATCGCGGCGGCCGCTCGGGGCGCTCCGAGCCCGGGAAGGGCGACCGCCCCCGCGGCCACGGCGGCGGCCGTGATGAATCGCCTGCGGCCGAGGGGTGCGTCGGGGAGGTGCATGGTGGCGGCTCCGTTCACCGAGGGCAAGTGGTACCGGGTAGCCCAAAGGTGTCGGTCTCGCGCATGTTTACGTAACCATCGGGCGCCGCAAGTGCAGCACGGCGCTCACGGAGGCGTCAATGCCCGTGCCGCAGCCGGGCCCGCGGACACGCCCACGGCGGCCAGGACCGTCAGGTCAGCAGGCTGTTGGGGTGCGAGGACCGGCGCGCGGCGGCGAGGAGGGCGTGGATGCGCGGGCCGGCCTCGCCGATGTCGGTGACGGGGGTGGGGAACGGCAGCCGTGCGTCCCGGTGACCCACCGGGTACTCCATGCGCAGGGTGATGCCGTAGCGGTCCAGGGCGACCGGCAGGGCGCGGACCAGGCGCCGGTCGGGGCGCGGCCGGACGAGGCGCAGGAGCAGGGGGACGAGTTCGGCGTGGCCGTCGACGAGGTGGGTGAGCATGGCCGCCTCGGAGGAGGCGACGGGGTCGGGGTCCGCCGCGTGGAGCGCGTCCAGGGTGACGTACGTGCGGCCTTCGGCGTCTTCGAGCAGCGCCTGGCCGAACTCCATGCAGGTGCTCTCGGCCGCGTCGTCCGCGTAGTCCGAGCCGAGGAGCCCGGTCACGGTGACGCGCGCCCTCAGGCGCTCGCGTACGGCGGTGGGGGCGATGTCCGTGAGTTCCAGGCGTACGGGGATGCGCGCGCCCCGTGCGCCATGGACGCCCTCGGACGGGTCGTGCAGGTGGATGCGGCCCATCGGCCCCGTCCCGTCCAGGAGATGGACCTCCCGGCGGCGTCCGTCGGTGACGACGGTCATCGAGTGCGCCGTGGCCAGCATCGAGCGCACGCGTTCCGCGGGGGTGGGCTGGGTGACGTGGGCACTGAAGGGGCGCATCCGAGTTCTCCAGGGGCGAGGGAAGGAGATGCCCAAGTCGTTACTTAGGCAAGCCTAACCTAACTGATCCCGAGAGTCAGGGGAACCCACAGGGCCGGGGCCCGCGGGGGGGGGGGCGGGGGGGAAGCGGCCGGGGGGGGGGGCGGGGTAGCCGCCCCCCGGCGCGCCCGGGGGGGACC